>DATBEX010000130.1:0-12647 GCA_036558805.1 Candidatus Udaeobacter sp.
GCTACGGCTCGCGCGGCGGCTCAGACTCGAGCTTGAGCGGTATCGCCTGATGAGACGGGAGCGCCGCGGCTGCAGGGCCGCCGTCCAGCAATTGACGGGGATGCAGCGTCGCCTGCACATTGAAAGTCATTGTTTGATTGCCTCGCACTACCGTGATTGGAACGACGTCGCCCGCGGTGATGAAAAATGAGGCATCTGGCACGTCCTCGGGCTGGGTTACTTTTCGCTGTCCAACTTGCAGCAGAATGTCACCCGACTTGATCCCTGATTTGGCCGCAGGACTGCCTTGTTCGATTTGGGTCATTTCGGCAAGCGAACCCTCCACCGGTTGTCGGGCCGTTGACACGTTGATCCCAATCCAGCCATGTCTGGCTTCGCCGAAGCGCAGGTAATCACTGCGAAGCTTTTCTGCGACTTCAATCGGAACGGCATAACATGCCGAATTGTTCTCGAGACTACTGACCACAATGCCCACCACTTCGCCTTTCATGTTCAACAGCGGAGCGCCCGCTTCTCCGCGCTGCGTCGGCAGATTAAGACGCACGTGGGTAGTAGAAAAATAACGGCCGCGATATTTCCGATCAAATCCCGCGATCATTCCGAAATTAGGCGTCTCCGGCAGGTCCAGCGGATAACCAACCGACACAATGGGCGTTGCTATTTCCAACCCTGCAGATTTACCAACCGGCAGGGCCGGAGTGGCCTCGTCAATTTTTAACATGGCCGTCCCGCTGCGGATATCCGCCAGGAGTTGGCGCGCCGGATACTTTTTGCCGCCGAATTCAATCGTGAAGTCACCTGCTTCGCCGCCCACGTCGTATGCCGTGTAAAGGGTTCCAGTGGGATCGATGAAAAATCCGGTGCCGCAAATCGGGCCGTGTTCATCGAAACCGTGAATCTTGACGACCGCTTTGGCGGCGCGCTCAAAGAGAAGTTTCACATGATGGCTGATTGCCTCCGGCGACATCTCCTGGGCGAAGAGCACGCTTGTTCCAAACAAGAAGATCAGCGCGAACGCGGCTTTACGAGGCATAATGAGGCGCAAATTCTTAATTCGCCATCCTGGAAGGCGCAAGCCGCGCCGGTCGGTCCCGACGATACCGTCCCTAGAATCTGAAAGTCGGCTCATAACTCACGGGGACGCTGTCGAGCACATAGTGTGGTGGGACTGCGGCTCGGTGAGTCTGGGCGCTTTGACTAAAACTGCGAAGAGGCTGCGTCCTGATTCGCACGACTCCCGGAGATGCGAGCGTCAATTCTCCTTCCGAGCTGACCGGCGCCGACAAAACCGGTGGACTCTGGAAAGCAACGCGAGCCGTCTCCGGTTGCTGATAAACCTTCAATGAGATCACTGCCGCGCACACCACCACTGCTGCGAGCGCAACCGGGTAGGAAGCAAGGGAACGAGCATCCAGCCGGAGCATGAAACCGTGAGCGCGTTCGAGACAGATCCGCCACAGTGGTTGGCGGAGCATTTCATCGCGTTGCCGGCGATGAAACTCGTGCAGAAAATTTTCGAAGTAGCCCGGTGGCGGCTGTTCGTACCGCTTCAATCGAAGCAGCCTCGCAATTTCGTTTTCGTCAAACTCGTTCATTTTTCAGCGCGGATTAGGAAACAGGATTCTTCCGAAATTCGTCCAGATAATTCTGTAATTGCCGATTCGCGTAGAAGAGTCTCGAACGTACCGTTCCTTCCGAGACGCGCAAGATTTTACTAATCTCTGCGTGGGGCATCCCCTGGATATGGAACATGGTTACCACGGCTCTGTGTTCTTCAGACAATTTCATCATGGCCTCGTTCAATCTTCGCTGCAGCTCGGACAAGTCCGCTTCGCGTACTGGACTGCTCGTGGCCGTGTTTTGGAGAAATTCTTTGTCGTTTTGAATGCTGGCATCGACGTCATCCAGGCTAAGGTGAAAGCGTCGGCCGCGTTTCTTGAGAAAATTGAGCGTCATGTTCACAGCGATGGAATGAATCCACGTGTAAAAGGACGATTTGCCACGAAATCCACGGATGGCGCGATACGCCTTGGCAAAAATGTCCTGCAAAAGGTCATTCGTGTCCTCGTGGTTCGAGGTCATGTTGTAAACCAGGCCGTAAAGACGCGGCGTATATTTGACGACCAGTTCGTCAAAGGCACCGGCGTCGCCCGATTGCGTTCGCTTCACCAACTCCTGATCTGGATCGACCCGCGGCTGGTCCATTGTCTCGCGCCTAGACTTAACACGAGCTCCGAGACCGGACGACAACAAATCAGAAATCCGTCGAGCGGGTAAGGCGAGTGTGGTATCCATTTTTACTAGTGCAGTCGATTACCGCCGATCGCGGATCGACATCAGCCACAGCAAGTTCCCGAGCGCAGCAATGAACGCCGCAATGTAAGTGAGCGCGGCCGCGTTGAGTACTTTGTTCACGCCCACGACTTCCTCGCCGGGGCGAACGATCCCCATCTGTTGCAAAATGATTTTGGCTCGTCGCGAAGCGTCAAATTCGACCGGCAGGGTGATCAATTGGAAAACCAGCAGCACCAAATAGCAGTAGATGCCAAGGGTAATGAGACCGGAAATCCTAAAGAAAAGCCCGCCAATAATAATAAACGGTAACAATTGCGACGCGACCATCGTCACCGGCACGATCGCCATGCGTGCTTTCAGCGGGGCGTACGCCTTCGCATGCTGAATGGCGTGACCAGTCTCGTGCGCCGCAATGCCCAGCGCCGCCACCGAAGGCGTGTTGTACACGCCGGTGGAGAGGTGAAGCTTTTTGTCCCTCGGGTCGTAATGGTCCCCTAGAAAATCGTTGGTCTCTACCACATCGACATCGTGAATCTGGGCCGCCTGCAGGATTTCGCGCGCACACTCCGCGCCGGTGATATTCGAACTCGCGCGCACCTCGCCCCATTTACGAAACGCGCTCGTGACCCGAATCTGCGCCCAAATCCCGATGACCAGAGGGATGCCTATGTAAAGCAGCCAATTAGATCCAAAGCCGAAACCGAATGGATACATAACGAACCTAATTTAACTTACGAACGTCAGTTGTCACTTTGCTGGTTGGAACAAATTAGACGCAAAACAGCGTCGCGCGTTCATTTCTGGATGAGACTCCCCGTGTGCTGGCCGGTCGGCGCAAGGCATCGCCCCTGCCAGTTGGGCACCTAGACCTCTAATTGCTTCGGGAACCGCGATAGAATTTTGCAGCCTGTTTTGGTCACCAAAACCACATCTTCTATGCGCACCCCGCCCAAACCTGGATAGTAAAGCCCGGGCTCAACCGTGAGCACCTGTCGCTCTTTTAGAACGACTTTTTGAAGGCGTGGGTGCTCGTGAATTTCCAGTCCCAAGCCGTGTCCGGTGCCGTGAAAGAACCCAACGCGCCGGCCTCTGCGCACTTCAGTTGGAAAACCACGCTTGTTGAAGAATTCCTGGATCGCCTTGTGAATCGTCATTCCATCGACTCCCGCCTTGATTCTCTTCAAGGCCAGCGCCTGGCCTGCCTTCACCGTATCCCAAAGCTTACGCTGGGCTTCGCTAGCGCGTCCGCGCAACACCGTTCGCGTCATGTCACCGAAATATCCTGTCTTCGCATCGCGTGGAAAAACATCGAGGATAATCAACGAGTCAGCGTAAAGCGGACCGTAGCCCCGTTCGTGTGGATCGCACGCCTGATCCCCACCGGCAACAATTGTGCCAGCCGGAATACCGCCCGCACGCAGGATCGTAGAATCGATTTCGGCGCGAAGTATTTCGGAAGTCAGGGTTTTGCCGCTCCAGCGCAATCGCTTTCCAGCGTCAGGCTTGGACGCCTTCAAAACTTCAACGGCGCGTTTGAGTCCTTGTTCCGTAATTCGTAAGGCTCGGCCCATCATTTCGACTTCTTTTTCAGTTTTCGCCTCTCGTTCCGGCCAGAAAAATCCATTCGTTGCGTGGACGCGGATCTTGTTTGCGGCGAGTTCCTCGGCGTAACCAAGTGCAAAATTTGCCGGAACAACGACCAATCTTATGCCCCGTTTTTTGAGGAAATGTGACAGCACCTTTTCATAGGGCGGTGCTTTTTTGGTCTTTCCCTGCACTTCGCGTTCCAGTTCGCTGAACATGACGAATTCATCTGCTTTGGCTTGCTTGCGACCGCGATCGATTTCCAAATCGCTCAGAACAAGCGTGCGCCTGCCATTGCGCTGCAAAAAAATGAACGGGTCCGGTGCCCAAAACTTCGTCGCATACAGCATGTCGGGATCTGTCTCGCTGGTGGCAACGATGAGGCGGGCTGGCTTTGTTTTCGATTTGCTCATGAGTCGGATTTTCGTGAATTTCACTAACACCCCGCTTCAGCGGCGTGTCAACGCCACTGAGCCTCGGCACAGTCCATGCGGTTACAGGAATTTCGTAGTTGTAGCCGCCGCGCGTTGTTGGCGCTGCTCAATGCAACTTGGGCGCGCTGAAGCGCAATATCAATGAGAGCGGAGGTGGCTTCTTCGTACTTCGAGTTCTCTTCGCAGAATCCAATGCAACAGGCCAAGCAAGCCGAGGGCGGATAGAATCAAGACAGCGGTATTGAAGAAAAAGATACCAAACTTGATCCCGAAATAACGTTTTTGCGCGCCGAAGAACACGTTGGGTTTGTTCCCGCGGCGGTAGTCGCTTTGATCCATCTCGGCGTTGGAGATCAGATCGGAGACCTTCTGATTCACATAGATTTGCTCGGCTGTGATCGGACCGTTCGCGTCCTTGAAAAGGGCGCGGTCGAAGGACCGCTTGCCATTAAGTACAGGATCAACCAGGTGCAGGTAGCGATCCACGTCGGCCGGAGACTTGCCTTCCAAACCCGACAGCAGCGCAAGCACGTCCTTCAGGTCGTCAAGTCGTTGGCGCTTCTCCGGAGTGTTGGCCTGTGGTGCGAGGCGCTGAATCTCGTTGTTGGCTCGATCCTGCCTCCGCGTGAGCGGATTGAGCTTGGCCTGCGCGACAATCATCTCTTCGTACGACCAGCGCATGGCGATGAATTGACAGATAAACGGCACTTCCAACTTGCTCTCTGTCTTCCTGCTTTTTTCTGCGTTTGGATGCTCGGTGAACCAGCGCGAAAGGGTCCACAAAAGCCCAAGGTTCCTGTTCATGTCCTCGTATTTGATGAGCGCGCCACCCATGATGATCTGTGGAATTAAAACAAGCGGGACGATGTTTGCTGCTGTCTTCGGATCGGCAACAAGCGACGAGATCAGCAAGCCCAGCGCCACGCCACCCATGGCGGTCATGAACATGATTCCCAGGTCAATCCAAAACATTCCCCTGATTTGAAGGACGTAATTGCCGATCAGAACAAAGAGAATGCACTGAATGAGGGCAAACACTCCGAGGGTAAGCGTCTTTGAAATGACATAGTACGACAGACGAACGTTGACATTCCGCTCTCGTTGCAACACGGGCCGGTCCCGGATGATGTCATCGGCGCTATTGGTCAGGCCAAGGAACATCGCGACAATCAGACCGAGGAACAAAAACGTCGGAATATGATACGCGGAGGCAAAATCGTACGTCCCGTTTTCTGAGTAGCGCAGAATGGTCGCAATCAGTAGTGCCAGGACGGGCGAAACCCCAATCGTGATGACCATGTTGGCGCGGTTGCGCAGTTTGCTTATGAAAGCGCGCCGCAGCACGGTGCGAAATTGTGTCCACTCATCGTGCCATCGAAAGGGCAGACGCTTTTTCTGGACCGGCGCCGCCGGCAACGGAGATGGCTCTTCTTTTCGCAGCGAAACTTGCTTGACGTCCTGGATCAGGCGAAACGCTTCATATTTATCGCGCCAGAATTCCGGCGAATAGCGGCGCGCCGGTACGAGATGACCGCGGCTGTTTTCTTCGTAAATGACGTCGCCGCTCAGATCGCGCAGCGGCGTCTCCAGCACATCGAAAACGAATTCAGGGCGGGTTGTTCCACAAGCTGGACAGGCCCCGAGCTCCGCTCCGAATTGATGCTGGTGTTCCGCTTCAGCGAAATAGCGAAGCATGTCTGACGGCGTCCCGAAAAAGACAAGGCGCCCGCCTTTGTCGAGTAGGATTGCCTTATGAAACATCTGGAAAATTTTCGAGCTCGGCTGGTGAATCGTGACGATAACGATCTTGTTGTGCGCCATGCTCCGAATGATTTCCATCACGTGCTCGGAATCCTTCGATGAGAGTCCTGACGTCGGTTCATCGAACAGGTAAACGTCCGACATGCCAATCATATCCAGCCCGATATTGAGACGTTTGCGTTCGCCGCCGCTCAGAGTTTTGCTCTCCGGGCTGCCGACAACTGCGTCGCGCCGCTCGCCGAGTCCTAGTTCGATCAGCTTTGCGTCCAAGCGTCGACTGCGATCGCGTCGAGATAGATGCGGAGCGCGAATTGCCGCCGCAAATAACAAATTTTCGCCGATGGTGAGATGTTCATCGAACGCGTCCTGCTGCGGCATGTAACTCACATAATGCTTCAGTGTGTCGAGATTCTGGTACAGCGATTGGCCGTTCAGAAGCACTTCCCCGTTGCTGGGTTGCAGCTGGCCAGCCAGCACTCTCATGAGCGTGCTTTTTCCGCAGCCGCTTGCGCCCATCACGCAAACCAGCTCACCGCGCGCAATGCTAAAGGAGATGCCCTCCAGACCAACTCCGCCCTTGCCGAAGCGGTGCGTAATTTCGTTCGCCTCGAGGGTGCGAATAATATTGCGCTCTTCCTCGATGATTCGTTCCAAAAAGTTGCAACGCAGAAATTGGCCGATGTCGATTCGAATCGTATCGCCATCTTTGAGCGGCGCTGTAGTGCGCACCACTGTATCGCCGACCATGATCGGCCGATCTGCTTCGATCACCTCCAGCTGACCGACCCGCCGATCGTAATCGCAGAAAATCTTCAGCAGCACATCGCCGCTGCTCCCGGGGGAGAGCAAAATATCGTCAGCTTCCAAGCGGCTCGGGTCATTTGAAACCAGATATTCCGACTTGGAGGCCTTCAGTTGGAACCGCCCGCCCAAAGCGCGGGCTCGCCGGCGCAAATCATTCAGATCCATCTCGGTGTCATTGCGAAAGACGATCCTGTCTTCCAAAGCTGCCTCGACCTGCGTGCCGGCTTTCAACTTTACGCCTTTGAGTTCTGCATCCACATCGCGCAATGCCTTTACGCGAACCTTCAATCCAAAAGTGACCCGAAGCGCACTTTCGCGTGTTCGTGAGCGTTCCAATCCCACCTCGTCGGAGTCTCTATTTACACGGATGAAAATCTCCGGAAGCGAAACGTTCTTCTTGGCGTTGAAATATTGGGCCAACTCTTGATAGCTCAGCACCTGGTCGCCTACCAGTATCCGCTGGCCCGGATAAATTCGGCAGAAACCGCCGCGCACCAATGGCCTGCCACGCACCGATACGTTCTGGTCGCTATAATTCTTCAGCAAGATCAGTTCGTGATACCGAAAAGCCATCAAGCGATCGGTCTCATTCAGACTCTTGAGCGTCACGTCGGCTTTCCCATCCGGACCCATGGAGAGCGACTCGAGCGGTGACGCGCCGTGCTGATAGATCGACGGATCTGAATCCTCCGAGGCATTGAGTTGATAAACGATGTCGATCGCCTGCGCGGCCATTCCCATCTGCGACATGAACGAATAGAACGCAACGACTTGTTCCTGCTTCAAACCCGCTTGTGAAATGAGGTCGTAAAGCTGAACTCCAAGCATGATCTTCCGATCCGCGCCAAGCTGCGCGCCGAGCTTTTGCGCCATGGCGGCGAGGTCTTGCTGCTCGTACAGCGCCTGGCGGAATAACTGTCGCAGCTCGGAGTAAACCGCCTCCGGGTAGTCGTACCGCAAAAAGCCGAGGCTTGAGTCGATCTCTTCCTCCAGCAGGACACCGTCTGCCTTCGTGAAGCTCGCGAGAACCTGGATCAACACCGGCAGGAGGTTCGGACCCTCCGCGACGCTGCGGGGCTTGCGCAACGCCCGGCGCACCCAGCGACGCCCAGTCCGGCGCACCCGGTACGCCAATGGCGTCACCCGCTGCACAGCGCGATCGATCCTATCTGCAACTGATGAGACAAGCTCTGTCATGTTGAAGTATTCGGGGGCGAATTTTACTCGAAACGGGGCGGCGACGCAACGTGGCTTCGGCTTGTTCAAGTGTTGAACCGTTTAAGGGGCAGGAATGTCAAAAAGCTACAAAACTTTGCGGGCTATTTTCCGATATAAAGATATAAGGGTTTAACCATATAACGTCGGGCGCGAGTCCTTTTGCATTGCAATTTGTTCATGGTAAATTTTTTACGGCGGTAGATTCGGTTTTGGCTTATGGCTCAATTCGATCGCAACTCACAAAAAGAGAATAGATCTCGCGGGAACGAACCCAATTTCAATTGGCGCGGGGTCATCCTCATCGTGATCGCCTTCAGTTTGATCGCGATGGCGATGCTCTTTTACCGGGGCGGAATGCAGCCGGTCGAAGACGTGCCGTATAACCGGTTTCTCGAGCTGCTGGAAAACAAGCAGATCGTTAACGACAAGAACTATCCGCTCCAGCTGGTGGTGGAAGATGGCCGGCCGACTCAGACGTTGCGCGGCGCTTACATCCGTCAGGGAATTGGCTCGGCGCCGTCCCAACAAGTGCCGTTTCGAACCACTGTTTATTTGAGTTTCACAAATGATCTGCAGCAGAAGCTCGCGGGAGCCGGTATTCAGCCCGCCATTAAGACCGAATCAAACATGCTGGCGCAAACGGTCGTCGGGTTTCTACCAATCGCCCTCTTCTTGCTGGTTCTTTACTTTCTGTTTCGCCAGCAAATCCGCATGGCGGGAAAAGGCGCTCTTAACTTTGGGAAATCGAAAGCGCGCATGCTCGCGCGCGACAAGAACAAAATTACGTTTCGCGATGTCGCCGGGGTTGAAGAAGCAAAGGATGAGGTGCAGGAGCTCGTCGAGTTTTTGCGTGACCCCAAAAAATTTCAGAAACTCGGCGGACGCATTCCAAAGGGCGTGCTGATGGTGGGACCGCCGGGCACCGGCAAGACGCTGCTGGCGCGCGCGATTGCAGGAGAAGCGGATGTCCCCTTCTTTTCCATCAGCGGCTCGGACTTCGTTGAGATGTTTGTCGGCGTCGGCGCATCGCGTGTCCGCGATATGTTCGACCAGGGCAAGAAGTCGGCGCCCTGCATTATTTTCATCGACGAAATCGACGCGGTCGGGCGTCATCGCGGTCACGGCGTTGGCGGCGGTCACGATGAACGCGAACAAACGTTGAATGCACTCCTGGTAGAGATGGACGGGTTCGATACTCAGGAAGGCGTGATCATCATCGCGGCCACGAACCGACCCGATGTTTTGGATCCGGCCTTGTTGCGTCCGGGACGGTTCGATCGTCAGATCACAGTTAACCTGCCCGACGTGAAAGGACGCGAGGAAATTTTGCGGGTGCACGCCAAGAAAGTGAAGCTTGCCGAAGGTGTCGATCTTGCAGTCGTCGCACGGGGCACACCCGGTTATTCGGGCGCAGAATTGGCGAACGTGATCAACGAAGCGGCGTTGCTGGCGGCCCGTCGGGGCTTAAAAGGAATCACGCTCTCCGAGCTCGAAGAAGCGCGCGATAAAGTTCGCTGGGGCAAAGAACGCCGGAGCCTCGCGCTCAGCGAAAAAGAAAAGGAAAACACCGCTTATCACGAGGCCGGCCACGCGTTGTTGCTCGAACTTCTTCCGCACACGGAGCCGTTGCACAAAGTCACAATCATTCCGCGAGGCCCGTCGCTTGGATCTACCATGTGGTTGCCCGAGGAAGATAAATACACCAACCGCAAAAATGAGTTGCTTGCTGGCCTTGCGGTTAGCATGGGCGGTCGTGTTGCCGAGGAACTCGTTTTCGGTGACATCACTAACGGCGCGCGTGGCGACATCAAGACTGCCACGGCGATTGCGCGACGGATGGTTTGTGAATGGGGGATGAGCGAAAAAATGGGCATGGTCGAATACGGTGATCACGAAGATTACGTCTTCCTGGGTCGCGATATTTCGCGCGCCCGCGATTACAGCGAAGCGACTGCCGAGCAAATCGATCAGGAAGTTCGTAAGCTCCTCGACGACGCTTACAAACTGGCAAGGGAAACGCTCACGGAAAATCGCGGCAAGCTGGAAACAATCGCTAAAGCCCTCCTGGAGTACGAAACGCTCGACGGCTCGCAGATCAAAGAGATCGTCGAACACGGGCGCCTGATTAATCCGCCACCAGGCTCATCGGGGCCGCCTGGCAAAAAGATGCCAGCCGAAAAACCGCCCAAGCAAGTCATAGCCGCGCCCGACGTCACACCGCCTCTCCCCGGCGCCCTCGGCGGCGCGCCCGCGTAATCACCCGAGAGCAGTGGAGCATACCAAGGGCGGGATTTTCCTGTCGAGTTCTCGTTAGGCGCATTCACCGCATGAGCGTCGAATCTGAGACTGCTAAGCGAGCAAACCGATCGGCGTCCAAAAAGCAAATTCCAATCAGTGCAAAGTGACCAAAACTCATCCTAAGATCCGTTTTAGTGCGAAACTGCTGCAACCGGCGGGACACCCGAAGGCCAGCTCATGGACCTTTCTCACTCTGCCAAAGAACGTCAGTGCGAAACTCCCCTCGCGCGGCATGACGACGGTCGAAGGCACCATCAATGGTTTCCCGTTTCGAGCCACGCTCCAGCCAGACGGCCAAAAGAGCCACTGGCTCAAAGTTGACCAGAAAATGCGCGAAGCTGCGGGCGCGGACGCAGGCGACGTCGTCACCCTAGAGATCGCTCCGGCGGGAGAGGAACTGGAATCCAAAGTGCCGGCGGACTTGCGAAAGGCTCTCGCGGCGGCCCCGAAGGCGCTAGCGTTGTGGTCGGACATCACGCCTATTGCTCGCAGAGATTGGATCCAGTGGATCGTCTCCGCCAAAAGGCCAGAGACTCGCGCGCGTCGGATTCAGAATGCCTGCCGGATGCTTGCCGGCGGGAAGCGACGCGTTTGCTGCTTCGATCGGTCTGGGTTTTACAGCAAGGGCCTCAGTTCTCCTAAAGCGGAGATTTAGGTCCATATCAGGGTTGCTGGCCACTCAATCATTGCGTTCACGCGCTCGATAAATCGAGGTCCATGCGTTCTCGTTCGCGGATAGCGAAATGAAATCGAAGCTGCTACTATCCCTCCGCTACGATGACAACGAGCCGTCGCTCCGCCGATTACCCGCTGGGCAACACCGACGCCGAGCACGAACGCCTGATCCGACAAGCTAAGCGTGTCGCTGCTATCACCGAAAGATTCTTTCGCGAGGCGGGCATTGGTCCTGGGCAACGCGTTCTGGATCTCGGATCAGGAGTAGGAGACGTGGCGATGCTGGCAGCTCGACTGGTGGGCCCTTCGGGCGAGGTTGTGGCTATCGAGCGGGACCCGAAGTCCATTGCCAAGGCCAGTGCTCGCGTGACTGAGGCCGGTTTTCACAACGTAAGGTTCAACGAGTCGAATGTGAACGAGATTCTGGATGAGAAGCCTTTCGATGCGGCAGTGGGCCGTTTTATTCTGATGTACCTTCCCGATCCAGTTGCAGTCTTGCGCTCAATTTCACAAGTAGTGCGGCCGGGAGGAGTGCTTGTTTTTCAAGAGCCATGCTGGGTGCCAGTTCTTGCGCATTTGGCGTCGCTACCTCTTTGGTTCGCAACGGCCTCTCTCATCGACAAGGCAATGCGCGCCTCGGCCAATCACGACATGGGAACAGATCTTTACTACACTTTCGTAGAAGCTGGATTGCCTGCGCCTGCCGTGCGCATGGAGCTGCCGATGGGAAAGGAACACTACCTGGCACAGTGGTATTACGATACCTTGTACAGTTTGCGACCTCAGATAGAGCAATTGCATCTTCCCATCGAGTCGCTGGGTAACCTTGATACTCTGACGCAAAGACTACACGCCGAAGTTAAAGAATCGAAAACTGTCGCGTGCTGGTTCGCATCTGTCGGGGCGTGGTGCCGCAAAGCTTAGGCTGATTAGACGGCTCTTTCTTTTCCGGAGCAGCTATCTCGCAAATTCCCAATTTGCTCGATCCTCGTTAGATCTTGAGTGCGACGTTCGCAAAACCTGGCATCCGGGAAATGGCCGGGCGAAAAAATCGTCTAGAGCGGTCGACGGAGTGCGCTTAAGATTTCCGGGCAAATGGAGGATGATGAGAAAACCAAGCCGCGCCTGGAAATCGCGCATGTCTTGTTCATCGATATCGTCGAGTATTCCAAGCTGCTGACCGACGAACAATCAGAAGCGCTTCAGGAATTGAATCAGATTGTCCGCAATACTGAAGCCGTGCGCGAAGCAGAAGCAGCGGGGCAGCTCATCATCTTGCCGACTGGCGACGGTATGGCCCTGGTCTTCACCGGTTCAGTAGAGAGGCCTGCCGAGTGCGCCTTGGAAGTCAGCCGGGCTCTTCGGGCGCAACCGAGCTTGCCGGTAAGGATGGGAATCCACAGCGGGCCGGTGCAACACATCCGGGATGCTAACATCCGCGAAAACATTTCCGGAGTAGGAATCAATGTCGCGCGTCGGGTAATGGATTGTGGCGACGCCGGCCACATTCTGGTAAGCAAACGCTTCGCCGGTGATCTGGCGCAACATCGTCGCTGGCAACCTTACCTGCACGACCTG
>DATBEX010000131.1:0-4966 GCA_036558805.1 Candidatus Udaeobacter sp.
ATTTCGCAACTCCGTCTGGCGGAACTCTGGAATTACAGCGTCTTTTCGATTATCGAGATACCGAAGGAGCCATTCCTTGTGCTGACTTAACTTGAAATAATAATTCTCTTCCTCGCGAAACTCCACCTTCCCCCACTCGGAGCCGAATTCACCATCCGGACCGCGTTCCTTGTCGGTGAGGAATTGTTCCTGACGGACTGAGTAGTAACCGGCTTGTTTGTCTTTATAGATTTGGCCCGCATCGAACAAGCGCTGCAGAATTCCTTGAACGACTCTCTTGTGCCGGTCGCTCGTTGTTTCAGCCCATTCATTGTATTGGACATCAAGTTTTTTCCAGAGCTCGATAAACTTCTGCGTGATTTCTTTGACGAATTCAGCCGGAGGAACACCTGCTTTCGCAGCGGACTGCTGCACCTTCTGGCCGTGCTGATCGACACCGGTCAGAAAAAACACCTGGTCGCCTTTGAGCCGATGATAGCGAGCAATCACATCGGCCAGCACCTTCTCGTAGGCGTGCCCGATGTGCGGTGGCGAATTGGTGTAATCGATCGCCGTGGTGATGAAAAATGTCTCCGGCATTTTGCGATTACATCTGTAGCGGCAGTCTGCGGCTGTCGCAAACAAACCGGCATGAAATTAGGCTGGCTTTTGCGGTAGCCATGAAGGAAAGTCACTTATGAGAAATCGTCTGAAAATCCTGTGTTCGGTTCTCGCAGTCGCAATTTGCACAATGGGTTTTGCCGCAGACCAGCCGAGTTGTGCGAAGACGGGTAAGAATTGCCCTATGAACGACAACAAGGCTTGCAACTGCGGCAAAAGCTGCAGCTGCTAGCCATCTTGCTATCTGGCAGGTGACCCGGCAACTGCTGTTGCCGCGACGGCTACTCTCAACGCGGGTCTGCTCTTTCGTTCAGCCCATTCATACAAAACGGGCAAGAGAACGAGCGTGAGAAATGTCGAGCTGATGATGCCGCCGATGACGACTGTTGCGAGCGGTCGCTGGACCTCCCCGCCGGCACTTGTTGAGAGCGCCATCGGAATAAAACCGAACGCTGCGACGGCTGCAGTCATAATCACGGGTCGCAACCGCGTAAGAGATCCTTCGATCACAGCGGAGCGAACATCGCTCCCCTGTTCCCTCAGCTGATTGAAATAACTGATCATTACGACTCCATTGAGCACCGCGACTCCGCTTAATGCGATGAAGCCTACGGCAGCCGAAATGCTGAATGGCATGTCGCGCAGCCAAAGAGCGATAACGCCACCGGTGACAGCCAAGGGAACGCCGGAATACACAAGCAGCGCTTGTCGCACGCTGCTAAAGGCCGTGAAGATGAGAACGAAGATGAATATGAGCGCCGCGGGGACGACAATCACAAGTCGCGCCTTCGCTTCGCGAAGATTCTCAAACTGTCCGCCAAACTCCAGCGTGTAGCCTTCCGGTAATTTGACTTGTTCACGCACTTTTGCGTCCGCTTCGCGCACCCAGCTTTCTACGTCGCGACCCTGCAGATTTACCATCAGCGCGGCGCGTCGTTGTCCGGAGTCCCGCAAGATTGGCGACACGGTCTTGACCCGTTGAATATCGGCGAGATCGCCCAACGCTAGCAGACCGGACTCTCCAACGCGAACTGGCAAAGCACGAATCTTGTCCAAGTTTTCGCGATCGGCTTCAGACAGCCTGATCACAATGTCAAAGCGCCGATTCCCTTCGAGCATCCGTCCAACCGTCTCCCCACCTAATGCGGCCGTAATCGCTTGATTCACATCGCCGGCATGAAGGTTGTATTTTGTCAGCACGTCGCGCTTCACCCTGATTTCGAGCATCGGAGCCCGTCCTGTCGTCTCATATTCGACTTCGCCTTCCCCCTCACGAGTGCCCGGAATTTGTTCCAGCACTTTTTTGACTTCGGAGCCGAGTCGCTCCAGCACATCATAATCGATTCCAAAAATTTTGACTGCGATGTCAGCGCGAACGCCTTCCAGCATTTCGTTAAAGCGCATCTCAACCGGTTGCGCGACCATCACACGAGCGCCGGGGTTCAACGCTTCAATTTCAGCTGTGATGATCCTCGCCAGTTCCTCCTTGCTGATTGGGCGATTGCCGACCTTTCGCCATTCGTTTTGTGGTTTGTAGTAGATGTAAAAATCACAGTCGCTCGCCGGCATTGGGTCCGTTGCGATTTCGGCGCTGCCGATCCGCGAGAATACGTGGGTAATCTCGGGCACGCGCTTCGGGATTTCTTCTTCAGTCCTGCGTTGCTCCGCGACGCTTTGAGTCATGTTGATGCTGCTGGTTCGGAAAACCATGATGGTGAACGTTCCCTCATCGAGCTTCGGGATGAAATCGGCGCCTAGATGGCGAAAAATGATCATCGCCACTGCAAACAGCGCAATCGCACCAAGCACAACCAACCAACGTAATCGCAGAGCCCAGCGAAGAATCGGAGCGTAAACGCTCTTGATCAGGCGGATAATCAAGGTATCCCGTTCCGCGATGCGGCCTGTTAGTAGAAACGAGCAGAGTGCCGGCATCAAAGTAAGCGTGAGCACCAACGATCCGCCCAGCGCAAGCATCACTGTCAGCGCCATCGGGTGAAACATCTTTCCTTCAATTCCCGACAAAGCGAGAATTGGGACGTAAACAATCGCGATGATCAGGACGCCGAAGAACATGGGTGTCCCGACTTGCTTGCTAGCAGTAAGGACCACATGCAGCCGCTCTTCGGTCGTCAATCGTCGCGCGAGCTCGTGTTGTTTTATGCCCAGTTGCCGCACGACATTTTCGACGACAACGACAGCGCCATCGATGATCAATCCAAAATCGATCGCGCCGAGACTCATTAGATTTCCGGAGATGCCTAAACGCGTCATGCCGGTGATCGCGAAAAGAAGTGACAAAGGAATCGCAGCTGCGACGATGAACGCAGCGCGCCAGTTCCCAAGAAGGAAAAGTAACACCGTGATAACAAGCAACGCGCCTTCGAACAAATTCGTCGCCACGGTGCGAATGGTGCGATGTACCAGATTCTTTCTGTTATATTCCGGACTGATGACCACACCGGAGGTCAGCCGTTTCTGAATTTCCGTAATCTTTTCGGCTACGCCCTCGGCGACCGCGTGGCTGTTCTCGCCCATCAACATCATGGCCACGCCAAGCACAGCTTCCTGCCCGCCATGCGTCGCCGCGCCCGTACGAAACGCATGACCAATTTTGACATCGGCAAGGTCTTTGACCCGCAACGGCATCACACCGGCCGCAAATTTAATGGGCAGCTCTGCTATCTCCTGGGGCGAAGCAACTCGACCAACGCCGCGAATCACAAGTTGTTCGTTCCCTGCGTTGACAACCCCACCGCCTGCATTCTCAACATTCTCACCAACCACCTTTGCAAGGTCGCTGACGGTTAGCCCCGCGTCGTGAAGCTTCGCAATATTCGGCGTTACGACGATCTGTTTGACGTAACCGCCGTAAGCGTTGACCTCAGCGACACCGGAAACGGTGCGCAGCTGCGGTTTAATCACGTATTCCTGTATTTCCCATAGAGCCATTAGCTGCGCTTCGCGCGTAGGCGGAATACCCGGCGCGTTCGGAGCGTAATCGACTGTATAGTAAGATACTTCACCTAACCCAGTTGTGATTGGTATAAGCGTCGGTGTAACTCCAGCCGGCAGAGTATCACCCGCGGTTTGCAGTCGCTCGGTCACGAGTTGTCGCGCTCGATAGACATCGCTCTTATCAGTGAATTGAAGTGTGATCTGCGACAGCCCGAAGCGCGACAACGAGCGCATTTCAGTAACGCCGGCAACACCTCCGAGCGCCATTTCCAGCGGCACGGTCACAAGCTTTTCTACTTCATCCGGCGCGAGCGCTGGGACCGTTGTGTTCACCTGCACTTGAACTCCGGTAATGTCGGGAATCGCGTCCATGGGCAGTTTCGTTGCCGACCAAAGGCCGATGAGAAGAAGCGCCAGAGCCGCCATCAGAATGAGAACTCTCTGGCGAACGGAGAACTCTAAAATCTTGTCGATCATCGCTGGTGCTCCTCCTGGTACAACTTTTGGCCGGTCAAAATCTCCAGGGTCTGTGCTGCTTCGAGCGCGTCCTTTTGTGCGTCGTTGAATGCGCCGATGGCTTCCAGATATTGTTTTTGGATCTCGACGTAAGTCGTTAGTGGAACCCCGCCCAGGCTATAGTTACGCGCCGCTAGCTCTGAGGCGTCGCGCAGTTTCGCCATGGCACCGGCCTTCCATGTTTTAATCTCTGTTCGCTTTGCCTCCAGCGTGACGGCGGCTTGCGTGACGCGCTTTTCGACCTCACGCGCTGCCACAGCTAATGAAGCCTCAGCCTGTTGCTGACGCGCTTTGCTACTCGCAATGTTCCCTTCGTTGCGGTCCCACAAGGGCAACGGTAACGAGACACCGAGCCCTACTCGCTGTTCCCGGTCGATTGCATTCTCCAGCGAATAAAACGGCCCGACAGCAATCGCCGGAAACCTTTCATTTTTCGACAATGCGACTTTGAAGCCCTGCTGAGCGAGTTCGACCTGTCGAATGCGAATGTCGAACGCATTTGAGCGGGCCGCTTCCACGAGACGCCTCTCTGAGAATGCAGTGAAAACGATTGGCCTCGTGTTTACTGTTAGCGACGCATTAGCAGAACGTCCGCACAACTGATTCAACTCTGCCGCAATCGTTTTCTCCGCTAAAGTCGATTCGCGTTCCTGGCGCTGAAAAGTCAGCAGATTCGCGGCGATAATCTCCGCTTCCAATCGCGGTGCGACGCCCGCAAGTGGTCGCTGCTCCAACACATCGTTGAGCGATTGAGTTCGGGATGCGACTTCGTGGACGGCTGTCGTTCTCTCGTGAGCGCTGCTCATCGCGTATGAAAGCGATCGAACACGCGCGGCGAGTGTCAGGCGAAACTGTTGAAGATGGAGTTCGGCTAGGCCGAGATCATGATTTG
>DATBEX010000132.1:0-10310 GCA_036558805.1 Candidatus Udaeobacter sp.
GCAATATCACCATGACTCTCGCGCCGTTGCCGGCCAACCGGCGAAAAAGGCGATTTACTGCGCCTGAAAAAGCGGCTGAAAGCGCGGAACCTGTTGCTTCAACGACGGACGCGTAAGCGTCGAAACGCATCTAGCGCCTTCAGCGGGGAGTTCACGATTGTGTTCGTGGAGACCGATCCGCTTGCAAAGCGCGGGTGAATGCATTGGCGCAAACTGTGCCTTGTTCCCGCCGGCCCAACGCTTATGGCTTATGCGGCTTATGCGGCGTGTGCGCCGCAGCCGGCGATGAACGCGGCGGAGGCGCGGGGATAGGTGTAAATGGGGCTCTCAAGGCGGCTATCTTTTCCAACCGGTCTCTTCGCGCGGCTGCCTCCTGGTTTTTCGGATCGAGTTTTAACACTTTCTCGGTGTCAGTCATGGAGCTTTTTAGGTCGCCCTTGGTTTCGTAGATGTAACTACGGTAAAGGTAATACCGCACTTCGTTTGGCTTAAGCTTGATCGCCTCGGAATAGTCGGCGAGCGCCTTGTCCAAATCATTTAGTTTCATCTCGACCGCTGCGCGTTGTTCGTAGATTCGTGCATCTTCTGGAGTCAACTTGATTGCTTCGGCGTAGTCGTTAATGGCATCCTGGAATTGCTGATTGCTTGCAGCGGCGTAGGCACGCTGTTGATAAACAGCGGCGAGATTAGGGGCGTATTTGTGGTCGAGATCTGTCGCCTTGCGAAGCGAGTCGATCGCTTTATCCCACTCTTGATTCTTGGATGCCTCGGCACCATCCAGGGCGAGTTTGTTTGCTTCTTTCGTTTCCTTGGTGGCTCCCGCCCCAGACAACTGCCCAGCACAAAGCGCCAGGGCCGCCATGAAGGTAAAGACAGAGATTTTTTTCATAATTTCTTTTGGACGTTGATGTTCTTAAACAAATTCGAAGATCAGGCCGCGAACAGTTGGTCACAACCCGAACTGTTTCAAGTCTGTTCCGGAGATGGCAGTTGCTCAACGTCGATTTTTGGTTCGGCCTCCGAAGAAGCAGATTCACCGGCCCCTGGCTCATCGACACGTGTAATTCGCTTTGCGCGACCCGTCTTCTCGTCGATCTCGATTAATGCTCCATGCAGGCGCACTTCACCGCCTGCGACAGGGAACGACGCCGGCAGGTTTGAGATGAATCGGTTCATGATGGGATCAATGGCACGCCCCAGGATCGAATTTGTTGGACCGCACATACCCGCGTCGCAGAGGAAAGCCGTGCCGCCCGGGAAGATCTGTTCATCTGCGGTCTGAACGTGGGTATGGGTTCCGATGACGGCAGAAACCTTTCCGTCGAGGAATCGCGCCAGCGCGATTTTCTCGCTGGTAGTCTCGCCGTGCACGTCCACAATAATGTTACTCGTTTCGCTGCGCATCCTCGTCACGGCTGCTTCCACTGAGCGAAATGGATTTTCCAAAATCGGCTGCATAAACGTGCGTGCTTGAACGTTGATAACGCCGACTTTTCCTTTCGCTGTTTCCAAGATGATTGACCCGCTGCCAGGCGCGCCGTCGGGGTAATTCAGGGGCCGCAACAAACGCGGCTCGGTTTCTATGAACGCCAGAATTTCTTTCTGGTCCCATACGTGATCGCCGGTAGTGATGACTGAGACGCCGGCCCGCAAGAGATCAATAGTGATTCTTCCCGTTATGCCCCGACCGCCTGCTGCGTTCTCGCCGTTCACAATGATGAAGTCCAAGGCATGCCTCTCTTTTAGTTCCGGCAGCTTGGCAATCACTGCGGTACGCCCCGGCTCACCTACGATGTCGCCAAGCATGAGAACGGTCAGCATTCTGCGAGCATCGTATTGGCTTTGCCACGTTACAACGTTGAATCGCAAATCCGAGGCAACAGTGTAACGATTTACGGGTCAGCATGTCTTCGCCGGCTCGTCATTGGTTGCTTGTTCTGTTGCTTTTTGCACCTGCGCTGCAGGCGGCGGACAACATCGGTGTTCTTGGGAGCAAGCCGCGTTGGAGCCTGTTGGAACACTATCAGAGCACAATCACCCGCGACGAATTCGTACATTTAATTTACGACGTTTATTGCACACACGGATTCGCTCCGGATTTGATTGAAATTAACACCGACAACGCCCGGATTTTGACCAACCGCGAGTCGCAGAATTTTTTCACATTGCGGTTCGCAAAGAATGACGCTTCCCGCAATCCGGTTCCGCGTCTTTGGCATCCCGCCAAATCCTTGCCACTCGCGAAATTGCGCAAACCGCTCTCTGGCTTGCGAATTGCACTCGACCCAGGTCATTTGGGTGGTAGCTGGGCACAAATGGAGGAACGCTGGTTTCAAGTTGATGGCGCCCAATCAGTTCAGGAAGGGGATCTGACGTTGAAAGTCGCGAGGTTGCTCGCTCTGCGCTTGGAGGAGTTAGGTGCGAAAGTTTTGTTCGTTCGCAATACTGATGAACCGACTACAGCCAAGCGCCCCGATGATTTTCGGGAACTCGCCAGGAAAATCCTGATTCATAACGGCGTGCCACAGCCTCGTGTTGACGTTCTTGACCCAAACGATCCCGAAAAAGAGCAAACGATTCGCTGGCAGAGCGAAATCTTATTTTACCGTTACAGCGAGATCCGCCGGCGGGCGGCGCTGGTAAACTTCAAATTGCATCCCGACCTTGTCCTTTGCCTGCATTTCAACGCAGAAGGATGGGGCGATCCGAATAACCCAACATTGATCGACGTTAACCATCTTCATCTTTTGGTGAACGGTTCCTATTTGGCAGCAGAGCTCGAATTCGACGATGAGCGATTCGAAATGATTCGACGACTTCTCAGCCGTGCTTACGATGAGGAATTGCCGCTGGCGGACAACGTTGCCCGCGTCATGTCCAGCGAAACTTATCTGGCACCATACGAGTATCCTACCACCAATAGCACAACGAAAGTTGGCACCAGTGGTTATGTCTATGCGCGCAACTTGCTCGCTACCCGCCTGTATCGTTGTCCGGTGGTTTATTGCGAGCCCTACGTGATGAACAGCAAGGACGCCTACGCCCGAATTCAAGCCGGCGATTATGAAGGAACGCGTAACGTCAACGGAATCGAACGCAAAAGCATTTTTCGCGAGTACGCCGACAGTGTGGCGGGTGGATTGGTGGAATACTATTCGAAAACGCGAGGTCTGTAGCCGCCGGCCTCTGGGCGGCGCAGCGCGCGCGCGTGTTAGCCGCATCGGCGCCGCGCTTCGCGGAGCGAAGCGTCTACAGTTTTGCTACGGCTTCGCGAATATCATCGAGAGTTATATTATCTGCGACGCGAGCAGCTCCTATTTTCGACGTGACAATGAACCGGATTTTTCCGCTTTCGAATTTCTTGTCGAACTTCAGGGCGTCGAAAATTTTCTCTCGCGGGAAATTCGCCGGCAATTTCGTCGGCAAATTGAATCGTTGAAGAAGATCGATCACTAGATCCCGTTGCGTGGGCGGCAGTTGGGCTCTTTTAACTGAAACCGCGCAAGCGGCGACAATTCCTAGGCTGAGGGCCTCGCCGTGGAGAAATTTCCGGTAACCTCCGGCTTGCTCGATCCCGTGACCCACGGTGTGTCCGAAGTTCAGGAGAGCGCGTTTGCCTGTCCGGTCCCGCTCATCTTTCGCTACAATCGCCGATTTAATCTTGATGTTGCGTTTGATGAGCCGTTGTAGGGGACGTGTCCCGCTTGCCCCGCGCAAGCCGGAAGCTCGCGCGACTTCAAGCACGCCGAACATTTTCGCATCTGCGATGATGGCGTGTTTGATGACCTCCGCGAATCCTTGATTGAACTCGCGGCCCGGCAATGTTTTCAAGACATTCACATCATCAATCACAAGCGCTGGCTGGTGCACCGCACCTATCAGGTTTTTCCCATCGGCGGTGTTTACTCCCGTCTTTCCGCCGATTGAGCTATCCACCATTGCAAGCAGGGTCGTCGGAATCTGAACATGAGGGATGCCCCGATGATAAATTGCCGCGACAAATCCGGAGAGGTCTCCGATCACGCCGCCACCGAGACCGATGACAAATGATCGCCGATCCAAACCGGCGGCAATCATCTCCTCGCAGATTTCGCCGGCCTGTTTCAGTGTCTTCGATTTCTCGCCCGCCGGAATCGTGATCAGCTTTGGCTTAAACCCGGCTGATGCCAGGCTTCGTTTGAGCCGATTACCAAATCGCCGCCCAACGTTCGTATCGGAGAGGATGGCACAAGTCCCTCCGTAGAAAAATTTGCACATGTACCTGCCGGTTTGCTCGAGCAGGTTTGAGCCAATTAAAACCGGATACCGATATGTGCTGCCGCAAATCTCCGTAAGCATTATGGATAAGGAGAATACGGCTTCCAGCGTAACTCGCCGTCTGGGTCGCTGGCTGTGGCCGCATTATTTGTGAAGGCCGCGCCCGCTCCGCTCCAAGGCATGCCTTCGCAATGCAAATCGGCAAACACGGCATTAATTCGTTTACGATTGCTATGCGTCCCGCCGGTCGCATCTCCACCGGGCGTGCTCGTCGCTTTGTTACCGCCGATTCCTAATACTCTGATGCCCGGCGCCGCAAAGTTTGCCTTGGCAGTCGTGTCAAAAGAAACGGTGCTTCCGGATTTTTGGGCCGGAGCGAAAAGAATAAAAACTGACGGTTTGGAAATCTTGGCATTAACCATCCCGGCAACGCCAGGAGTGCCGTTGATTCCGTAGCTAACTGGGGAGTTTGCATCGTCTTCCAAAGGTGCCCTGGAATCGAACGGCGATTGAAAAATATTCCAGGAAGGGAGGTACTTTGGATGCAGCTGCGACATCCAGCTTACCGTTGCCGAACCGGGTAGAACACCATCATTGTCATTCATATAAGTCTGTGTGGCGAGCCCGATCTGGCGCAGGTTGTTGATGTCTTTCGTTGCTTTTCCGCGTTCCAGAACGCCGGTGTACACCGGATAAGCAATTGAGATGAGAATGGCGATGACCACCATTATGGTAAGCAATTCCATGAGCGTAAAAGCGCGCGAGAAATGGAAATTCCTGGCCATTGATCCGGTCGATCGAGCACCATGATATTTGGCAGATCGGCCAGCGAAAGCGAAAAAGGATTGCGCAGAAGGAAGTTGCTTGACAATACACTTTCCCGTTCGTGTATGTAGATCATGCCAGACGAAGTGCCTACTCAACCTCCGCCTCCAAGTCCCGACCTCGGGGCAACGGCAAAATCTACATCGACCGGCTTACCTTCCAATGTGGCTGCAGCCATCGCCTGTATCCCGCTGATTGGCGGCATCATTTTCTATATCCTTGAGAAACACGATAGTTTCGTGCGCTTTTATGCCATGCAATCGATCATTTTTGGTTGCGCATGGTTTCTCTTTAACATTGTGTCGGCGGTCGTTCATGCTGTGTTTGGAGCAATTCCAGGCATCGGTGGAATCCTGGTATTTTTTTGGGCAATTATCGCGGCACTGGTCCATCTCGTTTTTCTGGTGATCATGATCATTACGATCGTGAAAGCGTTTACAGGCGTCCGGTGGGATATTCCGTACATCGGTCCGGTTGCGCGGAGACAGGTCGAGAGCGCGACTTAGCGGTGTAGCGGCGGCTGTCCTCAGCCGCAAATTTGGTTGTCCTGCGCGTGGGGACACGCGCCGCTACACATTTTCTGTGAGCAGCTTGACGACCACTTCTGTCAAGATCAGTTCGTGATCGAGCTGTGTTGTAACCAATTGAACATTCGCGGCGAGACATTCTCGCATGGCCTCGATTAATTGAGCTGTGGCAAAGCGGCTCGCCTGTTGTGCGGCGATCCCAAGTGTGTACGCGTTGACCGAGCCATCTTTCTTACGCGGCAAATGATCCGTTGCTCCAGCCGGCAGACGATTGATTGCGGAGATGAACTGAAATGGTGAATGCGGCCGCGGCAGCCGATAGCGTTCCATCAAATCCTTCGCGAGTAATAAATTGCGAATTGTAGGAACAATCGCTACGAGCAAAATGCCGATGGCGCTTTCCCCTTGATCCAATAAGCGTCGCACCAGCTTCAGTGACAGTTGGAGATCGCGCGCTGCCAGCGCATTCCCTAACTCGAAAATGACGCCGGTCCGCGAGAGGGGCACTAATTCGCGGACGAGGCCGCCATTCACTCCACGTTCTTTTCCAAGAAAAGTGTCGATCTTTTCCAGTTCGTTATCGATCTGTCGAGTATCGCCACCAGTCAGCAACACAAAAAGGTCGAGCGCATCCTCATCGAATTGGAGTTTCCTTTTCTTCGCGCGCTGCTGGACCATCTGAAGGGCCTCTTCTTCCCATCCGCCTCGGCTGGAATCGAGCCGGTCGAAAATCTGCACCTTTGCGCGTTTTTGCAGGGCCTTGTAAAACGCGCGGCGCTTGTCGACCTCTGTCGCGCTTAGCAAGAATGTGATTCCCGAACCAAAACCGTCCTGGAGCAGGTCGGATAATTGTTCCAGGGTTGACTGCGCCACTGCTGAGCGCGCTTTTTGATCGTCGCCGAGAAAATTGACGTTCTTTAGCCAAACTACTTTCGTACTTCCGAAGAGAGGCAATGTCTGCAGTGCTTCGATTGCGGATCTTATCCGCGCTTCCGCCTGATCGGCGTTGTCTGCAACGCCATCAATGACTTCCAGTCCGAAGTCGCCTGCGCCTGCCGGCGTTAGATTAGCTGCGAGCTCCGCAGCCACGCGCTTCACTTCCGCTTCATCGGAACCGAGTACCGCGTAGATGTCCTGGGTTGTCGCTTTTGATTTTGCTTTTGGCATCGCGAGTTCATCGCATGCCGACAACGGCATTACAAGATTGCTTGGCTCGGAGCGGATGGCTGAAACGTTGCGCGTTCCGAGCCTATTCGCCCGCGCTGCGCCGCATTGCCGCTACCGCGTATTCGCGATTTAGCTTGGCAATAAAACTAGCACTGATTTCGGCCGGGCAGACCGCCTCGCATTCGTATGTGTTGGTGCAATTGCCGAATCCTTCCGTGTCCATCATCTTGACCATTCGCAGTACGCGACTCTCTCGTTCCGGATGGCCCTGCGGCAACAGCGATAAATGCGAGACCTTTGCAGCTGTGAAAAGCATGGCCGATCCGTTCGGACAAGCCGCGGCGCACGCGCCGCATCCGATGCAAGAAGCCGCTTCCATCGCCAGATCGGCATTATGCTTCGGAACCAGGATCGAGTTGGCCTCCGGCGCAGAGCCCGCGCGCGCGGAAATGAATCCACCTGCTTGCACAACGCGATCCAGCGCGCCGCGATCGATGACAAGATCTTTCACAAGCGGGAACGAACCTACGCGAAAAGGCTCGACTGTGATCGTCTCGCCGTCGCGAAATTTTCTCATGTAAAGCTCGCACACAGCACCAGGATGATCGGGACCCTGTGCCTCGCCATTGATCGTAAGTGAGCAGGTTCCGCAAATGCCTTCGCGGCAATCCGAGTCAAATGCGATCGGTTCCTTCCCGCCTTTCATCAAAATTTCATTGAGAATGTCGAGCATTTCTAAAAACGACGTGTTTGGCGAAATGTCACGCACCTCGTAATCGACGAGTTTGCCGCGTGTCTTCGGATTTGCCTGGCGCCAGATACGCAGTTTGAAGTTCATACAATTTGTTTGCTATTTCACTTATAGCTCCGCTGCGTTAAGTGTACGGTTTCAAACTGCAGCGCCTCGCGGTGCAACGTTGGCGGTCTTACGTCGCCTTGAAATTCCCAGGCGAACACCGCGGCATGGCCTTCGTCGTCCCGTAAAGCTTCGCCTTCCGAGGTCTGATGTTCTTCGCGGAAATGCGCGCCGGCGGACTCATCTCGCTCCAGTGCGTCGATGCACATCAGCTCAGCGAATTCCAGGAAATCGGCAACCCGCCCCGCGCGTTCCAGGGACTGATTATAGTCTTCACCGTCTCCCGGGACGCTCACTTCATGCCAGAATTGTTCTCGCAGCTCGGGGATTTTTTTGAGCGCTTCACGCAATCCTTTTTCGTGACGCGACATCCCGCATAAATCCCAAAGAAGCAGGCCAAGTTCACGGTGGAAGGAATCGACCGAACGCGTGCCGTTAACACTAAGAAGTTTTTCGATCCTGGCCCGAACGCTTTCCTCGCTTTCTCGAAACTCCGGACGATCTGGCGGGGGGCGTTTTCCCATCTGACCAGCCAGATAATTTGGCAGCGTGTTCGGTAAAACGAAATAGCCATCCGCCAAACCTTGCATGAGAGCGCTGGCACCAAGCCGGTTGGCGCCATGATCGGAAAAATTTGCTTCACCGATTACAAACAAGCCAGGCACATTGCTCATTAGATCGTAGTCGACCCATAAACCGCCCATCGTGTAATGGACGGCCGGGTAAATCCGCATCGGCACTTTGTAGGCGTCTTCGCCGGTGATTTTTTCATAAACTTCAAACAAATTCCCGTAGCGGTCCCGGATTGTGTGTTCTCCGAGCCGCTTGATGGCGTCGGCAAAATCGAGATAGACGCCGCGACCCCCGGGACCAACGCCGCGGCCTTCATCACACACTTCCTTTGCCGCGCGCGACGAAATATCGCGTGGTGAAAGATTGCCGTAGCTCGGATATTTTCGCTCGAGGTAATAATCGCGATCGGCCTCAGGGATTTCGCGCGGCGGCTTGTCGCGGTCCTCCTTGCGTTTCGGTACCCAGACGCGGCCGTCATTCCGGAGCGACTCGGACATGAGAGTCAGCTTCGATTGATAATCGCCACTGACTGGGATGCACGTGGGATGAATTTGTGTGAACGCTGGGTTCGCGAAAAGCGCGCCCCTTTTATAAGCGCGATAGGTGGCTGTGACGTTACAACCGCGGGCGTTGGTCGACAGATAAAACACGTTTCCATATCCGCCGGTCGCAAGCACGACAGCATCGGCTGCGTGGCTTTCAATCTTTCCAGAGCACAGGCTTCGCGTTACGATTCCCTTGGCGTGTTCATCAACCATGACGAGATCGAGCATCTCCGTTTGGGGAAACATTTGCACCGTGCCGGCCGTGATTTGACGGCAAAGCGCCTGATAACAGCCCAGCAGAAGTTGCTGGCCAGTCTGTCCACGCGCATAGAAAGTTCGCGAAACCTGCGCCCCACCAAATGACCGATTAGCCAGCAGGCCGCCATATTCGCGGGCAAACGGCACGCCCTGCGCCACGCATTGGTCGATGATGTGATTGCTGATCTCAGCGAGGCGATAAACGTTCGCTTCGCGGGAACGAAAGTCACCGCCTTTAATGGTGTCGTAAAACAATCGATAAACGCTGTCGCCGTCGTTCTGATAATTTTTCGCTGCGTTGATCCCGCCCTGGGCAGCAATCGAATGGGCACGTCGTGGTGAATCCTGGAAACAAAAACATTTTACTCGATAACCCAGTTCACCCAGTGTCGCTGCTGCCGATCCACCGGCCAGACCGCTTCCTACAACGATGATCTCGAGTTTTCGCCGGTTATGTGGGCTAACCAAGCGCGAATGATCAAGATGGTTTCGCCATTTTTGAGCGAGCGGACCTGGCGGAGTCTTGGCGTCGAATCTTCCAATCATAGCTGTTGAGCCGGTTTAACCCATCCCAGCAGGACAGCGATGGGGATCGACGTGTAACCGATAAATATCAACCACGCGAAAATTCGGCCGCCTAAAGCGAATCGCGGAGCCAGTTTTTTATCATTTAACCCAAGCGATTGAAAAAAACTGGATGATCCATGGCTTAGATGGAGCGCAAGAAGGAAAAGGCCGAGCACGTAAAATCCTGACACATAATAATTTTGGAATCCGTACACCATCATGGAGTAAACGTCGTAATGCCCGAGCGAATCAGCTTTCAGCAAGGCAAAGCGGGGATCAGTTACCCGCACCGTGAAATGCGCGAGATGATAAATAATAAAGGCGAGCACAATCAGTCCGCTCATCACCATATGACGCGAGGCAAAGGTTGCTTTGACGTAACGCTTGTCGACGTATGGCTCAGGTCGGGCACGCCGGTTCTCGATTGCCAATTGGATGGTGACGTAGATGTGAACAATGACGGTCGCGAGTAGAAAAATTCGGATCAGCCAAAGCAGCGGTCCGAGATCGTGCAGATGTCGTGAGTAACCATTGATCCAATCCGGACCGATAAAAATCTGTAAATTCCCGAGTAGATGCCCGATCACGAAAAGGATCAAAATGATGCCGGTGATCGCGACGATTATTTTTTTTCCGACCGATGAGCGATAAAAAGCTGTTAGAATCTTCACACCAAAAATCTGTACACCTGGTGAAAGCCAAGGTGGAACGCGTTGTCTGCAACGCGTTGCCAAA
>DATBEX010000133.1:0-13709 GCA_036558805.1 Candidatus Udaeobacter sp.
GGGGATGGCGCGATCAATCAAGGCGCATTCCACGAAGCGCTGAACTTGGCCGCTCTTTATAAATTGCCGATCATCTTCATTTGTGAAAACAACCTGTTTGCCATGGGCACTTCCGTTAAGCGATCGACGTCGCTCCGACAAATCGTTGACCGGGCTGAAGGCTACGACATTCCGGGAGAAATCGTTGACGGAATGAACTTTCGCGAGGTCCGCGACAAGGTTGCCGAGATTGTAGATTCCATCCGCAAGGAACCGCATCCGGCATTTTTGGAGATGCGGACTTATCGTTATCGCGGTCACTCGATGTCGGACCCGGCGAGCTACCGAACCAAGCAGGAACTGGAGAAATATCGCCTCGATGATCCAATCACGCGTTTGCGCGCCCAACTCACACGGGAGGGAAAATTGACGAACGAGCAATTCGACCTGCTAGACAAACGCGCGAAAGAGACAGTGCTCGCCGCCGTAAAATTCGCTGAAGAGAGTCCCCAGCCGCCGCTTGATACTCTTTACGACTATACATATGCCAAAACATGACTGTAGCCGCTTTGCCGTGCGAAGCGCCACGCTGAAGTGCCTTAGAACGCTCACGTTGCGCCGCCCAGAGGGCGACGGCTACAGAGCAAGGTATCAATGAGAGAAATTACATATCGTCAGGCACTCAATGAAGCGCTCGCGGAGGAGCTTGAGCGTGATCCGAATGTGTTTTTGATGGGCGAGGAAGTCGCTGAGTACCAGGGCGCCTACAAGGTCAGCCATGGTTTGCTTCAACGCTTTGGCCCGCGGCGTATCATAGATACCCCGATCAGCGAAAACGGATTTGCGGGATTGGGAGTCGGCGCGGCAATGGTCGGATTGCGGCCGATCATTGAATTCATGACGTTTAGCTTTTCGCTGGTGGCATTCGATCAGGTCGTGAATAACGCTCCGAACATGTTTACGATGTCCGGCGGACAATTTAACATCCCCATCACGTTCCGAGGACCAAACGGGCCGGCGCATCAACTCGGTGCTACGCATTCGCACGCCACCGAAAACTTTTACGCCAGCGTGCCCGGCCTCAAGGTTTGTGCGCCAGCCACTCCGCGCGATGCAAAAGGGTTGCTTAAAACGGCCGTGCGCGATAACAACCCGGTGCTGGTTCTTGAGTCCGAGCTGCTCTACAGCTCCAAAGGAATGGTGGAGCCACCGGATGAAGAGCTACTTATCCCACTCGGCAAGGCGGAAGTGAAACGCGAGGGCAGCGATGTCTCGATAATTTGCTATGCCCAAACTGTTCCTCTGGCGCTCAAAGTCGCTTCGCAATTGGAGGAGGAAGATATCTCTGCCGAGATCCTCGATCTGCGTTCGATCAAACCGCTCGATGAGAAGGCGATTTTCGATTCGGTCGCGAAAACACATCGCGTGGTGATTGTCGAACAGGATCATCCGTTCTGCGGGGTGGGCGCGGAGGTGTGCTATCGCATTCAGAAAAATATTTTCGATGCGCTCGATGCCCCTATCCTCCGCGTATCGCAAGAAGACGTACCGATGCCCTATAATGAGCGACTCGAGCACGCTGTCCTCCCGAATGCCGAGAAACTTCTCGCCGCCGTTAAACAGGTTTGTTACGCGTAACCGAATTAAGAGTTGCAAATGTTAGAAAGCCAAAAGGGAATTTGTCGTGACGCCGAACTCGTTTAACGATCCGACCTGTATCTTATGCCTGAGATTCAAATGCCCAAATTGAGTGACACGATGACAGAGGGCACTCTCGTCGCGTGGAAGAAAAAAAAGGGCGACCAGGTTTCGGCCGGCGAAGTGCTCGCAGAGATTGAGACTGACAAGGCAACGATGGAATGGGAATCGCCCGAAGATGGGACGCTCACTGAAATTTATGTCGAAGTAGGCGGCAAGGTAAACGTCGGGGACAAGATTGCGTTCATCGGTGGCGAAGGCGAGCAAGCGCCCAAAGAAGAGAAGAAGGAAAAAGGGGAAGAGGAGAAACCACCAGCCAAGGAAGAAGAAAAGCCGAAGAAGGCGGAGCGGCCAAAAGGCGAAGAGCGGAAGGCGGAAGAGAAGGAGGAGAAAAAGGAGGCGCCACCAAAGGCAGAAAAGAAGGTTGAACCTGAAAAGCCCGCATTAAAAATCGACAAGGGCGAGGAAGCGCGAGTGAAAGCCTCGCCGGTGGCACGCCGAGTTGCGGCCGCGCTCGGTGTCGATCTTTCCAGCGTGAAAGGCACCGGACCTGAGGGCCGTGTGACCGAGTCTGATGTGCGCTCTGCAGCTAAATCCAAACCCGCTGTGCCAGCGGCCAAGGTTCCGGCTGCTGTGAAAGCTGGTGAAAGCGCGCGAATTCAACTGTCGGGAATGCGAAAGATCATCGCCCAGCGATTGGTGGAAAGCCTCGGACCGATTCCACATTTTTATCTCGATATCGAAATCAATGCGGCGCCGCTGATGGAAGCGCGCGAGGAATTGAAGTCCGCAGGTGAGGGGGCTGATGCGGCGAGAATCACAGTAAACGATTTTGTTCTAAAGGCGGCCGTGCAAGCCGCAACCAAAGTTCCGCGAGTGAATGCGTCGTTTGATGGCGATGCAATAGTGCAATACGCTGACATCGATCTTGGAATTGCAGTCGCGATTGAAGAGGGGCTTCTCACTCCGGTTATTCGCGCGGCGCAAAGCAAATCACTGCGCGAGATCAGCGAGCTAGCAAAAGATTTGGCGCATCGCGCGCGCAACAAGCGGATGAAACCGGAAGAATTTCAGGGAGGCACTTTCACTGTTTCCAACCTTGGCGGCATGGGGATCGACAGTTTCTCCGCCGTCATTAATCCGCCGCAGGGTTTCATTCTGGCAGTAGGCAGAATCACAAAGGTCCCTGCAGTGGACGACTGCGACCAGATCATCGTGGGGCATCGCATGTCGCTTACCATGAGCTGTGATCACCGAGTGATCGATGGGGCATTAGGCGCCGAATATCTGAAAGAGCTGCGCCACTTGCTGGAAAACCCGGCATTATTGCTGGTTTAAGTTCCTTCCAAAACGCCGGTGCGCAACGACTGGTCGCACGCGACACCTGGAAATCTCAGTCCGATCTTGGCCCCGTTTCCCAGGTCATGAAATCGTCCAGCGTTTGTCGGGTTCTATCGACCACGAACTCGACGACGGCCGCGTCGTCGATGAAACCGAGGAACGGTGTTTTGTCGGGGATCAAATCAAACGGATCGACCAGATAGTTGAGAGCAGCAACGATCCATAGCAGCGCGTCATTCGGAATCCGATCGTATTCCCCGCAACTACGCGCGCGGACCAAACGCAGCATTGTCTGGAGATAAGGCCAATAATCTTTAAAGGAGTCTTTGGGGACGGCCGCTGCCTTTCTCGCTGCCTCGTCGAAAAGCGTTTGCAGACTCGCACGATCATCGACGCACGATTTTGCATCGTTCAGCGCCCTGGCAAACGCTTCGCTGCGAAGCGCCGGTTTGCTGTACGGGCTGACTCCCTCAATCTTTTTTTGAGTCGGCTGCGCCCTGGTCCTCGAGCGCGATTTGGTTTTTGCCTCTTTCATTAGACAGTATAAGAGCAGGTCAATACGCAGATGAGAAGCCCATTCGTGACGCGGGCAATCGTGGATCCAACACAATGTGCAGACAAGATTGTCCGCGACCCTACGGTTTCGTCGCCAGAACTAACGGTGAAGGCCCAGGCGCTTCGGCTTTTCGGACTTTTTTGAAACCCGCTTCTTCCAGCCAGTTTTTGATTTCGTTGAAGCTAAAGGTGTCGCCTTTTTCAGTGTTAACGAGCATTTGCACGGCGAACATCAGTGACGGCAAGGGTTTCGTGCGATCGTCATTCACCAGCCATTCCGCAATTGCGATCGTGCCGCCCGATTTCAGCGCCTTGAAAGTCTTCTTCAGCAACTGACGACTGCGACTTTCCCCCTCGCTGTGCAGGATGTGGCCGAGAGTGGCGATGTCGTAATCGCTGCCGAAATTCGCCTCCAATATGTCGCCCTCGACATAATCAAACCGATCAGCTACGCCGAACTTCTGTGTTATTCGTTTTGTCGTCGGAATCATTCCTGCCCAATCGACTGCCGTCACTCGTACGCGCGGCGATTTCTGGGCGAGGGCGATACCCCAAATGCCAGAGCCCGCGGCAAGATCGAGTACGCGAATTTCCTCCTTTGTTTTCCCTACCTTCAAATGATCAGCGAGCTTTTGCGCCGGCGGATAGCTCAGTGGGATGATGTTTTCCACGAGCTGACTGAAAAATTCCGTGCCCTCAGTTTCCTGGTTCACGGCGACGGCCGGACGCCCTTCGCGAACGATGTCTGACAATCGTAGCCATCGTGAGATAAGCTGGGGCGCAATGGTTCCGAAAAATCCAGCGTGTGCTCCCGGCTTCCTGCTTACAAGAAAGGCGGCGCTTTCGCCTGTAAGAGAATATTTTCCCTGTCGATCTTTCTTCAGGAGATCCAGACCGACGAGCGCATTCATTAGGATCCGCAGAGCCCGCGCCGATGCCCCGGTTTCTTCGGCAATCTGCTCTGGCGCTTTCGCACGCTCTTCTAACGAATCGAAAACCTTGTTACTCACACCCGCGCTGATGATCAGCGGCGGTGCATAAGCAAAGCTCAGTTCCATCAAACGCTCGGGCGTGACTTGTTTGCCACGGCGAGTCCGCGCTTTTGCGGATTTCCTAGAACGAGTTTTCCTGGCCATATATCGGATTTGAGGTTTCGAACGCTAAGATCGACAAATAAGATTGGGAATCAATTGTGACCAACAATTCTACTGAACCTCAGACACCGCGTCCAACGGGCTTCTATAAAACACGTGAAGAAATGGAGGCCGGTGAGCACGCACTGCTTGCGCCGTTTGCGGAGAAATCCGGCAACTCGCGCGGGCGGCAACATGCGGAGGCGCGCCATTCGTATCGAACCGAATTTCAGCGAGATCGCGCCCGCATCATTCATTCACGTGCGTTTCGTCGAATGGAGTACAAAACACAGGTCTTTTTAAATGGGACGGGCGACCATTTGCGGACACGGTTGACGCACTCCATTGAGGTTGCATCTATCAGCCGCACGATTGCTCGCGCATTAGGCCTGAATGAAGATCTGTCCGAAGGAATCGCCCTCGCGCACGATCTGGGACACGCGCCGTTTGGACATTCGGGCGAGGAAATGCTGGCCGAATGCATGCGCGACCACGGCGGTTTCGATCACAACCGCCAGAGCGTGCGAGTAGTCGAGCTACTTGAAGACCCTTATCCAAATTTTCCAGGCTTGAACCTCACATTCGAGGTGCGCGAGGGACTGCGAAAACATGGAGCATTTCATGGCATGGACGAACTAACCAGGGCTCAGGTCAATATGACCTTTCGGCATTATCATTGCCCCTCGCTGGAGGCGCAGATCGCGAACCTGGCGGATGAAATCACTTATTACAGTCACGACTTGGATGATGCAGTCGATTTTGAAATTCTGAATGCAGCCCAACTGGAAAAGAACGAGATGTGGCAACAAAGCCTTCGTGCTGTATTGATGCGCTACCCTCACGCTCGGGTGCCGGAACTGCACAAGCTAATCATTCGCGAGATTATCGACACAGAGGTGCGCGATCTGGTCTCGACCAGCGCAAAATCCATCAAAGATGCCGGTGTGCTAAGCGCAGACGAGGCACGACAACAGTCGGCGCCGCTAATTCGTTATAGCGATGATTTGTTCCAAGCGAATCGCGATTTGCGAAAATTCCTGTACCAGAACGTTTATTACGATCCGCGCGTCTCTGAGGTAAATCGGCGCGCGTGCGAAATGTTGCGCCAGATTTTCCAGACCTACCTGGCAGATCCTGACAAGTTGGGCGAAACGGCGGCGAAACGAATTGAGACCGAGGGATTACATCGCACCGTGTGCGATTACGTCGCGGGAATGACGGATCGGTATTTGATGGAAGAATATGCGCGGCTTACGGACCCGTAGTCACCTGTGTGCGAGACGCGGCGCTGCCGTGTGTGCCACCTGTGCTTCGCACCTGTCTCAAAGATGCGGCTACCGCTATGCAGCTGCAGTTCCGCTTTCTTCCCGCAGATACTGGATCACGAGTCTGAGCCGTTGGTTGACCGAGAGTTCTTCAAGTACGCGCTGGCGATTAAGTGGATCACTCACGAATGTTGATGCGACGAGGTCAGCGAGCATTTCCGGATCGCTCAAATCGGAAAGATAGCGATCTACTTTAGGCGGCAACTGCCGTGGGCCATCTCCTTTGAGGCAGGAATAAAGTTCCAGCACTTTCGCGGCAAGCGCCTCTGTCTCCACAGAGGTAGCGCCATTGGATTCGAGCGAGTCAATCGTTGCAATCGGGAACGGAAGTTCCTGCCTGAAGTCGCTGAATCTGACACGTTCCAGTCCCTGCAAAATCAGATTCGAAGTGCCGTCACCACGTTCAACGCACGCGCGAATGAGACCGACGCCCGCAATATGGAAAAAGTCATCAGGCGTTTCCCATTCAACGCAATGCGGTTTGAGCAGCGCGACGCTAAACATGCGGTGATGGGCAAGGGCGTGCTTTAGCATCTTCCGGTACCGGGGTTCGAAGATATGCAGGGGAAGCATTGCATGCGGAAAAAGCAACGCCCCGGGCAATGGCATCACTGGAACTTGTGTTGGAAGGGCTAAAGGGGAGGACATAACGCTTTCCTGTTTGTGTCTACGATATGCGCGTTGGAGAAAGAGCAAGCGGACCAAAAGTGATTCTCTAAGGCGTCAAATTGAACTGTTGAACAGCATTTCCTCGTAACGACGCAATGGTTCAACGTTTTTGACGTGGCGAAGCCGTCCTGAACGCGCGAAGCTGATCAAGCGAGAGTTGTCCTTCGATGTCGGTTGCTCCCAGCGATGCATACGCAAGGACCGATCCACAGCAGGCGAGAAGCACACGCGAAACAGTGCCCAGCTTGCCAATCCCCATTGCGCTCACGGCGACATCAACGTCCTTTTCCGCGACGAAATTGATCAAATGCATCAGTTGCGCAGGAGTGTCAGTGCGTGTCGCCACTTTGAATATGTCCGCGCGATGAGTCTTCGCTGCGCGCGCTTGAACTCGCAACCGGCTGGGAGAAGGCGTGCTTTTCAGATGATGCACTGAAATGATGCGCCGCACGTTTTGCTTTCGAGCGAGCCGAAGCAACGAACGGAAGACGGGCGCAGAGCGTAATTCCACATCGATATATCGAGCCTGTGACAAGAATCGAGCGAGCAGATCATGTCGCTCCGGTGAGGATAATCGATTTGCGCCGCCCTCCATCGGATGTCGCGCGGTAACGATGAGCGGCGCGCGCAACCGTGAAATTTTGTTCTTCAGCCGATCAATCACGCGCACAAGACGATCCAGCCGGAGCTCAAACAGATCTGGCGGCTCGCTCATTCCAATTGCGAAATCGAGTTCCACGGCCGACGTGATTACGCCCACGATGCGGTGCCGTGGGTCAGGCGTGGCCAAATTGCGCGCGATCACATTAGCGGCCGGCCGTTGGCCCATGGCGCGAGAGCATTCGTTCAACGTACTTGGCGAGAATATCGAATTCGAGATTCATCAGATCGCCTGCTTGGACCCGATCCAGATTGGTGTTCTTTTTCGTGTGAGGAATAATCCACGCTACGAAACTTTTTGAACAAACTTCGGCGACAGTAAGGCTTATTCCATTCACGGCGATCGAGCCCTTGGGCACGACGTAATGGGCAAACGCATGCGGCAACTCGACTTCGAGTCGAAAATCCGCGCCGCTTTTCTCGCAGGAGATAACCTGTGCAACACAATCGATGTGCCCTTGAACAAAATGTCCACCAAAATGTCCCGTCGCGGCGACGGCACGTTCGAGATTTACCGGCTGCTTCCGCTGCAAGCTTTTTAGGTTTGTGTGAGTAAGGGTCTCCTCCAAAAGATCGAAAATCAGCTCGTCGGCGTCATGCGAGCCTACGGTGAGACAACAACCATTAATGGCCAGGCTATCGCCGCGCTGTGTTTTCTTCGCGATGCTCGGAGCGGCAATTTTCAATCGATTGCCTTTCTCGCTTGCACCGATTGCGGTTACGTTACCGACTTCTTCGATCAAACCGGTGAACATGATAATAAGATGCAGTGCGTGATTCGTTGAACAATCAGGGTTACATCGGATTTACGATTCAAGATATAACGTGGCGAAGCCTTCCGAGGCCAAAATAGTTGGCCGATCAGTCCTAATGGACGAGCTCGTTGATAAAGTGCAACCGTTTGTCACGCTCGAAGCCGACAACAATGCCGTAAAAAAAGAGGCGTCCGACAAATTCCGGACGCCGCTGCAGCAAATGCGATTCTCGCCTCGTTAAAAAGCGAAATTAACTCCGGTGCGCACCATGCCGAAGTTGTTATGGGGCCCGTCGACAAAGTTCCAACTGAAATCACTGACCCAGCCAATGTGCGGTGTGAAGCGAACTTCCATTCCGCCGCCGACCTGACCGATTGCTCGTGATTCGGAACCGGTTTGTTCAGTACGAATGATTCCGTCGTTCACCACAAGGTTGGTCCTTTCGCCACCACCGAAGATCCCGCCGGCTCCGCCAAAAATGTATGGTGAGAAGCGTGTGCAGGGAATTGGATAGCGCAGCGTCAACGTGCCCAACACAGAACCCACCGCGCGACTCTCATGTCCTGTATGCACGTCGAAAATGCCGTTATTAAGATCTACAAAGACATCCTCAAATGCACGCCTGGCGTCCACTGCCCACCCTTCGATGCCGACACCGAAATAGCGGTGGAAAAAATATTTGAGATCAATCCCACCGCCAAAGGCATGATCTGTTTCGAGGTAGCGATCATCCTGCCAGTTGTTTCCCGTAAAAACGTAAGTGCCCCACAGGCTGACGTTAAACTCGTTATCTGCGTACCACTCCGGACACGGCGGTGGCGCCACCTGTTTCATTTCCTTTCCAGAATAAGTCTCAGTCCCAGCAAGCGCTGCCGAAGTGATTGCAGCGAAGCATAACAGCCCCAACACTGATTTTCTCATCCTATTTCTCCTTTGGTTAAGTCTCTCTCCTCAATCTCAGGCTCCAAACACTCCTTTGGAGCGCGCAAGGTAATAACGAAACTCGTCATAACCCTGGATGCTCGACTCTTGGACAGGCCACTACAAATTGCAAGGATTTTTTGGTGTAAGGCACTGCCTTACGGGTGGAGTTCTGCCCCGGTATTCGCGTCGGTAATGATAAACTTTTCGTGATGAAATGTTGGATCGCCACGAAAGGTGAGACGGCCCGCGTAACGGCGTTCCAATTCCACGAGCAAGTCTTCGTCTTCTTCTTTCAACCGCTTGAGTACACCGGGATTCAGAACCACCCGGATGTCATGAATGCTGTCTTGATACTTGCGCATGACGGTGTTGAGCGTCCGATGCAATTCTACACTTGTAGTCATGGAGGTTTTTACGACTCCGCGTCCGCCGCAATAAGGACAATTTTCGTAAATGGTGTCGCTCAGGCTCTCTTGCGCTCTTTGGCGAGTCATCTCCATCAGGCCTAGCTGTGAAATGGGGAGAACATGCGTCTTCGCCTTATCGCGATTGAGCCGTTCTTTCATCAAACCGAAAACCGCTTGCTGGTCTTTGCGGCTCTTCATATCGATGAAATCGGCAATGATCAGCCCGCCGATATTGCGTAACCGGAGTTGGCGGGCGATTTCATCTGCGGCTTCCAAGTTCGTTTGCAAAATTGTTTTCTCCACATCGCGTCCGCCTTTGTTTCGGCCTGTATTCACGTCGATCGCCACGAGCGCCTCGGTCTCATCGATCACAATGTAACCGCCGCATTTCAGCCAGACTTGTCGATGAAAAGCGTCATCAATTTGTTTCTGCACTCCATAGGTTTCAAAGATCGGTATCGCGCCATCGTAATGATGCACTCGATTCCGGGCGCGCCGGGAAATTTGTCCAATCATTTCCATCATTCGTTCCGTTGAAGCCCGCTCATCGCAAACGACTTCGTCAACTTCCTCCGTGAGGAAATCGCGTACTGTTCGTCCAACCAAATCCGGCTCCTCAAAAAGCCGGCAGGGAGCAGGCTGCTCGCGAATGAGTTGCTCGACCTGGGACCACTGATCGAGAAGAAAACGCAGATCACGCACGAAGTACCGCGCCCGCTGGCCTTCACCTACCGTACGGATAATGACTCCCACGCCATCGGGGATTTCCAGTTCCCGGACAATTTTCCGCAAGCGTTCGCGCTCTTTCTGGTTTTCGATTTTTCGAGAGATACCGCTGCGATCGCTGAACGGCATCAGCACCAGATAGCGCCCGGCAAAACTAAGGTTTGTCGTCACCCTTGGTCCTTTCGTGCCAATGGGACCCTTGGTTACCTGCACAATGACGTCCGAGCCAACAGGATAAATACTTGGGATATCCTTAACCGTGATCCGTTTTCGTGGCCGTTTGCTCCCACGGCGATCGATTTCCTCAATCCCGCTGTCCAGCGCCGCCGGGATTGCGTCCCAAAAATGAAGGAACGCATTTTTCTCAAAGCCGATGTCAACAAACATCGCCTTCAAACCCATCTCGATGTTTTTGACTTTACCCTTATAAACGCTGCCGACGATATTCCGCGAGGTCTTACGCTCGACGCTGTATTCCTCGAGGCGGCCATTCTCGAGCAGGGCAACCCGGGACTCGAGTTTTTCCACGCTCAGTATGAGCTTCTTGCCGGTCTTTCGTGAGGAAAGACCCAAAAACTTTCTTACTTTGTCTATCATAAAGCGAAACAGGTTGTCCGATCAGAAGCGGAACTGACCAAATAAACTGCAGCGATGATTCTGGTCGGGTGTTCATCGTTGTGGTGTCCCACGCTTGCGATTAGGCGGCGACGGCGGCGCGGGCGCTGGCTGCCGCCGTATCCCAAAGAGTCGCTGGAAAAAATTCCGGGGAGCTGGCGTCGCAGCAGGGAGAGCGCGGGCCGAAGCAGGACCGGCTCGCCGGCGCACTTTGCCCTGAGAATCGGCTTCCGGCTCGACGTCAGGCGAGGCGTCCGAGCTTGCCATCTGAGCGGTTCCAGTTTGCGAATCGGGGGCGTTTTCTTCGTCCTGGCTTCCGAGATTTCCGCCTTTCTCATTAAAAGATACCGACTTGATCAATTGAAGTGGATTGGCGTGATGCGCAGGCGGGAGCCAGGCCACCTGCATGTCGAATTTGCCTTCATCCAGTGCGAGTGACCTCTCCAGGATTCTGTCGGCGATGGGGCCCGCCACTTCGCCGCCGTGCCCAGAGGCGCCCTGCACCATCACTGCGACAACAAACTTCGGATGGTCAAATGGCGCGAAACACGCAAACCACGCCACGTTTTCCTCTTGTCCGCGGTCGGTAGCCTGCGCAGTGCCAGTTTTTCCAGCTACGACCCATTCTTTCAAACGCGCTCTGCCGCCGGTGCCTCCATCTTCGTTAACAACTTTCCAAAGACCCTTGCGAACCAGCTCGATATCTTCGGGGGAGATTTCCTTTCGTAGATCCGATCGCACGCGCGGCGGTGGCGCCGCTGGATTTCCCTGATCATCCAACACTGGAGAACCGTCCTGCTTCAAAACTTTATCGACCAAGCGTGGGTAATAACAGATGCCGCCATTTGCGATGGCCACGTAGGCCATTGCCAATTGCAAGGGCGAAACGAGCGTGTATCCCTGGCCGATTGAAACATTGGCGGTTTGAGCTTGTGACCACCTCTCCTGGGGATGGTGAATTTGCATCCATTCCGGCCCCGGCATATTGCCGGTCTGTTCGCCTGACAGGCTCAGACCCGATTCTTCGCCCATTCCCAACATCTTGCCGACCTCATCAATCGACTGAATGCCGGCTGCATTCCCGTACTGATAGAAAAAGGAGTCACACGAAACCTTGAGCGCATCGGCGACTCCGATGTTCCCATGCGTGTAATGTTTTTCGGCTACCCAGCATCGGAAAAAGTGGTCGCCATAACTTACACCTCCGCCGCAGCTGTAGTGCGCCTTTGCGAGATTTTTCGTGCCGCGCAATCCTGCGAGCGCCGTGATGAGCTTGAATGTCGACCCTGGCGGCAGGCAGCTAATCGCACGGTTGATCAATGGATCGCCCTCGTCTTTTTGCAGCGCTTTCCAGTCCTTTGCTTTGATGCTGGGGATGAAAGTATTTGGATCGAACGACGGAACAGAAGCCATCGCCAGGATGTTGCCATTGTTTGGATCAACGACTACTGCGCCGGCCCGGCTCACGGCGCGCAGCGCTTCCTCTGCGATCGCCTGGATGCGCGCGTCGATCGTCAAATAAACGTTGGCTCCCTGCTGCGGCGGATCTTCGCGCAGAATACCATCAATGGTGCCCTTTGCATTGCGCCGCAAATAACGAGCGCCAGGCTTTCCCCGGAGGTACTCATCCATGGTTTTTTCGACGTTCGACTTCCCTTCCACATCTCCCTGGTAAAACGTGAATTTCTTCGCGTCCTCTTTATCGACGTCGTCAGGCATGCCGACGTAACCGAGAGTATGCGCAGCGAGCGCGCCGTAAACGTAAGAGCGAACCGGCTTGATCGCGAGTTCCACGCCTGGCAAACCGACGTCATGCTCGGAGAATTTCGCCAGAGTGGGGAAATCAATATCTTTGACGTAGGAAAACGGAACTTCGGTATCGTTGCGATAGTGTTTCTGCAACTTGCCCGCATTGTAATCGCGCGCCAGATCGAGGTCGCTGAGACGCGGCACGACACCGTTATTAACGATTTTGATAATGTCCGGCTCCTTTAAGTCTTTAGGCATCCCGTTGATGGTCGCTCGATATTCGGCCGTGGGTGGCGAACCGAAGCGTTCCCGATAGCCTTTCACCATTTCTGGCAAATAAAAATCGACCTCATAACTGGCCCGGTTCTGGACAAGAGTCACTCCATTGCGGTCTTTGATCTCGCCGCGCACTGATGGGATACGCACTGTAGCCTGCGAGCTGCCGCGGAGTTGGGAAGTCCATTCCTGGCCATGCGCGACCTGGATCCACCAAAGCTTGAGACCGAGCGCGCTCAGGCCTATCAGCATGAAGACCCCAAGCAACTGAATCCGCAAACGTGAGGTGATGCGCCGCCCGCTCATTCCAATCGCCCCCTTTCCGGACTATAAGAATAGGCGGTAATCCGTCCTATCCACTGCAGGAACCAGAAGACGATCGGTGCCATCGCCATGGCAACCAGACCAGGCCCGCCGATCTGCCACCAAATTTCGCGGGTGAAGACAATAGAGCCGCGACGAAACGTAATCATCAAATATTGCGCTAGAACTATTAATGAGGTGAAAATGCCACTCAGAATACAATGCACTTCCCAGCGCCCGCGCGCAAAGAGCGGTCTCAAGCCATGCATTACTCCTGCCAGCACACCGTAAATGAGTATGGATGATCCAGTTGAAATTTCAACCTTCCCTCCGATCACCTGTACCGTAAGGGCATCAAGCAAAACCCCGGCGAACATGGCAAGGGCCAGCATGAGAGGAAACGGCAGTGCCATTGCACCATAGAAGACAATCACCGGCACAATGTACACGTGAGCGTTGTAGAGCCACGGCAGTGCCGGAATAAAAAACTCCGCAATCTGCGCCATCAGCACGAGCACCAGCAAAACAAAAAAGAAAATCATTTTCGGCCTGTGACTACAAACACGTCCTCCAAATGCGACAAATCGACCGCGG
>DATBEX010000134.1:0-13684 GCA_036558805.1 Candidatus Udaeobacter sp.
TGAAAATCATCGGCTCGCCGCTGGATTTCGTCGGGATCAATGTCTACCGCCCTATCAGCTATGTGCTGGCGTCGAATGAAGCGCCCGGCTGGCGCAAAGTTCCCTTCGCTAAGGCGCATCCGAAGATGTTCAACTCCTGGCTAGTGCTGGGGCCAGAGGCGATCTATTGGGCGCCCAAATTCGTGCAGACCCTCTGGGGAGCAAAGGAAATTTATATCACCGAAAACGGCTGCGCCAGCGACGATGTGTTCGCCGAGGATGGGAAAATTTACGACACCGACCGCATCGTGTTTCTGCGCAGCTATCTCACGCAGCTCCAGCGTGTGACCGCCGACGGGGTGCCAGTCAAGGGCTACTTCCAGTGGAGTACAATGGACAACTTCGAGTGGACGGAGGGCTACGGCAACAGGTTTGGATTGATCTACGTGGACTTCAAGACGCAGAAGCGCACGCCGAAGTTGAGCGCAATGTGGTTTCGTGAAGCGGCCAGACGTAATGCCGTGGTATGAACGGAGATAATTGAGTGACTAACATCAAACTTCCTCCGGGCATCGAGTTTAACGATGAGGTTCGCCTTCTGATATATAGACCGCGAGGTTTGATAAACAGGACGGCTGTTAACAAAATCATAACCCTCATCGGAGAACTGGAAACCAGTTTAAAGGAGCCGTTCAACCGATTTTCTGACACACTTGCAGCCGATGCGGTTGATTTGAATTTTGAGTACGTTATTCGAGTTTCTCTATATCGTCGTCAGTTTTATGGCAATCGCCCACCGGTCAAATCAGCGATTCTGGCTACGGACGCTACAGCTATTCACTATGCGCGATTAGCTGCGCTGGTGACCGAAGGTTCGCCGCTCAAAGTGTGCGTTTTCGAGGATCGCAAGAAGACCGCGGAATGGCTGAAAGTACCGCTCGAATTGCTAACGGAGAAATAGATCGGCGGTGAAATGGCTCGACTCCGAAGGAACAACGGACGTAAAGATCAAACTGGAGGTTTATCAGGATGATTAACATCAAGCTTCCTGAAGATGTCGAGTTCTACCAAGACGATCATCTGCTTGTCTGGAGACCACTAGGGTTGGTGAACAAGGTGGCTGTAAACAGAATCATAACTGTCCTTGGCGAGCTTGAGACCGTGTTGAAGGAGCCCTTCAACCGATTCACCGATACGATTGGAGCCGATGCCGTCGACCTCAACTTCGAATATATCATTCATGTTTCTCTCTACCGACGCCAGGTGTACGCCAAGCATCCGGCGATCAAATCGGCGATCCTCGCGACGGATGCTACGCTTGTTCATTACGGGAAGGTGCATGCCTTATTAACTCATGGCTCTCCCATCAATGTACGGGTATTCCAGGATCGCGATGAAAGCGCGAAATGGCTCGGCGCGCCGCTCGAACTACTGGCGGCAGAAACCTCAAGTCGAAAACATCCAGGCTGAATCATGAATAGAGGTTATTGATGAGCCAGATGCCGCTAATGCCTGAGGTCGAGTTTCACAGAGATATCCGGCTGTTTGTTTACACACCGCGCGGTTTACTGAATGAAAAATCAGTCAACAAAGTCGTTAGCCTTCTTGGATACCTCGAAAGAAAGCTAAAAGAGCCTTTCAATCGGTTCTCGGATACATCGGAGACCGATGGGGTTGAGCTGAATTTCCGATACGTCATTCGCATTTCTCTCCATCGAGTCCTCTCATACAAAAATCGCCCACCGGTAAAATCAGCGATTCTGGCGACGGATTCCACTATTGCCCAGTACTGCCGTTTGCATGCCGTAATTACCAAGGACTCACCGATCAATGTGCGGATATTTCGGGAGCGAGAAGGAGCCGCACGATGGCTCGACGCGCCGATCGAACGGGTCAGACCGAAATTCCCTGTCCAGGAAAGCGCAAACGGAAAAGACGAATGAAATTCCCGCCTGGTGTCCAATTTCACGAAGAAATCCGTCTGTTCGTTCACAGACCCCGCGGCGTTCGATCTCATCACCGATTCGAAGGAAGAGTACCCGGCGACCGGACTGCGCAACTCATGGAACGCGGGCCCGGCAATGAAGATCGTGACCCAGTTTGAGCAGAGCTTGAAGAAGTATCCACCGATTCCGCCAGGGACGCCGGACCCTACACGCCCCCGAAATCCGGGTCATCATTAACACAATGAGTTACCTGAAGCTTTAAGATCGATCGTTACAACAACTATACTGACAGCTACTCTCGCAATTGAAATAACCCGCGAAAGAAAGTCAAAATGAGAACACGAACGCACCTCCTAAGCCTTTGCACTACAATCACTCTGGCGTTCAAAGTGTTGTTTCCTTCTTCGGCGTTCGCTGTGGAAGGTGGGATGCAGCGGCCAATTTCGGGGATGCAAATAGCGCCCTTTGCCGCTGTGATTCCGCCGGAACCGGGCTTCGCGGTTTCTGTCTCCGAGATCTACTATTCAGGTTCTATCGGCGGAGCAGCAAATGTAGCAATAGCAGGTCTTCTCGTGGCGAATGTCGATGTGAAGGCGTCGTTCACTCCAATTACGTTGCTATACATCTGGCCCACGCCGACCAAGGCGTGGAACTTTGCCTCGGCAATTGGTTTTCCGTTGGCGTGGGTTGAGGGCCAGGCCAGCGTTTCCCTGGGGCCATTCGCGGTCCGAAAAAAAGACACCATTTTCGGACTATACGATCTGGTATTTACTCCCCTCGTGGCGAGCCATCACTTTAGCGAGACGGATCACTTGGCTTTCAACTTCACGTTTTGGGCGCCGACTGGATCATACGAGACAGGTAAACTAGCCAACCTTAGCCTGAACAACTGGTCGTTCATCCCTGGTATAGCTTACACAAAGATAGTTCCACAACCGAACATTGAACTGACCGGGATCTGGAACATGTACTTCTACACCGAAAATCCAGCCACCCATTATCAGAGCGGTATTCAGTCCGACCTGGAAGTGCTGGCCATCAAACGATTCAAAAATGGTTTCGGAATTGGTTTTGTCGAAAGCTGGATTCAGCAGATTACGGATGATAAGGGGGCGCTAGCTGACAGACTCGACGGGTTTGTCGGACGTTCCTTTGGCATTGGCCCGATCATCACCTACTCAACGAAGCTCGGTAAAAGTCATCTCGATTTCAACGCCCGCTGGATTCATGACTTCGATGTCCGCAACGCCGTCGAGGGAGACGGGTTCAACTTCACTGCCAGCCTGAAATTCTAATTGATAGCCAAGTAAAATCATAACTGATAAACCTCATGACATGAACAAATACATTGCAGAATTTATCGGAACTTTCTTCCTTGTTCTCACTGTTGGGTGCACCGGCGTCGGAGCCCCTGCAGGCGTGATCGCTCCGCTGGCCATCGGCGCGTCCTTGATGGTGATGGTGTTTGCCGGCGGCCATATATCAGGCGGCCATTACAATCCTGCCGTTACGCTAGGCGTGCTGATTCGGGGCAAAGTAAAACCTGCTGACGTTGTGCCCTATTGGATTGCGCAATTTGTTGCGGCATTAGTTGCCGCGTTTCTCGTGATCAAGTGCCTTCGTTTGGGAGCACCGGTGACTGCGATTGCCCCTAAGATGGGCCCAGCTTTGCTTGCCGAGTTTCTATTTACCTTTGCGCTTGTCTACGTCGTGTTGAACAGCGCGACGGCGGAGGGCACGGAGGGGAATTCGTTTTACGGCCTGGCCATCGGAATGACCGTAATGGTCGGGGCGTTTGCGGTAGGCGATATCTCGGGCGGCGCTTTCAACCCGGCCGTTGCTCTTGGAATAACAGCAATGGGTATCTCAAGCTGGAATAATATCTGGATGTACCTGGTTGCGAACTTTGTCGGTGGTGCTGTCGCAGCACTTATTTTTAATATGATTAACCCGGCCCGATCGACCTAGCTCAATCGAGTCGAGCGCAGGAGAAGGGTTAGCAGTCCAAATCACTGTTTCGGACTACTGTTATCGGTTTCTGTCTCAGAAACCGTTTGGGCAATCTTAATATTGCCTGTTGTTACCCGAAGCTTGATGTCATGGCGCACTGCGCCTTTACCGGTCGATAAGTCAATTTTTCGCGCGGCGCTGCCGTTCAGATTCACCATGTCGCCGAGCTCGTTGGTGATTTCGCCCGACGTGGTTTCTGCCTGGATGTGAAATGAGGCGCCCCGCCCGATGAAAATTCCGGCGTTTCCACTTGTCATTTGCCCATCGACGAGAAAGCGCCTACGATCGCAGGTGTCATAATAGAGATTCAGGTCGCCGTTAGCGCAGCTGACATGGGCATTGCCACAGCAATTTCGAATGACGAGCTGACCATCCACGACTGTCGCGTTCAAATCCTCTGACCGCATTCCATCGATTGATATCTTGCCATTATCCAGATCGACGCGGGTCAGGTTCACAGTACGCGGAATCTCCATGGTATAGTCGACTGTTCTTGAGCCAGAAGATAAGGCCTTGTTTTTTTGTGACAGAAACTTGGTAGTGATTGAAGCAGACTTTCCTTCAACCATGGCTGTGATGTCGATGCCTTTGAGCTCCTCACTGCTCTTTGCTTTCTTGACAGCCCGAAGCTTTATAACACCCGACTCCGTGCCATGGATCACAATGGAGCCATCGATGTTACGAATACTCAGGCTGGCCTCGGGATCGACTTCATAGGTTTGTTCGAATACATCAGTCGTGGGTCCTTCGGTTTTTGGGCTGCAACCAGCAAAGAGGGTAGCGGCCAGAACTGCTTGAGCGAGAGCCAAACACTTGCACATATTGGTCTTGACCGGCAACTACGACATTCGTTTAGATGGCTTGTCAGTTAGCCTTGATTCTTGTCGCGCATAATTCAACAATTAACCGTTTGGACCAATATGAAACTACAAAGATCGAGTGCAATTATCTTCATATGCCTGGCTACTTTTGCGGCTGCGTCCTTGAATGCGGCTACAATCCCCGCTGGAACAATGTTAACAGTAAGCACCGTGAGTCTCATCAGCTCACGGGCGGTTGTGGGCAGAAGCTTTGAAGCAAAGCTGGCTCAGGATGTTTCGGTTAGGGGGAACGTTGTATTGAGAGCTGGAATCAAGGTGTTGGGAAGGATTGCATCCTCTCGTGCCAATCCGCGCAGATCGGGGCCACTTGCTATAGAACTAGCGTCGATCGAGGCGAATGGGCGCAGAATCCCAGTGAAGACGGACGAGATCACACCGACCGCCCCTCCACAGACAGCGCGTCAGGCGCGCCATGGATTTACCGCTGGTACAACGGTGGTTAATCCGGGAACCAGGCTGCAGTTCCAGCTTCTGCAGGCTGTCACGTTGTAACTGCTGAGTGACCTAACAAGAAGAGACCAGAAAAGTTTGCCATGAAGCTGCTCATTCACGAGATCCGGCGCAACCCATTGCTCTGGCTGCTTGTGTTTGTCCCTGTTGCACTGGCAGCGGAGAACCTGAATCATGAAGCACACACGCTGCATTTTGTTTTGTCGATTCTGGCGATTTTGCCGCTGGCTGTTCTTTTAAGTCACGCGACCGAATCCGTCGCGGCGAAGACCGGCGATTCTGTGGGCGGCTTGCTTAACGCAACGCTTGGAAATCTAACCGAGCTTGTTATCGCCATTGCCGCTTTGCAGGCCGGACAATACACCTTGGTGAAGGCATCCGTGGCTGGTGCCATCGTGACGAATGCGTTGTTCATGTTAGGCGCATCGTTTCTGCTGGGCGGTTTGCGGTATCACGTTCAGGAATTTAACCGTATCGCCGCGCGTTTTCAGGCCGGCTTGCTTTTTCTCGCCACAATAGGCCTTCTAATTCCATCCGCCGTGTCTGAGCACGAGGCGTTAGGTAAAGCGGGATTGAATCAAGAGTTGAGCCTGGCGCTCTCGCTTTTGCTTTTAGTCGGTTACGCGCTCGGCCTCTGGTTTTCATTGAACACGCATCGTGAATTGTTCGCGGGCACCGGCGAAGAACATGAAGCGGCGTGGCCGATTGGTCTCGCCCTCGGCACGCTGGCGGTTGTGACCGTTTTAGTCGCTTTGGTCAGCGAAGTGTTTGTTGGATCTGTGCAGCACGCCGCAACGGCCTTTGGAATGAGTCCTGCCTTCATTGGATTCATCGTTGTGGCGTTGGTGGGCGCAGCTGCCGAAATGGCAGCAGCATTTTCCGCCGCACGTAAGAACCGTCTCGACTTAAGCGTGGGCATTGCGTTGGGGAGCGCCGCGCAGATTGCTCTCTTCGTCGCGCCGGTACTGGTGCTGCTGAGTTATGTAATCGGTCCTGCGCCGATGGATTTGACCTTTTGGCCTGGCGCAGTCGCGATGATTCTGTTCGCCACGCTCACGGCGTCTCTTGTCACCACGTCCGGACGTTCCGCCTGGTTCGTCGGCGTGCTCGCGATCATGGTTTACCTGACCTTCGCGATAGCGCTCTATCTTTTGCCGCCGGCCGGGACCACTTGACCAATTGTTCTCAAGGCTTCCAGGCGACCGCATGATCTACGAGATAAGCATCGACGGCGCTCCCTATGGTCGGATAGAAGTTTGCGGCGCCGAAGCGTTCGAATAGCTCGAACCGTTTCAGCTTGTCCTTGACTGGATCCTTCATTTCAGCGAACCGCAACTCGATGCCGGATTCGGTCATTGTATGTTCAAGCTCGGCGAGCATGTCAGCCGAAGTCACGTCGACGTCGGTGACAGGTTCAGCCGTAATGATGATTCGCCGCACTGGAGTCGGCGATTCTGCGATGGCCTCGAGCACGCGCTGATGGAAGAGCTCGGCGTTAGCGAAAAACAGAGGAGCGTCCCAACGAAACAGCACCAGTCCCGGAATGCGGCGAGCAGCGGGATAGCGCTTGATGTCGTGGTAGCCTCGAACACCTTCGACTCGACCGAGCACTGCATAGTGTGGCCGCCAGGCGTCCCACAGAAACTCGACGACCGCGATGGCGATCGCGATGCCGATGCCAGGAATCACGCCGAAGACGGCAACGCCGATGAAGCAAACAATAGACAACCAGAATTCCCATGGCTGGATGCGCAAGATGCGACGCAGGTCTGCAAATTCGAACAAGCCGATTGCCGAGGCAATCACGACGGCAGCGAGCGCGCTGCTGGGCAGATCCTTTAGCAGGTTGGGTGCGAACACCAGAAGGAGCGCGACCGCGATAGCGCCCACCACGCCCGCGAGTTGCGTCTTGGCTCCGGCCGCTTCGGCGACTGGTGTGCGTGATGAGCTGCTGCTGATCGGGAATCCTTGAAAAAATCCGGCGGCCAGATTCGCAGCGCCCAGGCCGATCATTTCCTGGTTAGGATCGACTGGCATACGGGTCTTGGCAGCGAACGTTCGCGACAAGACACTTGTGTCCGCAAAGGCCACCATGGCGACAGCGCAGCCACCTATGATGACCTGTGAAAGGTAAGAAAAACTGATTCTGGGCAAAACAAACGAAGGCAGTCCTTGCGGCAGCGGACCCAGAACCTTCACGCCGGCGCTAGCGTCGAGGTTCATTACACCGACCACGATGGTCGCAGCAACTACCGCAAGCAGGAGGCCTGGGATGCGTTTGTAGGGCTTCAGGAAAAGGATTGCGGCAAGTGTGCTGGCGCCGACCGCGAATGCGGTCCAGTTCACCTGACCGGCGACGGTGCCTTTGGCGATAGTAACGAGATCGCGAAATGGACCCGCGCTTTTGATCGAGAAACCGAAGAGTTTCGGCAACTGATTGATCAGCACTGTCAGCGCGATCCCGTTCATGTATCCGTAGCGGATCGGCTTCGATAGAAGCTCTGTGACAAACCCGAGGCGTAATATACCTATCAGGACGCACACCAGACCCGACACGACCGCCATCATGCTCGCGACGGCTACCGCGCGTGCGGGATCGCCACCCGACAAAGGGAGCACAACCGCGAGAATCACAGCCGCGAGAGACGAATCCGGTCCCAGCACGAAAATGCGGCTGGGACCAAAGAGCGCGTACGCCAATAAGGGTACGATCGTGGCATACAAGCCATAGATTCCGGGGACGCCAGAAGCCAGCGCATAGGCAATACCGACTGGTACCAGCATCGTAGTCAGCACCAGTCCAGCCATTAGATCGCCTGCAAACCAGGCAGGTTGATACTCGCTCAGGATCTGCAGTCCCGGCAGCCAACGCTTCCAGCGGTTCATGGTGAGTGGTTCTTGTTTCGCCTTCGCGATTATTCAAAGTCGTCGTGTTGATGCACGCGTTTTCTTACCAAGGATCAAGGTATTGGTATCGACGCTTTACCGCCCCAGACGAGTTAAAGGTTCAATAGACCCGTCAGTTTACTCAATATTCGACTGGCACCGGATTGGCCCGAAGCAGGAAGCGATTATGGGACTAACGTGCAGTATCATTGCAATGTTTAAGGCAATACATTTGAAAGCTTCGGAGGGAAACTAATCGTGGACGCAAAAGGCTTTAATAATCCGTACGGGCTTATGCTCAAAGGAGAGAGACCGGAGAAAATTCTCGTCATCAACGTCGGCTCCTCTTCGCTTAAATATTCATTTTACGATACGGCAGATGAATCGCGTCATGTGAAGGGTCTTGTTGAACGCATTGGCTTGGATGGCACTCGACTGAAGCATCGTGGCTCAAGGGGCGAAGTAAAACGCGAGCTGGGAAAGGGAGACCACGCCGCGGCATTCAGGGCGATGGTGGCCGAACTGACATCGAAGGAAACGGGAGTCATCAGTAGCGCGGCTGAAGTGAGTGTCGTTGCGCATCGCGTAGTTCATGGCGGCGAAAAGTTCACAGAGGCAACCGTCCTGAACGACGAACTGCTCGCGAAGCTGGAGAAACTCAATCCTTTGGCGCCGTTGCATAATCCGGTGATCATTGCGGGCATTCGCGAAATGCGAAAGCTATTTCCCGCTGCGCCGCACATTAGTGTTTTCGATACGGCATTTCATCACACACTACCGGCGCATGCATTTCTCTACGGATTGCCGTACGAGTTTTACGAAAAGAAAGGAGTCCGCCGTTACGGCTTTCACGGCACGTCTCACAACTACGTCGCGTTGCGAGCCGCGGAATTCTCGAAGAGGCAACCTAACGAGCTGCGAATTATCAGTTGTCATCTCGGCAATGGCGCGTCGATCTGTGCGATCAATCACGGGCGCTCGGTGGACACCACAATGGGCTTCACGCCTTTGGAAGGACTAATCATGGGAACCCGCTGTGGCGACCTTGATCCAGGCGTGCTCGCGTTCCTTGAGCGTGAGGAAAAACTTACCGCTTCGAAAAGTGAAGAGTTGTTGAACAATAAAAGCGGTCTGCTTGGGTTGTCCGGAATTTCCAGCGATATGCGCGAGATTCTCAAGGCCGCCGATGAAGGTCATCAGCGTGCTCTGCTTGCGCTCAAAGCATATTGCTATCGGATTCGAAAATACGTTGGCGCTTATGTGGCGTCCATGGGTGGACTCGATACAGTCATTTTTACTGGCGGGGTGGGGCAGGGAAGCTCGGTCGTGCGTGCGCTGGCTTTGCAGGGTTTGGAGTGCATGGGCATCGCGCTTGATGACAAGCGCAATCGCGAAGCGCGCGGAGCCGAAATAAGCAAGATCTCGTGCGATGACTCGAAAGCGACCGTGCTCGTCGTGCCAACGGATGAGGAACGTATGATGGCGAGCGAAGCGCTACGTGCATTGACCAACCTCCTTCGTGCGCAGCGGCCGGTGGAGCTGCAGCCCTGATTTCGTTCGGCGGAACGCGTTTTGAAATGACTTCAAGGACTTCGATCGCGGCGCTTGGCGCCTGGCTATTGGTGGCACTCTATTATTTTTACCAATATGCGCTGCGTTCCGCACCGAGCGTCATGATGCCGCAACTGACTGAGGCATTTGGTGTAAACGCACTGGGTGTTTCCGCCATCGTGGGCATGTTCTATTACGGCTATTCGCCTTTTAACCTCGTTGCCGGCGCATCAATAGACCGTTTTGGCGCGAGGCGAATCATCCCAATTGGGGCGGTACTCGTCGGGATCGGAGCGCTGTTGTTCGGCGCGAGCAATGTGACAGCCGCAAACATCGGACGATTTCTGCAAGGCGCAGGCGGTGCGTTCGCGATCGTTGGTGCCGTTTATCTGATAAACAAAAATTTCCCCGTGTCGGTGGCTGCCTCGTTCATTGGCGCGACGCAAATGTTCGGGATGGCTGGTGGATCGGCAGGGCAGTTTTTTGTCGGGCCGATGATTACCGGCGGACTTTCGTGGAACCGATTCTGGATTTACTCCGGTGTCGTTGGATTGGCAATCGGTGCTCTTCTTCTTCTGCTACTGCCAAAGGAAAAGTCAGGCATGCCAAGTGGCGGCGGAGGATGGGCAAGTCTCTTCAGGAGTTTAAAGACCGTTTTTGTTAATCCGCAATCGATTCTCTGCGGCTTGATTGCAGGTCTGTTGTTCATCCCCACCACGATCCTGGCAATGACGTGGGGTGTGCGGTTTCTCCAAGAGGCGCGAGGCCGCGAGTACGATATCGCGGTCGGACTCGCGGCCACAGTTCCACTCGGTTGGATGATCGGGTGTCCACTGCTAGGCTTCATTTCCGACCGATTGGGTCGTCGCAAGCCGGTTCTTATCAGCGGCACATTGATGTTACTGGCTGCGGTGGCGTGGATTCTTTTCGGTGATCCCGCAATTTTTCGAGGACCGATGGTTGGGATCCTGATGGGTGTCGCGTCGGGAGCCGCGATGCTGCCGACTACGATCATTAAAGAAGCCAATCCACCTCAGCTTGCAGGGTCAGCCACCGGGGTAGTTAACTTCATTAATTTCAGTCTCAGTGCATTGCTCGGTCCTGTATTTGGGGCGCGCTTAACCCGATCGTCCGGTGATACTGAGGTAATCGGCCTGGCACATCATCAGGCGGGTTTCACACCTTTGCTGTATGGGATTGTTGTCGCGTTGATTCTGAGTTTCTTGTTGAAGGAGACCGGCCCGGCGAAAAAGAAAGCGTGAATCCGATTTCGCCTCCGACCGGCAGGAGTTTTTCTTGAATGAAACTCTTTATGTTGTAATGACACTTCCACTTTTTACTGCGTTATGAGATTCCTAACTATTCTGACGATTTGCGCCGGCCTTCTTACTGCCTCTCAAGCAATGGAGAAGCCGTCGTTTCATACCAAAGGCACACCCACCGGTAAGCCGACTGGTGCACTCAAGCCGGGCGAATATTGGTGGAAGCCGCAACTCTCACCCAGTGGTCCGGTTGTCGCGTTGGTGAGCGTTCCGCAGCAGATCATTTATGTATATCGTAACGGCATTCTGATTGGTCGCTCAACTGTGAGCACGGGCACAAAAGGGCATTCCACGCCTGGCGGCGTGTTTAGCATTCTTGAGAAGAAGCAAACGCATCGCTCGAAGAAATATGACAATGCGCCGATGCCTTACATGCAACGGTTGACATGGAGCGGCATCGCCATGCACTCGGGAAATCTACCAGGTTATCCGGCCAGCCACGGATGTATCCGCCTGCCCTATGATTTCTCAGTGTTGCTCTTCAATGCTACCGCCAGGGGCGGCACAGTTGTGGTAGGAGACGGCAAAACTCCGACTCCGCATCTTGCCTCAAATCCCGGGCTCATGCTGGCTCCGAAAGATTTCACACCTGAAATGGTGCGGCGTCTCGCCAAAGGCGAGTACGATTGGCGCCCTGAGCGAAGCCCCGAAGGGCCGATCACCATCGTGCTGAGCTCCGCCGATCGTGCACTCTATGTTTATCGCAATGGAAATCCCATCGGCCGCGCCGCGGTCGAGATTAGTGGCAGCGGCTTAACTGGTCGCGATCGTCTCGGGAACAACGTCTTTACATTGCTCGAAGGAAGTACTGGCAAACCCAGTCAGCTAGCACCCGGACGCGAGGCGCGAAGGTGGATGCGTGTAACCAGCGAAGGCCGCGGTGTTGAGGCGGACGACATCGCTTCGAGAATCCAATTCAACACTGAATTTGCACAAAAGCTCGCCGACGAGATCAAGCCGGGGACTACCGTTATCGTCACGGATCAGCAGGTAGTGCGAAATCCAACCGCAGACTCCACATATTTCGCAGGCAATTGATCTTGCGGACCATTTAAGCTTACGGCGTTGGCGCATTCATAGACCGTCGCAGATCGAGAAGAGGTTGCTGGCTTACGTTCAGGACGCCTCCTTGAGGCCGATCCAGATCCGCAATGAGCTCTATTACGACCGAAAATGCAACGGCGACGGCAAGTATTGCGAGTGATCTACGGCTACCAGGCAAGCCCTCGAGATAGCCCATCGCACTGAGAGAGAGAACGGCGACGGCCAAAAGGCCCACCCAGATTGCGCTGGGGATGCGGCTCCTCAGGCCCGCTTGCACCCGTTTCGCGTGCAAGTCGATCATCTCGTTGAGCGACTGGACGAACAAACCAACAACGATGGAATTGGGGTTTTTTTCTCCGACCGCCACTGCATCTGTCCACAATTGGCTTTGAATCTTCTCCGATTGACGTAAACCTTCAGAAATGTTGCGGGATCTGACAGCTTCCAAACGAGTGTCCACGTAGTCTCGGAGAAGCGCTCGAATTTGTTCGCCGCGCTCTGGAAGCATCTCTGCACGCAGGTAGGTCGTCCCAATCGCGTTGGCCTCGTCCAGCACTACCTGCCTCTTGGTCTCGAAGCGTTCCGCTGCCAACCCAAACGTAAACGCAAGGATAAAGGCGAGTAAACCAAGCGCAGCCCCGACCATGGTACCGACCGGAGCCTCCTTTTCCTCTTTGTGTCGGTCTCGCCGATATCTCCCTACTCGATAACCACACTCGACAGAAACCAGAGCAATAAGCAGGATGGTGATGAAAAGGCCCCAAAGAGGTATCGCGTCAAGGAGCCCATTACTTTCCATTGCCAATCTTCTAGCGGGGGTATTGGAGGCTTTCGATCAAAATCATCTGATCTAAATCAGTTTTCTGATTCCAATCGGATCCAAATACTTCGTTAAACAGGTTCGGCTTACATGCGGTTTACGGTTTCGGTGCAACCGGCCGCGAATTGATTAGGCTTCCGAGCTAATGGCCGGGGACACGATTCGGTTTTCATGCTGCGCCTATTTTCTTTTATCAAAGCGGAGCGATACCTTTGATAGGACTTCTCACTATTTTCACTTAGTTTTGTAGGACGTTCCCCGACGGACCAAGGTCCAATTGATTAAGGTTTACCCTGAGATGTACCATCAGGTTTCCGCCTGTGTGGCCTGAGAGTGGGCAATATGGCCGGATGGCGAACGGGAGCCAAAATCAAATTCCCGTTTTAATAAGGAATAAAACGATGAATGATGAACAAGTTCAGGCGATCAAAAGTGAGCTCAAACGCATCGGAGGGGAGCTAAACCTCTCAGATGAACAAAAGGCAAAACTTCACGAGCGAATGGCTTTTGCGGCCGGCAGGCTGCATGAATACAAGAAGTCTCATCCGGACGTTAGCCGGCAGGACATCATCAATGCGCTCAGATCTCACCGAACCGAGCTGCGCGAGGGGCTGGAGCGCTTCCTTACTCCGGAACAGTTAAAGAAATGGGATACCGAAGTGGCCAAGGCGAAAGAGTTTCTTGGTCAGCCTACGGCGTGAGCCCGTGACGATAGAAACGCAAAATAGCTGGCGCGAAGCTTTCGCGCCAGCTACTGCATCCAGAATCTGGGGTGGTCGCCCGCATGGTCGCAAG
>DATBEX010000135.1:0-7966 GCA_036558805.1 Candidatus Udaeobacter sp.
ATCCTTAAAGCGCTTTGAGGATGTGGCCGTACCAAGCCGTCCGTTTGCAGCCACAAGCACCGGATCGCCACTGGCAATTGTTTGACCGCTTATTCCGCGGATGATAGTGGTCGTAATATCTGAATTGCCGATCCGAACGGTATTGCTTTCGCCTGCGACGCCAGCAACATCAAAGCCGATATCGATATTGTTGCTATCCCCGCCAGTTAGATTCTCGCCGGCATTCTCACCCAAGGCGACGTTGGAGCTGCCGGTCACGATGTTAGAAAGGGCAAAACTACCCACAGCTGTATTACCGCCGCCACTGTTGTTACCTAACAGCGCGTCAACACCATCGGCCGTATTGAAGCTTCCGTCGGCGTTGTTCTGTAGCGCGCCAAGTCCAGTGGCTGTGTTGTCGTCACCGCTGCCGTTTGCGGCAAGCGCTTCAGCGCCAACAGCTGTGTTGTTGTCGCCATCAATGTTTTCAAACAGCGCATGATCGCCGTCGGCGGTGTTAGAGCTACCGAAGGTGTTGTCATGGAGGGAGCTTAGCCCAGTGGCTGTGTTGGAGCTACCATCGGTGTTACTAAATAGCGCATCAACGCCGGTGGCCGTATTGCTGTTTCCAGTGGTGTTGCCGACGAGTGCGCTTACTCCTGTGGCTGTGTTTAGACTGCCCGTGGTGTTGCTGGCGAGTGCACTTACTCCTGTGGCTGTGTTTAGGCTGCCATCTATGTTGCTTGCAAGCGCGTTATTACCGATGGCCGTGTTATCCGTACCGACGGTGTTGCTAGACAGCGCCAGGTCACCGTTGGCTGTATTGGATCCGCCAGTGGTGTTGCTAAGTAGTGCGCTATGACCGATTGCGGTGTTAGCCTCGCCGATGGTATTGTTCAAAAGCGCGTCCACGCCGACGGCAGTGTTAGCGTCGCCGGTAGTATTGAGTAAAAGCGCGGCAGCGCCAACAGCTGTATTTTCGCTTGCTGTGTTCAAAGACAGGGTTCCGGCGCCGACGGCAGTGTTGAAACCGGCATCCACGCAGCTCTCGAGCGACAGCGCACCAACTGCTGTATTTGCAAAGCCTGTGCTGGTGTCGAGGCCAAAGAGGGCGTTTTGGCCTTCTGCCGTATTGAATCCGGGATACCCGCCATCCGGCGGGGGATTAACTGCGTATGCTATTGATAAAAGCGTAGAGGCCGTGAGGGTGAGAATAAGGAGAATGGAACGGCAGTGAAAGAATGCCCAGCCGGTTGAAGTTTTCATTGATAGAGTTGTGTTTTTCATGTTTGTATTCAACGATCTTTTATTGTTTAGGGGTTATTGAGGACTATTTGCGGAGCGGTTCTGCCGAGGTCGATTTCCGCGCTCACTTTTTGAAGACGAGACCCAAGAGTTTCGATTTGCGCTTGCTGCCTTGCGAAGCGCTTCTGCTGTTGCGTGACAGTCGCCTCCAATTCTTGCACTTTCTTGTGTTCTTTGAGGAACTCGTTGAGCAACATCGCGTTGACCTGCTCGTAGCGGACGCTGTAGGGGTTCCCATCCTTGTCGCGCGCGACCAAATCCGGATTCACCATTTCCACGTCCTCAGCTACGAGGCCGAACTGGGGGATTCTGGCGGCATCCAGCTCTTTTTTATAATGAAAAGTGACGGGTTTGAGCGCGAGGATCGCTTCGCTCGCTCTGCCCATCGGTTTGATGTCCTCTTTGAATCGCCGGGAAGAGGTAGAGGTCCCCAGCCTGCCGTTTGAATTTACAAAAACGCCCACTCCTCCGGAGGATGTGCCGTTGAAAATGTGGTCGATAAAACAGCTGCCGCTGACGTTATTACCTGCCGCCCCGATGCAGATAACGTTGCTGGCAGTGGTAACGCCGGAGCCAGCATCGCTCCCAATGAAAACATTGAAATCGCCACTGGTAAGATTGATTCCGGCTGGAGAGCCCACCGCCAGGTTGACGTTCCCGCTGGTAAGGTGAAGCAGCGCGTTGGCGCCAATGGCAACATTGTTAGCGCCGCTGGTAAGATTAAACAGCGCTTGATAGCCAAATGCATCGTTGAGAGCGGCGTCCGGGCCACTGGCATGGGTGAGGGCTTGAAAGCCGACAGCAGTGCTCACACCTAAATCGGTGTTATTGAGCCCGGTGGTATTGCTCCCAAGGGCTTGATAGCCCACGGCGGTATTGGCGCTGGCGATGGTGTTGTTCTCGAGCGCTTGCTGGCCGACTGCCACGTTGGGACCGACATCGAAATTATTTGTGATGTCGAGTGTACCGCCGGTCGTGTTGTTCAGGAGCGCGTTGGACCCTATGGCGGTGTTGCCGCTGCTAGTGCTGTTTTCCAGCGCGCCGACGCCTACCGCTGTGTTGGAATCGCCATCCGTGTTGACCAAAAGCGCAGCAGCACCAATGGCCGTATTTGAGTCTGCGTTGTTGAATAGCAGCGTTGCAGCGCCAACCGCAGTGTTAAAGCCGCCGGTCGTGACGCTCTCCAGCGAAAATGCCCCAACTGCTGTATTAGCAGAACCCGTAGTGAGTTTAAGAAGGGCGCTTTCTCCTTCGGCGGTGGTAAAGTTCGGGTAACCTCCGTCCGGAGCCGGAACGACCCCGAAAACATTCGGGGCGCCGGATAGTCCGAACGCGACGGCGATGATCGTTATAATCATCCGTTTTATTGTGTCTTCTTCGGGGCGTTTTTTCATTTCTTGTTCTTCCCTGTGGTTTTTGATTTACTGTTTTTGTGGGTTTTTGTTGGTTGCGCGCGGGTGCGGTCTGAACCGAACTTGCGCGTGGTGCAAAATGCAGGGCGCGCTTATGAAAGTCTTTAGGCTGCGGCTGAATTTTTCTGAATTGTTGTGAAACGGCCATGCAGACTGCCTCCATGCGCATCTATGAGTTCGGCGGCTTTCAGCTCGACAAAGCGAAGCGGGTTGTTCGTCGACTGGACGGGACACCGGTTCCGCTCACACCGAGAGTCTTTGAAACACTCCTCTACATGGTGGAGCACCACGACGCGGTGCTTGACAAGGAACGAATCATGGAGGCCGTCTGGCCCGATTCGATTGTCGAGGAAAACAACCTGGCGCAAGCAATCTCGAAGCTTCGGCAGGTCTTCGGCGAAACACCGGGCTCCCACAATTACATTGTGACCGTTCCCGGACGGGGGTATCGATTTGTTGCCGAGGTTAAGGAACAGGCGACCGAGGCCGCTTCTCCGGGCAAGACAGAAGATGCGCAAGACTTGGCATCGTCTCCCGATAGTGCTGAAGCTGACGCAATGCCCGGGCGACGTCCCCCAGGCGTGAAGACGGCCTGGCTTTTGTCGGCAGCGGTTTCATTAATTGTTCTTGCTGGGCTCACCCTTCTCTTTTTCGGTCGCTACCGCAGCTCGCCCACCGCTGTGAGCGGCCCGACGTCGTCAGTCCCTGCTCGCGCAGTTCCGTTCGTGCCGCCTATTTCTGAAAAAAGCATCGCGGTGTTGCCGTTTGATAATCTAAGCGATGATAAGCAAAACGCCTTTTTCGCACTTGGCGTCCAGGATGAAATAATCTCCGACCTCGCGAGAATTGCAGACCTGAAGGTTATCAGTCGTACCTCCGCGAACCTTTACAAAAGCGGAAACCCGCGGAACTCGCGTGAGATTGGGCAGCAACTGGGCGTTGCCAACCTTTTGGAAGGGAATGTTCAGCGAATCGGCAACCGGCTCCGAGTTAACGCGCAATTGATCAGGGCCTCGAGCGACACACACGTGTGGGCTCAAACCTACGATCGGGATCTGGCCAACCTTTTTGCAATTCAAAGTGAGATCGCGCAAGCGATCGCCGCTCAGCTCCACGCAAAAATCTCTCCGACTGAGAAACTCGATATCGAGCGACCACTGACCGACAACATCACCGCGTTCGAACCCTACATTCAGGCAAAAAATCTTCTTCTAAGGGCGGGCTTTAGTGCCAATGCAAGAGAGGAGTTGCAACGGGCGACTGATCTGCTGAATCAGGCTGTGGCCTATGATCCATCGTTTTTCCATGGCTATTGCCAGCTCGCTCTAGCTCATGTGCTGCTTTATTTTTATGGCTACGACCACACATCGGCGCGTTTGGCGCTTGCCGAAGCAGCTCTAGGAGCAGCGTCTCGCCTTCGTCCAGAGGCTGGTGAAACACACCTCGGGCGTGCGCGAAATCTTTACTGGGGGTACCTTGATTACGATGGCGCTCTGGGTGAACTGGACATTGCGCGTCAAAAATTACCCAACGATCCGCAGATATTCGAACTGACTGGTTACATCCAGAGGAGGCAGGGACGTTGGGAGGAATCCATTCAAAGCCTTCAGCGCGCGCTCGAGTTCGACCCCCGCAATCTGGACACGCTTCAGCAGCTTGCGTTGAGTTACGGTGATCTCTTGCGTTATGCAGAGCAAAAATCGGTGTTGGATCGAGCCCTGACTGTCGACCCGAGCGACGCCGCCACCAAAGCCATGCACGCAGTCGCGGACCTGGAATGGAAAGCCGACACGCAGCCCCTGCATCAACTGATCGATAACATCCGGGCCGGAGATTCTGACGCACTCCAAAATGTGGCGGACAGCTGGCTTGTGTGTGCACTGGCGGAACGCGATCCCGCGGCGGCTTCCAATGCCTTGATGATGCTCGGCGAAAACGCTTTCAGTGACGGACCGATCCAGTTCAGCCGAACATTCATGGAGGGTCTTATCGCTCGTATGATCGGCGATGCCAGCAAAGCGTGGTCGGCCTTTACCGCTGCACGTGCAGAGCAGGAGAAGATTGTTCAAGCCGAACCAGATTACGGACCGCCGTTAGTTGTGCTCGGTCTGATCGACGCAGCTCTTGGGCGGAAAGAAGAAGCGCTGCGTGAAGGCCGGCGATCAGTCGAGCTGCTACCAATAAAAAAAGACGCAGTCAATGGGCGTATCATGATTGCCTATTTTGCCATGATTGCAGCCTGGGTTGGCGACCGCGCGACGGCTTGTGACCAGCTTAAGATCGCCATCCGCTACACCAGTTCCCTCAGCTATGGTCAACTAAAACTGTTGCCGTGGTGGGACCCATTGCGCGGCGATCCGTGCTTTGAACAAATCGTCGCCTTGCTAGCCCCGAAGTGACGCGACACCATTGTGCGAGCTTGAAAGGCAGAACGATTGTTTGCCTCACCCATTGCGCTCAAAGCAGTAGCCATGCAGTTCGATTTCCTTGGCGAAAGCTTCTTCCACGATTCGCCGTTGTCCGTCGTCGAATACCTGCTGGTATGGCCTGCGATCACTTCGATATTCCGATTTTGCCGTGACACCAAGTGTTCCCGAGAATGGGATGTTTAGTTGCGAGAAAACTTCGCCGAGACCGCCGATAAGAGTCTCGTAACGGAGCACACGATCGACGATGATCTTTATTCCGGAGCGATCGGTGTACCGAAAGTAGTTAAGCGGGAAGCGCCCACGCGCCAGATACTCATCGAGCGTAAGCGCGCCGCCTTCGCGAGCAGCGTGCATGTAATAGTGAGACAAAACTTTGTCCCACGGATTTCGTTCCACGCAAAACTTGAAGTAGCTGTTCCAAACATCGCGAGGGACGCGATTCCGTACTTCAAACGCGGGCATGTGTCGGTAAAACCTCTCGCGGTTGCTGATTGAATGTCGTAACACGCTGAAGACTTTGTCTGGCCTTTCACTGATTTCGGGAATCGGGTTGATGAATCCCTGGTAATTGCGCGGTTGATGGCCTTCGATTGCCGGCTCAATTGGAGTGAGGACGTCTATAGGCCCGCAGTGCTTTGACAGAAAGACCTCAATACTCGTGCCGGCGGTCTTTGCCGTCTTGATAAAGATGAACTTGTATTTGTGGGACAGGATCATGGAGCGTCACCGCTTCCTGGGAGCAACAGGTCGCACGACTGGCAAATAACCGCCAGTGTTCGCCTAATTGCGCAACGCACCGTAAAATAACGCTATTATTGCGCGCTGATGATCTCGTTTCAGAAACGTTTTCTGTTTGTTCATATTCCAAAGACAGCGGGTAATTCAATTCAGAGCGTTCTCCGCGATTATTCGGAGGATGAACTAGTAGCTTTGCGGAATGAACAGGACGGGATTGAGCGTTTCGGCCTGCGCAATCCGAAGTACAAAATCAGGAAACACTCAACCCTTGCCGAGTATCGGGATGCCATCGGGCAAGGACAGTTTGCCGATCTCTACAAGTTTACCTGTGTGCGCAATCCATGGGACCGTATGGTTTCCTATTATTTCACGCCGACACAAAACACGGCCCCATGGGATCGGAAAAAATTCAAAAAGGTTATTGGTAAGGCGCTGGCAGTCGCGGATTACCTCAGCCTGAGCGAACGCGACAATAATCCGTTCGAAAATGTTAATTACGTCATGCGCTTTGAGAATCTGGCTGGCGATTTTCGCGCTGTCTGTGTGGCTTTAGACATCTCCGCCTCGACGTTGCCGCAGTATAACCGCTCCAACCGTGAACATTATTCCGTGTATTACGATGATGAGCTTCGTGAATTGGTGCGAGCGCGCTTCGCAGCGGAGATCGAACGCTTTGGCTATAAATTCGAACAGAGGTAGGAGCTACAATTTTCCGAGTGTCACGTATTCTCCGTCCGGATGACGAAACCACTCTGGCAACTCAATCTTTGCAGCGATCATGCTTTCATAGCAATTCTGCGTGATTACACCTCGCCGGGTGCTTTCTCCAAAGATCGCGAAATTTTCCTTGGTCACAAACAACCGGTGCTCGGGCAACTTGGGGACGTCGTTTTTTAGTTCGTCCATCGCTTTTGCGCTGGGAATGTGGTCCGGCAAATGAGTGAAGAGGTGCCGAAGCACTTTGGGGCGCAACACTTGATGAATCCATATTTGGAACCAGGCTTTTCGTTCCAAATAAACATCGCCAAACGAGTTCTTAACCTTGCCCGGGTAGAGAGTTAGTTTCGGGTTGTTCAGCGTCGCCCGGCAACGGCAGAATAAGAGACCATCTACCTCCGGCGAGCGCATGGCGTGAGAAATCAGACTCGCGATTTTACCCACGACGAGTTGGATGGGGTATTTGTCATCGACGCACCAATAAACCCATTCATCATCATCGATCTCCCTGAGTAAATGCAGGACAGTCCCCTTAATATCCGAGGGGGCGGTCACATATTTGACCCGGTCAGTATCCACTCCGCCCAGCTTCTCATAAGGAACATGAAAGACGAACGGATGATCCGGCCACAAGCGGGCATATTGAAAAATCATGTGCTCTGTGATCGCTCGATAGCGATCACAGGTGAGCACGATCGCTTTTATTTTATCCGGCGAACTCATAGCCAAACCGCTCTATATCGACTTTGAACTTGTTCGCGATGATCTCCCTGGTTCGCGGCGTATAATATTCAGTGTAATGCCGCATCCGCGGGTTTTCTCTTTGATGCGGCAGGTTTTCGCTGACACCGAGCTTCTTGGCCACAAGCGCCCAGTCTTCGTCGAGTCGTTCGAATTTTCCGATAAAATCGGCAAGCACATTTCCATTCGGATCGACGAACCAATCCAATTGGTAACGGTGTGGAGATGAGTGAACGCAGGTGGCGCTGCTGTATTGAATCCAATCGACAAATTCGTCGAACGTCATTTTGCCTTTGAGCTGGACCGCCTCTGTGCGCTCGTAAAGAGAGACGACGCGGTCCCACGGATTGCGAACGAAGCCGAACTTGAAGTAGGTCTCGAATTGCTTGCGTCCGATTTCTCTGCGTCGCTCTGCGGAACGCAACAAATACAATGACGCCAGAATCCGGTTTTTTCTTCCACCGTAGCGCGTCCAACACGTCTCCATCTGATTTTTGATCTGCCACAGATTCAGGTGCGGTTTCCACGCCTTACCAAGAATCGCGCGAACGCTCGTAGAACCCGTCTTGGGCACCTCTACGAAAATGCACTTATACTCATGAGAGATCATGGCCGGCGGCGCGTCATTGTACATTGAAAAATCTC
>DATBEX010000136.1:0-6598 GCA_036558805.1 Candidatus Udaeobacter sp.
TTCGAATGCTCGTTCGTCTTTCCATCGCGCAAGAGTTTTCGCGCGTTGTTCGGGCGTTTGATTTTCGAGTGCCCAGAACGAAGCGACAGCATCTGCATCGTGAGCGTTGAAAGCGGCTTGGTAACGCTGGAAAATATCGGACGAAGGCGCGGATTGGCCTTGAGCGAGACAGAGAAAGTGCGGGACTGGAATGAAACAGAGAATCAAAAAGAACCAACGCATCATCGAAATTATCGCATAAGATGCGTTCCTTTCTTATGCCAATCTTCTGCCGCCTCGCGGCTTGCTTGCTTATCATCCCTTGCGTTTATGCATACGCCGATGGTGTTCCGGACGATTGCACGCAGCTCATCGTGGCTATCGCCCCGACGTGGAACTCCATGCGTGGCGACCTGCGATTATTCGAACGAGCACGAGGCAGTGATTGGACCGCCGTGGCTGGCCCGTTCCCCGTGTTGTTTGGAAAAAATGGGCTCGCCTGGGGCAGTGGGCTAGCCGGACAAAACGAACCTGGTGTTCGAAAGAAGGAACGTGATGGTCGAGCGCCTGCCGGAATTTTCGGAATTGGGCAGGTTTTTGGATACGAGTCGCATCTGCCGCCCGGCGGCGACTATCCATACCATCAAGTGACGGAGGCGGACATTTGGAGTGATGATCCCCGTTCGCCTAACTACAATCGGCATATCGTGATCGATCCGAAGAATCCACCAGATAATTACACTCACGAAAAAATGCGCTCGGGCGATTTCGCTTATCACTGGCTTGTGGAGATCCGCCACAATTCCGATCCACCGGTGCCCGGTGCAGGAAGCGCGATTTTTTTCCATATTCGCCGCGGGGTGAATCGACCGACCACTGGCTGCACGACGATGGCGCAGGAAAATCTTATGAAACTGATTACCTGGTTCCGAGCGAAACGTCATCCGTGCTACGCAATATTGCCGGCTGACGAATACGATAAGAAATGGCGTTCCTGGAACCTGCCCTCTCCGGATACAGTTCGCCACCCGCCTCAGGCTGGCTCCCTAACTTTGCCTCGTTGATTGCTGAGATTGTTCAGTTAATTTCGTTGCATGCGAAGACGACGTCCCAATCCTTACTCGGAGGCGAATATTCGCCGCATCGACACAAAAACGCGCGCAAAGAAACAGACGCACGGATTTCAAGTCCACTTCCTTCGCGGGGAAAGAATCGTGACCAAAATGTTTAGCGACAGCGTCTATGGCGGCAAACTGAAGGCGAGAAATGCCGCGCGGAAATTCAAGCGAGCGGCTCTGCGCCGTTTACCAAGAAGAAAGTTTGTCGGCTTTAAGTGAGCGGGCCGCGATTGGTGCCGCTTTTGTGGCGATAGACTTTCCAACATTCGATAAATCCCGGCGCAAAATCCTCCGGCCGGGCTCCGACCCAACCATCGATGACCGCCTGGGGAAAGAATGCACCTGTTTCAATCTCTGTTTGGTTCGGTGAAAAATGCACGGCGGTTTCGCCGCGATACAGCTGGATAAACTCCTGATCGGTGCGTTCTGAAGCAGGGAGCTTTGAAATTCTTTTGAGAGGAACGCTAATGCCCAGTTCTTCCATCAACTCGCGCCGCGCTGTTTCGTCGTAGGTCTCCGCTGCTGCCACATGACCTGCAGCGCTTGAATCCCACGTCAGAGGATGCCGGTCTTTCCAGCGCGAACGTTGCTGCAAATAGACTTCGTTTTCCGGGTTGAAAATGAGGATATGAACGGCCCGATGGCGCAAGTTATTCGCATGCACCTCGGAGCGGCTGGCTTGCCGCAGAATTCTGTCGTTTTTATCGACGACCGGAAAGCGCTCATTGTTCGTTAGACGCGTATTCGGGCACGGTATCGGCGCGATGAAATTCGCCAGGCCGATCCACTGCAGCAAAGAGAGCTCTTCCGCTCGAGCTTTGGGATCGATGTCCAGGTTACGCGCGAGAGTTCCCCAGTCGTTAACTCGCCCCCGAAGCAACTTTCCTAACTGCTTTCTTCTCTGAGAAAAACCAAGGCGAATCAATTTTAGGAGCAACTCTTCATCGTGCGGAGGAAGCTCCTGGGGATCGCGCGGCCAGATTCGCACCACCGCCGAATCAACGTCAGGTCGCGGAAAGAACACGGTTGCAGGAACGGTGCGCAAATACTTAACGTGATAGCGCAACTGGATCCGCAAAGTCAGGGCACCGTAATCATGTGTCGACGGTTGAGCGGAAAGGCGCATTGCCATCTCCTTTTGTAATGTGAACAACCACAGCGACATAGGGCTTGGATACCCAAGGAACCTTAAGAGTAATGCGCTTGAAATGTTATAAGGAAGATTGCCGAGCAATTTCACGCGTCGATGGGAAAACAAAACGCGCTCATCGAACTTGAGCGCGTCGATGTTCAGTATTTCCAGTCGCTCGCAACTAAACCGCTGTCGCAAAAAACTGGCGAGACGCCTGTCTTTTTCGATGGCGAGAATCTGCGCCCCCTTTTCCAGAATAAACTTCGTTAACGCCCCCAGGCCCGGCCCAATTTCCAGCACGTAATCATCCGAAGTAACCTCCGCTTGATCGACAATCCATCGGGCAGCGTTTTGATCGTGCAGAAAATTTTGACCAAGCGTTTTGACCGGCGAGACGCGTATTTCCTGAAGCGTTGCCCGGATATCGGAAAGCTTCATCAGAACGTTAGCGGATCCTCACAGAACACAGCGAAAACAGTGTTTTGTTCACAAAATTGTGTGAACAAAATATGCGGGAAACATGAATTTTATTCACAAGTTATTCACGGGACATTTACTAGGGATATGCCTGAGCGATTGGTCCGTCGAGAAACGACGGCCACGCCTCTACTCACTAAGCTTCTTCCAATTCTCGGCGCCGGCGTTTTCTCCTGCTTTTCAAGTACGTACGGCGCGCATCCTTTAGCGAGGCGCCTTCAATAAAGTACGCGGTTGCGGCGCGACCGATCGCGTATGTTCCGGAGCCTGCAACAAGTCCGCACACAACGTTGCCCCAACCCGGAAAGAATTTCAGGATTGCGCGCGCGCCTTCGCGAAGAAGCATGGCTGCGCCAACATTTGCACCGAGCGCGCCGGCGAACTCCGCGGAAGCCCGCAAGCTGCGTTCCCGTCCGCTCACATACATGATTCCGGAAACCATCATCAGTTGCAGACTGGTCAGAATCGGCAGATCAGCAAGAGGGATCGGTTGCGCCCCAATAGCAGTACAGACCGCGGTCGTGGATTTTATCAGCATTTGCGCCACTTCCCGCTGCGCTTCGCGATCACGCGATATTCGGATCATTTCCATTCGGGCTTCGTTCGGTAACTCGCGCGCAAGGATTGACATGAGCCTCCGCGCTTCCGCAGAAGGCAGGTCAAATTCCTGATCGTTATCCACAGGAACCAGACGCAACGTTTCCAGGAAGACGCCCCGTCTCACGAGACTTGGTTGAATTGCGTATTCGTCGCCTGATGCATTCAGGTGGGGGCGGTCGTGCGAAACGATTGTCTGCGACGACGGAACGATCACCTCGATTATCTTGCGATCTGTCTCCAATGTCTCGTTCCAGCTAAGATAGCTGTTCAACTCAGCCACCTCGCGGTTTACCAGCTCCTGTGTAATTCGGTCTTCGCGGATAAAAAAAACGATATCCGCAGCGCGATACTTTAGTTCGTCGCGGACATGGATGGCCGCGGATTCGTCCACCCCACGAATGTCAATGATCGATATCTTTCCTCTCTCCGGAAAGCCGATATCGAACCAGCGGCAAAGCGGAGCAGTGGTAGTCGGCGCGGCAAATTCTGCCGAACCAAAGATGGCCGAGATGATTTTGCTGGCCGGTACTTTTGCCGAGCCGGCAAAAAGAAAACGCGGCGGGCGCTGCTGCAGAAATAATTGCTTGAGAGGCGTGAGCTCGTTGAGAACCGCTTTTCGGATTTTCGAAGGCAGCCTGCCCGCGAGACGTTCGAGCCGTTCGACAACCTGGAGCAGTGATGGCGTATTCACGAGCGAAGTAGTCCTCCAATCTCTCGATTTAACAGCGCCCGACGGATCGACGGTCGAAAATACATTGTGGAACGCAAATGTTCGGCCATATAGAGGTTCGGTCTTTAATCTTTAAGCTGAAATTAAAAATCTTCCTTCGTTTTCCATGAGTCTAAATATCAAAATTCTGTCTGAAGCCGCGGACCAGGCACGTGGTTTGTGCATGGACGCCGTAGAAGCTTCGAAATCCGGGCACCTCGGTCTTCCCCTGGGCTGCGCCGAGATGGGGGCCGTGCTCTTTGGTTATGCGTTGAGATATAATCCGGACAAACCGCGCTGGATCAATCGCGATATCTTCGTTCTCTCGGCTGGTCACGGCAGCATGTTCTTATACGCGTGGCTGCACATGAGCGGCTACGACTTGCCGATGTCTGAAATAAAGCGGTTCAGGCAACTGCATTCCAAAACGCCCGGGCATCCTGAATTCGGCGAAACGCCCGGTGTAGAGTGCACGACGGGACCACTCGGTCAGGGAATCGGCAACTCGGTAGGCATTTCCGTGGCAACTAAAATGGCGGCGGCGCGTTTCAATACGGCTGATCACAAGATTTTCGATCAACACGTCATCTGTTTGTGTGGCGACGGCGATATGCAAGAGGGCGTCGCCTCGGAGGCCTGCGCCCTGGCCGGTCATTGGGGCCTTGATAATTTGATCTACATCTACGACTCAAATGCCGTCACGCTCGACGCCGCGGCAAAGGAAACACAGAGCGAAGATACCGGCCAACGCATGAAGGCGTACGGCTTCGATGTTCAGGAAATCGATGGCCACGACATGCAACAGTTTCTCGACGCGTTAAACGTGGCGAAGAGACGCGACAACGGAAGGCCGCAATTCATCATTGCGCACACGCTCATCGGAAAAGGTATCCCGGAAGTCGCGGGAACCTACAAAGCACATGGGGAGGCCGGCGCGAAATATGTCGATGCAGACCGCAAGGCGCTGGGACTTCCCGACGAACACTATTTCGTGTCGAAGGACGTGTACGCCTATTTTGCCGAACACAAAAAGGAGCTGCTGACCGAGTACGGAAAGTGGGAAGAAACGTACAACGCGTGGCGCACCAAGAATCCTGACAAGGCAAAAATGCTCGATGAGGGATTGGAGCGAAAAGTTCCTGCCGATCTTTTCTCGAAAATTCCTGATTTTCCCAGGGATGCGAAGCTAGCTACGCGGAAAGCCGGTGGCGACGTATTGCAGCCCATCGCAAAGGCGATGCCGTTACTGATGAGCGGGAGTGCGGATCTGTACGGATCGACAATGAACTACATAGAAGGCGGCGGGGACTTCAATCGCGATAACCCCGGCGGGCGGAACATCCGCTTCGGCATTCGCGAACATGGAATGTGTGCGATTCTCAATGGCATCTCTTACCACGGACTCTTCCGCGCATCGGGCGCAACCTTTACGGTTTTCACCGACTATTGCCGCGCCTCTATTCGGTTGGCGGCGCTGGCCAAGCTTCCCAATACTTATATTTTCACCCATGATTCCATCGGCGTCGGTGAAGATGGCCCCACTCACGAACCAGTGGAGACGGTGAGCTCTGTCCGTTTGATACCGGACATCGACGTGATTCGACCCGCAGATCCCGAAGAAACCGCGGGCGCGTTTGTGGCCGCAATGCAGCAAATCGAAAGACCCACTTTTCTCGCGCTGACGCGGCAGGCGGTGCCAATGTTGAACGACATCGATGTGAAATTGCGTCGCGAAGGAGTGCTGCGCGGCGGCTACGTTGCGAGAAAGGAGAAAGGAAAGCTCGAGCTGATCATCATGTCGTGCGGGAGCGAACTCCAACATGCGTTCACGGCGGCGCAACAGCTCGGCGATGGCGTGCGCGTGGTCTCCATGCCGTGCTTCGAACGTTTCAATCGGCAGCCTTCAGAATACCGCGAGGAGACTTTGCCTAACGAATGCAGGAAACGTGTGGCGATCGAAGCCGGCGTGACGCAAATTTGGTACCAATACGTTGGTCTCGATGGGAAAGTCATTGGACTGCATCAATTCGGATTGAGTGCGCCCGGACCGGAAGTGATGAAAGAGCGCGGGATCGACGCGGAGCATGTGATTGAGGCGGCGAAATCGCTGCTCAATCGTTAAAACGCTTCTTCAGGCTCGCTTACGTTCCGCGCGCGGGTTTCGAAACGTGTAAACTCTTTCAGGAACGTCAGCGGAATTTCGCCGACCGGACCGTTGCGTTGCTTCGCGATGATCAATTCGGCTTCACCCGCTTTTTCCGCGCGGGCCTCCTCGTCGTCCTCGTAAATCTCTGGTCTGACCAGCAATCCGACTAAATCTGCGTCCTGTTCGATCGAGCCGGATTCTCGCAGGTCGCTTAGACGCGGTTTGCCCCCGGTACGTTGCTCCGGCTGGCGGTTCAACTGCGCCACCACGATGATCGGAATCTTCAGTTCCTTGGCCAAACCTTTAAGACCCGCGGAGATTTCGGAGATTTCCAGCTGTCGATTGTCCTGCGCGCGCCGCGATGTGGATCTCAGCAGCTGCAAATAATCGACGATGATGAGTCGCACGTCTTGCTGCGCTTTGAGCCGGCGCGCCTT
>DATBEX010000137.1:0-9369 GCA_036558805.1 Candidatus Udaeobacter sp.
GTTGGGTTTCTCGGACCGAACGGCGCGGGAAAAACCACCGTTTTGAAAATGTTGTCCGGATTGTTGAATCCGACATCGGGCGACGCGCGCGTGCTCGGCTTCGTTCCGTGGGAGCGCAAGAACGAAATGAAGCGCCAGTTCAGCCTCCTCATGGGCCAGAAGAACGCCCTTTGGTGGGACCTGCCCGCGCAGGAATCGCTCGAGCTGAACCGCGCCATCTACGGGATCGAGCGCGACCGTTTCAAGAAAGTGGTCGGCGGCCTGAGCGAGCTTCTCGAGGTGCAGGACAAGATGAACGTGATGGTGCGCGAGTTGTCGTTAGGCGAACGGATGAAGATGGAGCTGATCTCAGCGCTCATTCACGAGCCGCGGGTGCTTTTTCTCGACGAACCAACAATCGGCCTGGACGTGGTAAGTCAAAAGCGCGTCCGCGAATTTCTGCGCATTTACAATGAGGAACATCACATTGTTACGTTGCTGACCAGCCATTACATGCAGGACATCGAGGAGTTGTGTCATCGTGTTCTCGTGATCGATCACGGCAGGATATTTTTCGACGGGCCACTGGAAGAAATTGTCGACCGGTTTTCGGGATACAAAGTTCTGAGCCTGACTTTCGAAAAAGAGGCGACGCGCGATCTTTCTGCTTTCGGCGAAATAACGGAACAAACGCCCGTTTCAGTGCAATTGAAAGTTCCGCGCGCGAAAGTCACTGAAACCTGCCGTGAACTGCTCGAGGCTTGCGACGTAAGTGACATTAACGTTCAGGAAGTGCCCGTGGAAGAGGTAATCCGGCAGCTTTTTGGTGAACGACGAGAGTACCATCGCACCACTGATCTGCATGCCCCAGAAGCGGCCCAAACTACTCAGGCTTGATCGACACGCCATTTGCCGACCAGTGTGGCTAGCGCAAGCTCAAAAAGCTTTCTTTCCCTATGAGATCGTGGAGTCATGTCGTTGAGTGTGCGGTTGTTGCTTTGGCGCTTTTCTCGTGCAAGGGCGGTTTGCAATCGAAGGCAGATGAGAAATCGAAACAGGAGCTGCTGGCCCTGGAAAATCGCTGGCTCCAGGTGGAGAGCGATCCGGTGGCCGTCGAACCTATCCTGGCTGCTGATTTTCTGCACGTGGTGCCCGGGGCAATTATCACAAAAGATCAACACCTTCAGTTCTTGCGCGAGCATCCTCCGACTGGCCCACGTCCGGACAAGCATTTTGAGGATTTGCATGTACGAGTTTACGGCAAGGCAGGAGTTGTGAATGGCGTGGTCGTGAAAAGGACTGAGCAAGGCGAGCGCCGAACGCTCTTTACCGATGTTTTCGCGTTGCGCGATGGCAGATGGCAGGCCGTTAGTGCACAGGAACTGCCTGCAGTACCCCCTGACTTGGGATTACGTCTTTGCTGCGAGCGTGCTTTGCCGTTAACTCCCAGGGTTGGCGGTTAGCGGCACCTCCAATTCGGCGAAGCTTGGAAGAATGCTTTTCTCCATTGCATCGACAAACGTAGGATATTGCGGAGTCCAGCCGAGGCTCCGGAGCTTTGCATTGCTTACACGCTTGTTGGTGTCGCCACGTTTACGTCGCGCTGTTGCGTGTCCAATCGGCGGTGGTGGCCGATTCATCCGTCGTGCCAACCAGCGGTAGCAGGCACTTTGCAGCAACGGTTCATCGTCAACGATGTTGTAGATTTGAGCTCCCTGAAGATAGCCGGTCAGCAAGAGGAAAAGGGCGCACGCGATATCATCGCGGTGTGCTTGATTAACGAAGCGATCATTATCCGGGTCAATGATCGCTGTGCCAGCGAGAAGCTTGCTTACCAACGCCGATCTACCGGGACCGTAGATTCCGGCGAGCCGCGCGACTATATAACACTGGTCGAGCACCAATTTTTCCGTTTCAAGTAGCAGTCGACCTGTCTCCTGAGGGTTGGTCTCACTTTCTTCGGTCACCCATGAACCGTCGCGTTGGGCGTACACGCTCGTACTACTCGTGAACAGCATCCTGGTTCCAACAAACCGATCGAGCAGATTGCGTACGCCGTTCAGATAGATTTGTCGATACCTCTCGGCACCGCCGCCTCGCGAGCTCGCGCAATGAATAATAGCGTCAAATGTTCCGCGGCGCTTCATCACCAGATCGCGATTTGAAATATCGACCTGACAAACAGGATACCGTTTGCCCGAAAGCGCTGTTACTGATTTCTCAGAAGCAGTCCAACCTTCCGCATCCCAACCTGCGGCGGCGAACAAATCTGCTGTAGCTTGCCCGACATATCCGCAGCCGGCGATCAAGATTCTCGGCATATTGCTGTAGCCGCTTTCTGCGCGTCACACCCAGCACCGCGGCGCGGCGTCGCAGCTGTGACAAAGCACATGATTACCGACCCTTTACGCCGCGGCTGCGATTTCAATTTCTTCAAACATATTTTTCTGAAGGGCGCGCACTTGTTTAAGACGAATGAGCTCCAGCAGCGCGAGAAAAGTAACAACGACTTCCACGCGCGATACGACGGATCCAAACAAATCGGAAAAACGTAGCCGCGCTCCGTTTGCAACTCGCTGCAAGATAGCATCAATCTTCTCTGAGACGCTAAAACGTTCGGCGAAGATTTCCTGCATGTCGTGTCGCGCTTCGATTCGCCGAATCACCTTCTGGAATGCGTTGATCAACTGGAAAATTCCCACCTCTTCCAGGCGCAGCGGTTCCTGCAGCGGCAGGGACGGCCCTTCTCGCGCGAAGATTCGTTCTTGTTCCAATTGCCGTAGATGAAGTTCCGAGGCTGCTTCCTTGAATTTCTTGTACTCGATCAGCTGACGGATTAAATCCCAGCGAGGATCATCCTCCTCGGCGTCCTCTTCAGGGGGCTGTTGATCAACTGGCAGCAGGCTGCGGCTTTTCAGGTAAATAAGGTTTGCCGCCATCACGATAAATTCGCCGGCAAGCTCGATATTCAGTTCTTTGAACGCTTGGAGATATTCAAGGTACTGACGCGTGATGCGTTCAAGTGAAACGTCGTAAATGTCGATCTCGTCTTGCTTGATGAGGTAAAGCAGCAAATCAAGCGGCCCTTCGAAAACCTCCAGCTTGACCTTGTAATCGGCTTCCATGTATCGCGACCGACTTTAGGCAACCGCAAGTCAAAGTAAATCGTGCGGCCTGCGTTGGTCCCTACGGTCTACAGCGCAGCCGGTCCTCCCAGAATGCCACTTTGCCTAAGCTGGGATTCTTCGGTGGATCCAAACGCTGTTCACCAGTCCGAGGCCAAACATGATCATTAACACGAACGAGCCGCTGTAACTGATTAACGGCAATGGCACGCCGGTAATGGGAAGCAGAGCGATGGTCATTCCCATGTTTTGGAAGATATGTGTGAAGATCAGCGTCGTGATGCCGACAACGAGAAGGAGACCGAGTTGATCACCGGCGAGAAAAGCGACAAAAAGACACGTCATCAGGAGCAAAGCGAACCCTCCAAGAAGAAATATTCCTCCTAGAAATCCCCATTGCTCGCCGATCGCGGAGAAAATGTAGTCATTGTGCACGGCTGTGGCAGGGAGAAACCCAAGCTCGATTTGGGTGTTTGGCGCCTTGAAGCCTTTACCTGCCCAACCTCCTGAACCAATTGCGATCAGAGATTGATTGATTGCCCACGCAGAGCCTTGTTTGTCGATATCCGGATGTGTAAACGCTGTGATTCGCTGCTGCTGATACGGTTTCAGGCCGAAATTGATGGCGATGGGGATAAAGGCTATCCCGATGAGAATCACGCAGATCAGATAACGAAGTGGAAGACCACCGACGAACAACAGCGCCAGAAGGACCGGCACCCAAATGATAACTTCGCCCAGATCAGGTTGCATCAGGATGAGCATGCAGGGCGCTGCGGCGATCGCTCCGCAAAGCAGCAACCGCAGCATGGGATGCATTTCGCGAAATTGTGTAAGGAACAGCGCCAAAACCATGATTCCCGCGACGACAGCAAGCTGGGCTGGCTGGAAGTTGAGAGGCCCCAAATGCAGCCAACTGCGTGCTCCATAAACCTTCGTGCCCATAAACTTCGTCAGGATTAAAAACACGATTCCAGCCAGGTACATCGGCAGTGCTCCCCAGCGAATCCAGCGGTAATGAATCAGGCTGGTTAGCATAAAGGCAAAGATGCCGACAACGACCCAGTTCGCCTGCTTTCGCCAGAAGTCGGCTGCGTATGAATCTGCGCGCGTGGAAGTGGCACTGTAAATCGCCACGACTCCAAAGACCGCAAGCGCGAGCATAGTCAGCAGTAGAAGCCAGTTTTGCCCGAGCAATTTTCGAAGAAAGGGCGTCATCCGATTTGAACTCGATTAAATTTCCCGCACCTGCAAGGAATTGAGGACAATTACACGCGCATTGCGATCTTCGCAAAAATTGTGGCACAGTCTTTTCCACATGTTTTGTTCTAAACGCTGGAAATTTCTTGGGGCTCGATCCTGACGACGGCCAGCCGCGCGGAACGCCACAAAGCGAGAGCCGATTTTGATGTTAAAAGCCAGCCGACGTGGCAATTACGACAGCTATCTTTTAGAAGAGTCGCAGACAATCATAAGTCTCTGAAATTCAATTGATTACCAAATTTTTATCAATTTTTTTGCCCATCACTTGTCTGTAGATTTGAAGACCACTAAACTATTTTAAACATAGGGGATTTTTCTGAGGAAAAAGCACATGGCGAGGAGCAAAAAGACAAGCAAAAAGACGAAACGAAAGCTTGCGCATCCTAAGCTGCCGATGCAGAGGCAGTTGAATCTGCTTCACGAGGGCGCGCATTTTGATTTGGGTCCGATGTTTGACGACTTGAACAAGCGGTATTTTCGCGGTCGTCTTCGCGGTTACAAAGTGATGTGGGGGCGCCGGCGAAAGCAGCGTCCGAAGGAATATTTTATCTTTGGCACCATTCAGGAACAGGACCGTGTCATTCGAATCAATCGGGCACTGGATCAGCCGTTTGTTCCCTCCTGGTTTCTTCGCTACGTGCTTTATCATGAGATGCTGCACTCGGTAGTCCCTGATGAGGCTCTTTCTCACGGTCGCCGGCGAGTTCACACGGAAGAGTTTAATCGGCGTGAGCGCGCATTTCGGGGCTACCGGCGCGCCCGGCGTTGGGAAGAACAGAATCTGTCGCGTTTCTTGCGCTAAGTGCCTGTTTAGCGCGTTTCCGTAATGGGCGCTGGAGACGACCGGTCAGACGGCGAGGGCGTCGTCGCTACGTTCTTTTTGATCAGGTACCAAAGCGTTGTCGCGAGTAGGAGAGAGATCAACTTCGCGCGCCAATTTTTCAGAATCAGTCTCTTCATATTTGCTGTGCAACAAAATTTCCGCGATCCGCTGGCGAAAGGTTTCCGGGGTAAAATTGCGCTCAATTCGGCGCCGGTGACAAATGGAAATACCGCCCGTCTCTTCGGAGACGACGACCGCTACGGCATCCGATTCCTCGGTAATCCCGAGGCCAGCACGATGGCGTAATCCGAGGCTTCGGTCGAGCGTTTCACGCTGGCTCACTGGAAAAATACACGCCGCGGCTGCGACTCGTCCGTTACGAATGATCACTCCACCATCGTGCAACGCCGCTTTTGGATGAAAAATCGTGAGCATGAGCTCAACTGAAAAATCTCCGTCGATCGTTACCCCTGTTTCTTCGTAAACCCGGATCGACGTATCGCGCTCGATTGCAATGAGCGCGCCGAATTGCTTGTTTGCCAATTGCATGACGGCCTCTGCCAGATCGTGAACCGTTTCCCGCTTCTCGCTGGTCAGCGAGAAAATGGGGTGTCCGCCAAGAGCGGCCAGTCCACGTCTGAGCTCTGGCTGAAAAATCACAACGAGCGCAACCGCAAGGAAGACCGAGAAGCTTCGTACGATCCAGCCAATCACAACCAAATTGAGCAGTGTCGAAATCAGAGTCAGCGTCAAAAAGACGATCGCCAGTCCGGTCAGTACTTTCGCGCCCCGCGTTCCGCGAAAATAGAGATAGCCGTAATAGATCGCGACGGTCAGCAGAAGGATTTCGATCAGACTACGCCATCCTCGGAACCAGAGATCGATGAGATGATGCATCATTTTGCCCTCTGAAGAATCGCTTCCGTTATCTTTAAGGCATCTACGTTTTCCTTGACGTCGTGAACGCGAAGCACATCTGCGCCGCGCGCGCGCAGGAGCGAAGTCAACGCCACTGTAGGCGCCAGCCGGTCGCTGATCTGCGCCGAATTGATCAGTTTGCCCAGGAAATATTTTCGGGAGACGCCAATCACGATTGGTCGATCATTCACGCGAAGCTGTTCAATCTGCGCGAGCAACTCGAGGTTGTGGTCAAGCGTTTTCCCGAAACCAATGCCAGGATCGAACGCAATCGCCATGGGGTCAATACTGTAACCTATGGCGCGGGCATATTGTTGTCGAAAAAAATCAACAATTTCTGCGACGACGTTGGTGTATCGCGGCGCGACCTGCATCGTCTGCGGTGTTCCCTGCATATGCATGATGATCAAAGCTGATCTCGTTTCGGAAATTAGGGGCATCATTTCCTCGTCAGCCCGGCCGCCGGTCACATCGTTCACAATCGACGCTCCCGCTCGAATCGCCGCGCGAGCAACATCTGCCTTCGATGTATCAATTGAAATACTGACAGCGCTTTTTTTGCGCAGTTGCTCGATGACCGGGATCACACGGCGCAATTCTTCAGCCGCTGGAACGCCTTCGGCCCCTGGTCGTGCGGATTCGCCACCGATGTCGACAATTTGCGCACCTTCCGCAGCCATCCTCAAACCGTGCTCCACGGCGTTGTCTACATCGAAAAATTTGCCACCATCGGAAAATGAATCTGGAGTGACATTCAAAACGCCCATAATCAGCCCTTGCCGGGAGAGATCGAAAACACGTTCGCCGATTCTCCAAAGTCTCCCATGCATCATGGATCAGACTATCACCAACCCCGGATTATTCGAAAGCACTGCAGAGGTCGACCTCTGGGCGACGCTGCGCACACGAGCGATCCACGTCACGGTTGCGCCTCCCACAGCGAAGCGGCTACAACGTTATTTTTTTCGAGAATAGCGCCCCATCAATCCCCCTTGCGCGATAACATGCTCTTTCATTGCAGCGTCCAGGTCGCGCCGTTTCGCGCCAGACGGCAAATTCAGCTCGCGATCAAGCGCGAATATTTTGAAATAGTAACGATGCGTGCCAGAGGGCGGACATGGTCCACCGTAACCCGATTTGCCAAAGTCATTGCCTCCATGGACTCCTTTTGGCGCGCTTCCCTCCGCGATGGCATGCGTCTGAGGCGAGATATTCCAAACGATCCAATGAGTGAAAAGGCCGCTTGGAGCGTCCGGGTCGTCAACGATCAAAGCCAGACTTTTCGCGCCAGCGGGCACCTCGGCAATTTGTAGTGGCGGACTGGTGTCGCTGCCGTCACATGTGAATTTCGACGGAATACTCTCACCCTCTTGAAAAACAGAACTCGTAATCTTCATCTTGGCTTCTCCTGCCGCGAACGAAATGATGGCCATGAGGCCAATCGCTATTGTGCCGACAATAATCACTCTTTGCATTATTCGACCTCGGACTGAAATCGCGTTACATCGACGCCTAACCCTTCCAACATTGTTTCGCCGCCATGGCCGCAAACGGACGTAATATTCAAGAACAAATCCTGGCTCTTCTGCGACGGAAAGACTACCGCCCGCTCGATAAGACCGACATCGCGCGCAAGCTTGCCTTCAAGGGGAGCAAGCTTGTTGCTTTGCGGCAGAGTCTGCGCGAACTCGAACGAGCCGGTCAAATCGCGCGCGTCCGAAAGAATCGCTATGTGTTGCCGGCCGAGGCAGACCTTGTAACAGGCAGATTGTCCATTCATCAGGCCGGCTACGGATTTCTTACCTCGGAAAAACCTGGCGAACCGGACACGTTCATTTCCGCGGAAAATATTGGAATAGCCATGCACGGCGACCGCGTCGTTGCGCGGATATCGCGGGATGAACCTTACAGACGCATCAAGGGCCGGCGCGAAGGCCGTGTGATTCGAATTCTGGAACGTGCTCACGATACGATTGTCGGTACTCTCCAGCGTTCGCGGAATTTCTACTACGTGGTTCCAGACGATCCGCGTTTCGTGCACGACGTTTACGTTGGGCACGTCCCTAAATCGCCACAAAGCGAACCCGGCGCGGCGGGCTTGCCTTTGGCAACTTCCAAGGTCGCGCCGCAGGTGGGCGATAAAGTTGTGGTTCGCCTGGAAGCGTGGGAATCGCGCCACGTTAATCCCGAAGGTGAAATCCTCGAAGTTCTCGGTGCGGCTTCCGCTCCGGGCGTCGACGTATTGTCGATAATTCGGAAATACCATCTGCCAACGGAATTTCCGAGAGATGTTCTGGAACAGGCGCAGGCGATCTCTGAGAGAATTGATGACCGGCAACTCGAAGGACGCAAAGATTTGCGCGGGGAATTTATCGTCACCATTGATCCCGATGACGCGCGCGATTTCGATGATGCGATTCACGTTGAAAGGATCGCGAACGGTTGGCGCCTCGGTGTGCACATTGCTGATGTCGCCGCTTACGTCGAGCCTGGCAGCCCGCTGGATCGAGAAGCGCGTCGGCGCGGAAACAGCGTTTATCTGCCCGACCGCGTCATCCCGATGTTGCCGGAACGATTGAGCAATGGCGTTTGCAGTCTCAATCCCGGAGTCGATCGGCTCACGCATTCAGTATTCATTGATTTCGATAAAAATGGAACCGCAAGGAGCGCGCGTTTTGCTCGCAGCGTGATCCGAAGTGCACGCCGGCTCACCTACAAGCAGGCTTACGCGATTCTGAGGGCGCCACCTGGCGATCAATTGGGGGAACGGCTCCACGTTGCCTGGGAGCTTGCCGCATTGTTACGACGCAAGCGATTCGACCACGGCGCTCTTGACCTCGATTTTCCAGAGGTAAAGGTCTGGCTGGATAAAGACGGGTGTCCCGTAAAATTGGAGCGTGTCGAGAACGACGAATCGCACCAGCTAATTGAAGAATTCATGCTGGCTGCAAACGAGGCAGTTGCGCGGGAGCTAAAAAAACGCGCGATTCCAACCATCTATCGTATTCACGAAAATCCAGAGCCCGAAAAATTGGCAGAATATCGCGAATTTGTGCTCAGCTTTAATTACAGGGTTGGGGATCTGACGCATCGTGCCGAGCTGCAGCGATTGCTGGGATCAATCCGTGGAAAGCCGGAAGAGCAAGCGCTCAAGGTTGCTTTGCTTAAAAGTCTAAAACGCGCTCGTTACTCGCCGCAGCCGCTCGGCCATTACGGATTAGCCAAGGCGAATTACTTGCATTTCACCAGTCCGATTCGGCG
>DATBEX010000138.1:0-8725 GCA_036558805.1 Candidatus Udaeobacter sp.
TTCCAGAGATAGTCAGCCGTAGGTTGGCCCTCAATGTCTCTGTCCATCGTGTTCTCGAACAGGATGGCGCCAATGATCCGCTCTCCGTTAAACGCAGGGCTGGTAATCATTCGGGTGCGCATCTGATGTACGATCGCAAACATCTCATCTTCGTTTGACCAGGCGTTTTCTTTGATTCCGTAAAGAGCCAGCGCCTTTGGCGTGCTGCCACCGCTTTGATCCAGCGCTGCGATGAAGCCCGGATGTGACTTCATCTTTTGGAATTGTTGTTCGTTCATGCCGATCGATTTCATAAGGTCTCCTTAATTTGCGTTGTGCGATTTTCGATAATGATAAATCAGGTTATTGGTCGAGCTATCGTGGGCAAGAGCAGGTTTCTTCTTGCTCTCGAGTTCCGGGATAATCCTTTGGGCTAATTGCTTGCCCAATTCGACACCCCACTGGTCGAATGAGTCGATATTCCAGATTGTCCCTTGTGTAAATACATTGTGTTCGTATAGGGCGACTAGTTTTCCGAGTGTTTCAGGGGTGAGTCGATCGACGAGGATTGTGGTCGACGGACGGTTACCATCGAAGACACGATGAGGCACAAGCCAGTCCGGTGTGCCCTCAGCCTTGACTTGTTCCGCTGTCTTGCCGAAGGCCAGCGCCTCGGCTTGAGCAAACATGTTTGCCAAAAGAATGTCATGGTGACGACCGAGTGGGTTGAGTGTCTGATCGAACGCAATGAAGTCGCAGGGAATAAGCCGCGTTCCTTGATGGATCAACTGGTAAAAGGAATGCTGGCCGTTGGTCCCCGGTTCACCCCAGTAAACAGGGCTGGTATCACAGGGAACCTTTGTACCATCGAGTGTGACATGTTTGCCATTGCTCTCCATCGTCAGTTGTTGGAGATAAGCTGGAAATCGCTTTAGGTATTGCTCATACGGCAGGACCGCTACGGTTTGTGCCCCGAAGAAGTCGTTATACCAAACAGACAATAGGCCCATAAGAACAGGCAGGTTACGCTCAAAGGGGGCTGTGCGGAAGTGCTCGTCCATTTGGTGGAAGCCGTCCAACATGGCCCGAAAGTTATCGGGGCCGATGGCGATCATTGTTGAAAGCCCGATCGCCGAATCCATCGAATAGCGGCCACCGACCCAATCCCAGAACTCAAACATGTTTGCGGTATCAATACCAAACTTCTCCACTTCCGAAGCATTCGTCGACACAGCTACAAAATGTTTGGCCACCGCCTTTTCATCGCCACCCATACCCGCAACTAACCAATCGCGGGCGGTGCGCGCGTTCGTCATTGTTTCCAGGGTTGTGAAAGTTTTTGAGGAAATGATGAAAAGCGTTTCTGCTGGTTCGAGGTCCCGAACCGCCTCGGCAAAGTCGGTGCCGTCCACGTTGGAAACGAACCTAAACGTCAAGGCTCGATCGCTGTAATACTTTAATGCTTCATAGGCCATGACCGGTCCAAGGTCAGAGCCGCCGATACCAACGTTGATAACGTTACGGATACGCTTACCGGTATAGCCCTTCCATGCGCCGCTTCGCACGCGGTTGGAGAAGTCCGCCATCTTATCAAGGACGGCATGGACTTGTGGCACGACATTCTCACCATCGACTACGATCGATGCCCCTTTCGGCGCGCGTAGCGCCACGTGTAGGACTGCACGGTTTTCCGTAATGTTGATCTTGTCGCCCCGGAACATGGCATCAATTCGCTCGCGCAGCCCCGACTCGTTTGCAAGCTGTACGAGTAACCTCAGGGTTTCGTCGGTGACGCGATTCTTCGAGTAATCAAAGTATAAGCCGACGGCCTCGATCGTCATTCGCTCAGCCCGCGTAGGATCATCTGAAAAAAGTTGGCGCAGATGCAGCTCTCGAACTTCTTGATAATGCGAGACCAAAGCATTCCATGCGCCACGCTCGATTGCTGATTTTGTTGTTGGGTTCATTACCATGTTCCTTCCGTTCTAGTCGTTCATTGCTATCCCTGGGCCCCTTTTATAGCTCCCAGAAATCGATTCAGATTGGTTGTGTCCTTCATTTGTTCCAGGGTCTTGCCCTTTGTCTCACGCACCGCAGCCCACACAAATGGCAGAGACATCGCCGCAGCTACGGCGTACAGCATGTAAGCCCCGGTCAGACCGACTGCGCTCAATAGCGGCAAAAAAGTGACAGTGACTGTGAAGTTAGCCATCCAATTCGTAGCGCCCGAAATGGCAAGAGCAGCTCCCCGCAGCTCATTAGGAAACATCTCGCCCAGCAACACCCACATTACTGGCCCCCACGACATACCGAAGGCAACGATGTACAGGTTCGCCGCCGTTAGTCCTGCCACGGCAGCCATGTGACTGAGCAATGGCTTGCCGTCAGGGCCTACGCCAGCCATGCCGAATACAACCGCCATGGCGCCGAGGGTCAGAGTCATGCCCACTGATCCCGCCAGCAATAACGGTTTCCGGCCAATGCGATCAATGAGCAGAATCGCCGGGATCGTAGCGAGAATGTTGACCAAGCCGGTGAGCACGTTAATGCGCAGAGCCCACAGTTCTGTTGCCCCTGCTGCTTTCCACAGGATCTCACCGTAATAAAAGATGATGTTGATACCAACAAATTGCTGGAAAGCAGCCAAACCCATCCCCACCCAGAGCACTGGAGCGATCCGTCTCGTGCCCGGAATAATAAGATCTGATAAGCGGGGGCAACGTTCGGCCTCGAGGCTTTGCTCCACCTGCCGGACGAGTTTCTCTGAATCGCCATCAATGCGCATGAAAACCTTGCGCGCTTGCTCGTGTTTACCACGGAAAATTAGGTAGCGCGGCGACTCAGGGATCAGCATTGTACCTAACAGAAACGCGGCAGCCGGCACCGCTTCCATCCAGAACATCCACCGCCAGGTGGGCGCCCCAGCCCAAAAGATCGCACTAGCTCCGCCAGCAACTCTCGCAAGGATGTCATTGCTTAGAAAAGCGCTAAATAGTCCTGACACAATGGCCATTTGCTGCAGTGAGGCCAGGCGTCCTCGCATGTGCGCCGGAGCCACTTCAGATATGTACATCGGAGCCAAAATACTAGCCGCTCCGATGGCTAGACCGCTCGCCATCCGCGATGCGATAAAAAACCGGGCGGAGTTTGCAGCTCCTGTCGCTAACGCGCTGGCTAGAAAAAGAAAAGCGTTAAACAACATCGTGGGGCGGCGTCCGATGGAGTCGGCAAGCCTACCTGCGCCGAAAGCGCCTGCGGCGCAACCGAGCAACACTGAAGCGACCGCAAAGCCGGTGCCTGCGGCGTCGGTGCCGAAGGCCTTCGCCAGGGCATCAACGGTGCCATTGATTACGCCGCTGTCGAAGCCGAAGAGAAAACCTCCAATCGCTGCAACGCATGACAGCGTGATTACATAGGCAGAGCTCTCTGACGTGCCGTGGACGATCGCGTTTTCTGACGCGGCGTTCGTCAGATCATTTGGAATCCCAGAGGTCTGCTTATCCATTGCAACGTGGTGAATGTGGCTTTGCCTGCATTTCAGAAATTAACGGCGACTTGAGCACCAGGGAAAAGGGCGTCAGGAATCCGGCCGGTACCGCCCGTTCCGAAGACATACTGCAGGTCGGGCGGGAAGTAGAGCGCACTGATGAGTAAAGCCAGGCGGTGAGTCAACTCCAACACCGTCTCGTGCGACTGTACCCCAACAGTTGGATCCAGCTGTTGCGTCTGCCACTGAAAATCCTGCAGGTCATTGCTAAAATGACCGTAGACGACGCCGAAGCCGATAATAGCCGCCGGGCTTGCGCTCTTGCCAGCGATAACCTCCATCAGATGCTGGTAATCATCAGCGTAGCTCCCGTTCCTGAAAAGCTAGATCAGGCGATCTCAGTGCGTCGATTACAATTTCTTGAGCTTCGTGTACGATCGCGGCCAAATGACTTTCATCCCTAAAGCTCTCCGCGTAGATCTTGTAGATGCTCTCGGTACCTGAAGGCCTGGCCGCAAACCACCCATTAGCGGTCACTACCTTTAGTCCGCCGATCGGGGCGCCGTTACCTGGAGCGGAGGTCAGTTTCGCCACGATGGGTTCGCCAGCGAGAGTATCGGTAGCAACCGCACTCGGCGATAATTTTTGTAGTCGAGCCTTTTGGTCGGGCGTCGCCGGAGCATCGATTCGCGTGTAGTATGGCGTGCCGAACTCAGTTGTTAGTTCTTGATACAACTCGCCTGGATCCTTGCCTGTGCGGGCCGTGATTTCAGCAGCCAATAGGTCCATGATTGGCCCATCCTTGTCAGTGGTCCAAACGGTACCGTCTTTTCTGAGGAAGCTTGCCCCTGCACTTTCCTCTCCTCCGAAACAGAGCGCGCCGTCGAACAACCCCGGCACGAACCACTTGAAGCCCACCGGAACCTCGCAAAGCGAGCGTCCCAGCTTTTTCACCACACGATCAATCATGCTGCTACTGACCAAGGTCTTGCCGACGGCGACGTGAGCCGACCAGTTAGGCCGATGGGTCACCAGATACCGGATGGCCACGGCCAGGTAGTGATTTGGATTCATCAAACCGAAGGAAGGTGTAACGATGCCATGTCGGTCTGAGTCCGGATCATTTGCGAAAGCGACATCATACCGATTCTTAAGGTCCACCAGTCGCGCCATCGCATATGGACTCGACGGGTCCATGCGTATCTGGCCGTCGTGATCGACCGTCATGAACGAAAAAGTCGGATCGATTGTTGAGTTCGCTACGTGGATATCCAAGTGATAGATGGAGTTGATGGGGTCCCAGTATGGCTCGGCGGCACCGCCGAGCGGATCCACTCCCAGCTTCAGGCCGGCGTTGCCGATGACCTCCATATCGACAACGTTTTTCAAATCCTCGACATAAGGCAGCACGAAATCCTCCAGGTGTGTCGTGTTGGTCTTCATCGCTGTAGTCAACGGCACCCGCTTTATGCCCGTCGCATCACGTAATAACTCATTGGCACGGCGTTCGACCCATCGTGTTACATCGGTGTCAGCTGGGCCGCCATTTGGCGGATTGTACTTGAAGCCCCCGTCCGCCGGCGGGTTGTGTGAAGGCGTAATAACGATACCATCTGCGAGATGCTCTTTACGATTCCGGTTATAAACGAGGATAGCCCGCGAGATTACCGGCGTCGGCGTGACGCCGTCATCTTGCTGTATGATGGTGTCCACTTCATTTGCTGCCAACACCTCCAGTGCGGTGCGCTGCGCCGGGGCAGACACAGCATGCGTGTCCTTACCCATGTAGAGGGGGCCATCGTAGCCCTTACCGCGCCGGTAATCACAGATCGCCTGCGTGATAGCCAGAATATGCGCTTCGGTAAATGATCCCTGCAGCGGCGAGCCTCGATGTCCGCTGGTGCCGAAGCTTACCATCTCGTTCGGATTTCCTAATTCAGGGCGGCGCTCATAGTATTCGCGTTCAAGCTTACCGGGATGGATTAGGAGCTCTTTTGGAGCCGGCTTGCCTGCAAGTGGCGAGATTGGCACGTCTTACTCCACCTTGTTACTCCTAGCCACTAGGAGACAGGACATCCTTTTGCATCCCAGATGTCTGCTGCGTATTCAGCAATGGTTCGGTCGCTGGAGAATTTTCCTGAACCCGCCACATTTAGAATCGCCTTGCCAGACCATGACGCTGGATCGGCGTAAAGGCCACATAGTTTCTGGTCTACCTCCAAGTAGGACTTGAGATCCGCCAGGTGCATATAGTAATCGCCGTTGGTTAGAAGCGCATCCCGCAGTGGAGCAAAGATGCCCGGCTCATTACGGCTGAAATAGTCGGAAAAGATCAGGTCCAAGGCAGCACGGGTCTCCGGATCGTTGTCGTAGTGCCATTGCGGCTTGTACCAGCTACGGCTGTCCGTTACTTGCTTGGCCGTCAGACCGAACAGGAAAAAATTTTCCTCGCCAGCCTCTTCTGCCATCTCAATGGTCGCCCCGTCACGTGTACCGATGGTCAACGCCCCGTTCATCATGAACTTCATGTTACTGGTACCACTGGCTTCGTAACCAGCCGTCGAAATCTGATTGGAAACATCAGCTGCGGGAATCAGCCGCTCTGCCATTGAAACATTGTAGTCAGGCAGGAATAGAACTTTCAGTCGCCCCCGAACGATCGGATCCGCGTCGATAATACTGGCGAGGTTGTTGATGAACTTGATGATTACTTTGGCCAGTTGATAAGCAGGTGCCGCCTTTCCGGCAAAGAAGAACGTTCGCGGCGTTATCTCGGAATTCGGGTTCTTACGCAGCCGGTCATAAAGCACTACGATCCGAAGCGCGTTCAGTAGTTGCCGCTTGTATTCGTGTATGCGTTTAATCTGACAATCGAAGATACTGTCCGCGTCTACAGTCTCACCGGTCGTCCGCGTGAGCCAGTCGATAAAGTGCAGCTTCGCTTGACGTTTAGCCTTTAGAAAGGCCTGGCGTAACATCTGGTCGCCTGCCATTGGTTTAAGCTTTTTCAACTGACTGAGATCAGTCACCCAGCCCTCACCGATAGCTTCGGTAATCGCTTGCGATAGCGCAGGATTCGACATTAGCAGCCAGCGACGGGGAGTGACCCCATTAGTCTTGTTGCTGAAACGTTCAGGAAACATTTCAGCCAGATCTTTAACCGTCATTGTGCGTAGCAATTGAGAATGAATGGCCGCTACACCATTCGTGCTATGTGAGCCAACAATGGCAAGGTTGGCCATACGAATTTTGCGCTCGGCCCCCTCTTCTACAAGGCTTATGCTCTGGACGCGTCCCTCGTCCTTGGGAAAGCGTCTTCGGACGTCGTCAATGAGACGGCGATTTATTTCGTAAATAATCTCCAAATGACGGGGAAGCATTCGCTCAAACCAGACGACCGGCCATTTCTCGAGAGCCTCCGGTAGTAGCGTGTGATTAGTATACGCCAAAGTCCTTTGAGCAAGGTCCCAGGCTTCGTCCCAACCAAGGCGTGCTTCATCAAGCAAAATCCGCATCAACTCCGGTACAGCCATCGTTGGGTGTGTATCATTTAGCTGAATGGCAACTTTATCGGGTAGCGTGCGCCAGTCTTTGTTAGTCTTGCGAAAGCGACGGACAAGGTCCGCTAGTGAACTGGCGACGAGAAAATATTCCTGAACAAAACGTAGTCCTTGTCCCTTGGCCGTGTGATCGTCGGGGTAGAGTACCCGAGTGAGCGATTCGGCTTGGAGTGTTTCGGCCAGCGCGCCGACGAAATCTCCGCTGCTGAATTCTTGGAAATCAAAATAATCGGACGCCGCTGCTTCCCAGAGCCGAAGGGTGTTGATGGTTTTGCCACCATAACCCACCACGGGGCGATCGAACGGGACACCGATCAGACTGGATGTCTGTCCGAGGACAGCGCGTAAGCTCCCACCACTTAGCTTGAACGAGCAGTTGAGTGGTACTTCTACTGTCTCATTTTGACGAGGGACCTCCCAAGGGTCAGGACGACGGAGCCAGTTGTCTGGAACCTCATGTTGCCAGCCGTCCTGGATGGTTTGCTTGAACATACCGTATTGATAGCGGAGGCCATAACCCATGGCAGGAATTTCCATCGTAGCCATCGAATCGAGAAAACACGCTGCCAAACGCCCAAGGCCTCCGTTGCCCAATCCGGCGTCGGGCTCTTGCTCCAATAACTCGTGCCAATCGAGCTTCTGTTCCTTGAGGACCCTTTTAGTGACGTCATCAAGAACAAGGTTCGTAACGTTGTTAGCTAACGAACGGCCGATCAGAAATTCCATCGAAAGGTAGTAAACACGTTTGGGATCCTTTCGATCATAGGTTTCATCTGTTCGAATCCATCGTTGCGAGAGAACATCACGCACCGAGTGCGCGAGGGCTTCAAAACGTTCCCGGGCACCGATCGCTGCGCCATCCATGACGTTGTCAAAGACAAGGTGGCGTTCATAAAGCGCATCCGGCGTTCCCGTGAACTGAACGGGCCCGCATCCGTACTGTTCAATGAGCCTCGATAGCTCGTTGGACCCCGTGGCTCTTGCAGAAACAGGTCCGCTTTCTGTTTGTGTTTCTACCAAAGTCATTCCTTTCTCCGCTTTAGCTCTTCTGTGGTTGATTCTATTCTGTTCATTCGTTCGGCTTTCTACCTCTGGGGCCATTCGATGTTTGAGTGAATCCCTGCATGCTGTAAGTCCAGTTACTGAGCCAGCCGCTTAGACATTGTCACCTTCCGTTGAACGAAGACGTTTACTCGCCTTTGCATGTCCACCCCATTTCCAGTCGGTGATCTCAGGCATATCGTCGCCGTACCGTGCGATGAACTCCTTGTGCTCTATGAGCTTGTCGCGAATCGCCTGCTTGGCATATGCAGCTCGCGCTCCGAGTTTCGGCACGCGGTCGATTACATCGCTCACCAAGTGGAAGCGATCAAGGTCATTCATGACGCACATGTCGAACGGCGTGCTAGTGGTGCCTTCTTCCTTATAGCCGCGCACATGAAGGTTCCCATGGCCGGCTCGTCGGTATGTTAGTCGATGAATGAGCCACGGGTAACCGTGGAAGGCGAAGACGATCGGTTTGTCCGTAGTGAACAGCGCATCAAAATCGTGGTCGGACAGACCGTGCGGATGCTCAGTCTGGGGTTGCAACTTCATGAGATTCACGACATTGATGACGCGCACCTTCAGGTCGGGTGCGTAATGGCGAAGAAGGTCGACGGCAGCCAGAGTCTCCAGTGTCGGTACATCTCCGCAGCAA
>DATBEX010000139.1:0-14587 GCA_036558805.1 Candidatus Udaeobacter sp.
GTCACCCCGACCCTGCCTATCGCCATTCCGCTTACCCTAAACGGATAGTTTTTTCCCCTGTAAGTGAGCGTTCCTGACCCCGAGCTGCCACCGATTCCAAGAGAGAAACCACCTACGCTCATCCGCAAAGTTGCGTCTGGCCTTGATTCATTATGATGAGCCGCCTGCGAGAATCCCGTCATTACGCCTAGGGTTGTTAGTAGAACTGCAATTTTCTTTAGGTTTTTCATAGTAGATTTCGTTTGAGTTTTGGTTTTCGCCGCGCGATTAGAGTTCCCCCCCGGACGGCTTCGATTAAATTAGGGGTCTGAATATCAGAGGCAGCAATATTTAGTCAAAACAATATTACCGATAAAAATTTTATGAAAACAAAGGAGATTATCAAAACAGCGCATAACCTTGCCAAGCCATTCCGTGTGAGCAAAGGCAAGGATTTTCGTTTTAAGGATGTTGATCCGGACGACACACTTGAATTCACCAAGGAAGCCGACAAACCAAGAGCCAAGGAAGTACTTGCCATGGGGGTCGCGGCCCTGGCTGAGCTGCAGGATAAACTCTATGCGCAGGACAAATGGGCTGTGCTGTTGATTTTTCAAGCAATGGATGCAGCCGGCAAGGACGGCGCGATTAAACACGTGATGTCTGGCGTGAACCCACAAGGTTGTGAAGTGTATTCCTTCAAATCTCCATCGAGCGAGGATCTGGACCATGATTATCTGTGGCGGTGCATGAAGTGTCTGCCGAACAGGGGACACATTGGAATCTTCAATCGCAGTTACTACGAAGAGGTGCTCGTCGTCCGGGTGCACCCCGAATTTCTAGCGAAACAAAAACTCCCGCCGAAGCTTATGGGCAAGCAAATTTGGGAAGAACGCTACGAAGACATTCGCAATTTCGAGCAATATCTCGGGCGAAACGGCGTGGTCGTTAGGAAATTTTTCCTCAACGTTTCAAAAAAGGAGCAGAAACAACGATTCCTGGACCGAATCGACGATCCATTGAAAAATTGGAAGTTCTCGTCCAACGACGCGAATGAGCGCGATTACTGGGACGATTACATGGAAGCGTACGAACAAATGATTCAGGAGACCGCGACAAAGGAAGCGCCTTGGTACGTCGTGCCAGCAAACAACAAATGGTTCACCCGGGTTGTAGTCGCTGCGGCCGTGGTCGATACGCTGGCCGATCTTGATTTGGAATATCCTGAGGTCGGCGAAGACAAGCTCAAGGAACTCGCTGCGGCAAAAAAGAAGTTGCTGAACAAATAGTTCGGTAACGCGTTACTTCGCTCCCTGAGAAGCGAGCCAGTCGGCGCGATTCTGTCGAATCAACGCGATCGTTTCGTCGATGGTGTTCACGCAATGCGCGATCGTGAAATCAACGTCGCTGGCGAGTTCGCTGCCTTTGACAAGCATTGTGCGTCGACCCCACTCCACCAGCTCACCCCACATTTTGCCGACGAGGATAAGCGGCGTGTTATAAAGCTTTCGGACCTGGAGCAGCTGCCACGCAAGTGACAGTTCAAGAAGCGTGCCGATGCCGCCGGGCACAACAACAAAAGCGTCAGACGCGATCATGAAATGATGGAGTCTGGAGAAAAAAGTGCGGTGCTCGTACGCGAGACCGACGAAAGGATTCAATTTTTGCTCGAACGGAAGGTCGACACGGATGCCAACCGATCGATGCAGAGCTTTTGGATCAACTGAAAGCGCTCCCTCGTTCGCCGCTTGCATGATGCCCGGACCGCCGCCGCTGATTATGTCGCAACCCATTTTTGTCAGCTCGGCGGCGAGTTTCTTCACCTCTTCATAAGCGTGCGTGCCAGGCTTGAGACGAGCGGACCCGAAAATCGTTACGCGATAATTTTGGCGTGTGGTGCGCCGAAAGCGTGTCAATTCATTGACGACTTCCCAGAGGCCTGTGATCGCACGTTCAAGAAGCGCGACGGCGGCATCTTCGTCGCTGAGTCGAACGATATCGGATTGTCCGAAGGATGATTTTTTCTGTTTCATGTTGATGCTTTGGTCGTGTGCGCAAGCAACGTTTGATTCATGCCCCGAACATCGTGTTCATCGAAATAGAATGCCTCGGCGATCAGGCGCGAAGTCCGGCTGAGGAATCAAGGTCTGCTACAATCCTTGCCTTACGTTCGCGGTGCGGCAGCTTTTACTTCAGGACTTGCCCCTGCGGCGTAGATCTCAAAGTTTTTGTTGAAAAGAGCTGCGAGTTTTTTTGCGGCCGCATCGTGCGCGGATTTATCGGTCCAGCTTTCGCGCGGACGCAGGATTTCAGAAGGCACAAGCGGAACTTCAGTGACAATGTCAAAGCCAAATACGGGATCGCGCTGCGTCTTTGCGTTAGCAAGCGCGCCGGTGTGAATCGCATCGATGATCGCGCGCGTGTTTTTGAGGCTGATCCGTTTGCCCGTTCCGTAAGCGCCGCCAGCCCAACCAGTGTTCACCAGCCATACTCGTGCCTTGTGTTTGCGCATTTTTTCCGCGAGTAGCTCGGCATATTTGCTCGGATGCCAAACCAGAAACGGTCCGCCGAAGCAAGGCGAGAACGTCGCCTGCGGTTGGGTCACTCCCATCTCGGTGCCGGCAACTTTCGCGGTATACCCGCTGATGAAATGATACATCGCGTGCGCGGGTGAAAGCGCGCTGACCGGCGGCAGCACGCCAAACGCGTCGCAAGTCAGAAAGACCACATCGGTCGGGTGACCGGCGATGCAGGGAATTTTTGCGTTCTGGATGAACTCGATGGGGTAAGCGCCGCGGGTATTTTGCGTGATGCTCGTGTCCGCATAATCGACATCATGACCTTCATCTAAGACAACATTCTCCAGTACCGCCCCGAATCGCAGTGCCTGAAAAATGTCCGGCTCACTCTCGGGTGTCAGATTAATCGCCTTGGCGTAACAGCCGCCTTCGATATTGAAAATGCCGTCGTCGCTCCAGACATGCTCGTCGTCACCGATGAGGTATCGCTTCGGATCGGCGGAGAGAGTTGTTTTGCCCGTGCCACTAAGACCGAAGAGGAGCGATGATGCGCCCGTCCTTTTGTCGGCCGTGGCTGAGCAATGCATTGAAAGCAATCCGCGTTTCGGTGCGAAATAATTGGCGACAGTGAAAACGCCCTTCTTCATTTCGCCGGCATATTCGGTGCCGAGAATAACGAGCTCCCTGTCTTCCAGGCTAAGGTCGATGCTGGTTGTGGAGCCCATGCCGCTCGTTAGGCGATTTGCCGGAAACGCACCGGCGTTATAAATCACAAAGTCTGGTGTACCGAAGTTAGCGAGCTCGTCGCGCGTCGGGCGAATGAGCATCGTGTGCATGAAAAGCGCGTGATACGGACGAGAGCAGATAACACGGACCTTGATACGATATTTCGGGTCCCAGCCGGCAAACCCATCGAAGCAGTAAAGCCGCTCCCGTGTGTTCAAATAATCGACTGCGCGCTGTCGATTGATCTGGAACGTTTGCTCGTCGAACGGAATATTTACGGTTCCCCACCAAATGTCGTTCTTGGAAGCCGGATTCTCGACAACTCGTTTGTCCTTTGGTGAGCGACCCGTTTTCACCCCGGAGTACGCGACCAGCGCCCCGTTTTCGGCGATAGTCGCATCCTTCTCGAAACGAATCGCGTGTTCGTAAAGTACGCTCGGCGCGAGATTGTGGAAAACTTCGCTCACCGTCAGCCCATTAGCCGTGAGATCAAAAGACGTCGGTGCCATGGCTCTTCATATTGCCCACAAAATGCGCGGCAATTATTCTTCTTCAAATCAGAACTGGCGGCCACTGCCTGAATTGCCCTAAAGTCCGATATCGGGAAAACACATTATTGAGTAACTTCACGGCTTCGGGCGGAGGACGCGGATGTTGGCGCATAAAGATCTTGAGGAATTACAATATCTTCTTGCGAACGGCGTTTCTGGACAAAGAAGATTTACCACGCTAAAAAAGCCTTTCAAAAGATCGTGAAAACGCAAACTCCACAAATGCGGTTCTCGGGCAGCTCACGTCGGTCGCGCGGCGGATTCTTTTTTCTGTTCCTCGTCTTCACCTTTTTGGCACTGCCGTCGCGCGCCCATGCCTCGTTCCTCCATGGTGAGACGCTCGATGCTGTTGCGGGCGCCATTGCGTGGTTCGCGTTCATCATCGTTCCTCCCGTCTTAATCGTGGCCTTCCTGGCGGTCCATATCATTCCCGAAAAGATTGCCGAAAAGCGGCACCATCCGCAGCTCCCTGCTATCAAGTGCCTCTGTTTTCTCTCTCTCGTCTTCGGCGGACTGCTCTGGCCGATTGCCTGGCTCTGGGCGTACTCGAAGCCAGTTTTGCACAAGATGGCGTACGGCACCGATGTCGACCACTCGCACGATCAGGCGTCCGGGAAAAAATCCGGCGCCAGTGAAGTCGAACAACTCCGCGCCCGCGTCGCGGAACTCGAAGCGGAAGCCAAAAGAGGGAAGGCGTAATGGAAATCATCCTCCTTGGCATCTACGGCTTCTTCGTCTGGCTCATTTTCTTTAAATTCAAATGGCTGCCTTGGAATTTTACCACGCAGTTCATCACCATCACGCTGCCCATCGTGGGACTGATGGTTCTTTTTCTGCTTCTGAACATTGCCGCGCCCACAACTGACGACGTACGGGCGCAAAATTATGTAATTCCGATAGTGCCGCGCGTAACCGGTCAGGTAACCGAGGTGCCGATTCAACCAAACCAGCCAATTAAGAAGGGCGACGTGCTATTCAAGATCGACCCGGTACCCTTCCAGGCGGCGGTAAAAGCCGCCGAAGCCACTCTGCAGGGAGCGAAGGATCAAGCTAACAATGCAGCGAACAAAAAAGAGTCGCTGACCCCGCGGATCGACCTGGCGAAAAAGCGCGTCGAGCAATACACCGCTCTGGCCACGGCTGGCGCTGGGAAACGAGCTGACCTCGAGCAAGCGCAAAGTGATCTCGCAAATCTCCAAAGCGAATTTCTCGCCGCCGACGCCACCGAATCACAGGCCAGAGCGCAGATCGCCAAGGCCGAGGCCGACCTCATCGATAGGAAATTTGATCTTGATGGTACGACGTACCTCGCGCCGGCCAACGGTCGCGTTGCCAATCTTGCCCTGCAACCCGGCGTGCGCGCGACGCAGTTCGCGACGATGCCTGTGATGAGCTTCATCCAGGAGGACGATCCGTGGCTACTAGCATTCTACCGGCAAAACGAACTCCGCTACGTCGAACCCGGCAATGAAGCGGAAATCTTTATGAAGGTGTATCCCGGACGCATCATCAAATGCAAGGTCGATTCTATCCTGTGGGCCACAGCACAAGGCCAGATGCCGATCAGCGGAAACCTGGGTGCGTTCGGAAACCAGCCGGCTCTGGCGGTCGCACCGGAACAGCGCATCGCAGTACGACTCCTCACAGATGGGAGGGATAAAGGCGTCTTCCTCGCAGCTGGCGCCCGCGGTGGGGGAGCGATCTACACAAACAGTATTGAGCCGATCCAGATTATTCGTCGCGTGATCGTCCGCATCCAGTCGAAGTTCGACTGGTTCGTCATCAAACACCTGTCCGCTCTGTTTGGCGGACACTAGGGATGAGACGATGAGTGCTTGGCGCTGCACGCTGCTTGTTGCTACCGCCAGCAGCCTCACACTTGCCGGTTGCGCGCTCAAGCATCCGCCGTTTGGCGCGGATATCATGCCTGAATCGGCTCGCGCGCAAATCCCCGGAAGTTGGGCCGGGCCGCATCGGAGCGGCATCGTTGTTCCGAATTGGATCCTCACCTTTCATGACCCTGAGTTGACCGCTCTTGTTACAGACGCAGTCGAGAGAAACCCCGACCTAAAAGCCGCCGCCGCACGCGTGGAAGCATCGCGCGCGGCCGTGCGTATTGCTGCGGCAGGGCTCTATCCCCAAGTCGGCATTAAGGCATTGGGTGAGCGGCAGGGGCAGCATATTTGGGGCAACCTCGATCGCAACATTAATCCGCCGGACTTCGGAAGTTCGGGTGTCGAGAATTCTGGCGGGGCTGGTATCGACACGAGCGTGGACGCAACATCACAGCGTTGGGTGTATGGCATCGGCAGCGGCGCGGCGTGGGAGGCTGACGTGTGGGGGCGTATTCGCTCGAAAAAAGCTGCGGCAAAAGCTGAAAGCCAGGCGTTGGAAGCTGATTACGAATTTGCACGGCAATCGCTCGCCGCTGCAGTGGCGCGCGCGTACTTCACGACCATCGAAGCCGCGCAACAGGAAGCAAACGCGCAGGCAACGCTGGATATTTACACTCAGTATTCGAAGCTCACGGACATACAAAAAGAACACGGTTTCGCGAGCGATTTCGAAGTGGCGCAAATCAAGTCGCGTACCGCCAGTGCACAAGATGCACTTTACACCGCGCAGCAAGTGCGGATGCAGACGATCCGCGCGATCGAAGTTGTCACCAGCCACTACCCAGCGGGCCGATTTGATGTGCGACGATCCTTTCCTGATCAACCAAGAGCGGTGCCCGCTGGACTGCCTGCGCAAATCCTCGAACGCCGCCCAGATCTCATCGGCAGTGAACGCCGCTTTGCCGCTGCGTTTCATCGAGTGAACGAAGCTCGGACAGCACGGCTGCCTCGGTTTGTGCTCAGTGCCACGAGCGGGCTGGGGACGGCGCAACTCGATGGGGTCGGAACGCTCAATGCCGTCCTTTGGACTTTCGCAGCTGGAGTCACTCAACCAATCTTCCTTGGCGGTGAACTTCAAGCGGCAGTGGATCTTCGCACAGCCGAACAAAAAGCCGCGGCTGCGAGCTATGTGGGACACGCGCTGCGCGCGTTCGGAGAGGTGGAAGACGCTCTCGCCAACGACTATTATCTCCGCCAACGCGAAAACGCGCTAGGCGACGCGGTTTCCAGCAGTGCCCAGGCCATGAACCTTGGCGGGAAGCAACTCGACCAGGGCCAGATCGACATGTTCACCATTTTGCGCCTCACCGGAGAGAATCTCGCTGCGAAAGTGCAACTCACACAAATCCGCGCATCCCGCCTCCGCGAACGGGTAAATCTGTACCTAGCTCTGGGCGGTGATTTCGAAGGAACTGGTGCACCGGGAAAATGAGAGGTATGCGGAAAGGACCAAAGGTACGAGCAAACGATTGTCCATAATCAAGCGAACTCATAACGCGTACGTAGGAGAGAGCGGGGGGGGAGCCGAAGTTTGAAACAGCTATCGTTACTATTAATAGCCGGGCTTGTTGTGGGAGGCTGTTGTTCTACGCAGACTGACATTCAACGTTCACCCACTTCTGATCTGCAACTCAGGCGCTACGACCTCAAGCATTGCTTGAGCATGACGCGCATGAATTGGGACAAGCAACCGTTGCAAAGCAACGCCCACAGCGAGGTCACGGCTGACCTCGAAGAAAAAGCAGCCATCGAGCGGGAAATTACACGTCGTGACATCACCAATTATCACTGGCCACCTTCAATGCCACACGGATACGCACATGATCGTTGTCACTGCCAATGTTGGGCCGTTACGCTCTGAAATCGTAAAAGAGAGCCTGTATACAGACAAGAAAGTCTGTTTTACCCGGCTAAGAAGAGTGAAAATCGGTCGTGAATGCCGGGAGAGAAGTTTTCAACTCTGTTCATTAAATGCAAACGATCACCAATAATTATCGCGATGCTCACATCTTGAACCTTGGCACCGGCGGCCAGAGCGGTCCTTATCTCGTTACGCAAACAGGCGTGTCTCCTATTGATGTGTTGCCAAAGGAAAAAATGTTTGTCCTCCGTCCAGATGGACAATGGGTTGATTTCAATGCTTACGCTTGCCAGGGGAAACCGGAAGCCATGGACGAAATTGTGTTCACTACCACAACACAGATAATGGAGATGTTTGGAAAATTGTTCGGCCGGCCCCGAGTTCTCAACCTGCCTGTTAATGAAGAGGGACTTAAGGCGTGGTTGGAACGCCAGAAAGACGGCAACCCCTTGGAAGCGGCTCGGACCTGGGCCAAAGAGTACAAGATACGCCATCGGAAAGACCGCAGCCGTTAAGGCCGCTGTTCACGAGCGCGGAGGTTAGTGTTATGAACGTACCATCCTTCACCCGAGTGATTCCAGCTCTCAGTTGGTTGCGCGCCTATGATCGTGGCTGGTTGCCCGGCGACCTTCTCGCCGGCGTTACGCTTGCCGCGTACCTGATCCCTGCAGCGTTGGGCGACTCTTCTTTAGCCAATTTGCCGCCGGAAACGGGCCTTTACGCATGTTTGTTTGCAGGTTTGATATTCTGGCTCTTCTGCGGCTCGCGGTACACGGTTATCTCGGTTACTTCTGCCATCTCGTTGCTCATTGGTGCCTCGTTAGGTGAAATCACTGGCGGCGACACGACCCGCTTTGGAGCGTTAGCGACCGGCACGGCGTTACTCGTCGCACTGATCGCCTTCATTGCCTGGCTCGCGAAAGCTGGAGTCATGGTCAATTTTATTTCGGAAGCGGTGATGACCGGTTTTAAATGTGGCGTAGCTCTTTTTCTTGCCAGCACGCAGCTGCCGAAGCTTTTTGGATTTCACGGCGCTCATGGGAGCTTTTGGGGGAATGCAGCTTTTTTCCTTACGCATCTCAACGAGACGAATGCGACATCGCTGCTAATTGGAGGAATCGCGCTTGCCGTTCTCATCTTTGGGAAAATTCTTCTCAAACATAAACCGGTTGCGCTCTTCGTTGTAATAGGAGGCATAATTGCTGCATCGGCACTTTCGCTTGAGGCTCGCGGCGTGAAACTGATCGGCACCGTACCGCAGGGAATACCACCGCTCAGAATTCCTGCAGTTTACTGGCATGATCTGAACGAATTGCTTCCGCTGGCCCTTGCCTGCTTTCTTCTTGGTGCGGTCGAGACGGCTGCCATTGGCAGAATGTTCGCCGCGAAACATGGCGGACGTTTCGATGCAAATCAGGAGAATCTGGCGCTGGCAGTGTCAAACCTCACTGCCGGACTGGGTGGTGGTTTTCCTGTTAGCGGCGGTACGTCCCAGTCGCTTGTCAATGAAGAAGGCGGTGCGCACACGCCGCTGTCTACCGCCATTGCCGGAGTTTTCATTCTCGTGGTTGTGATCTTCTTCTCTCACCTGCTGAGTGCTTTGCCGCAACCGATTCTCGCGGCCGTTGTTTTGGTGGCTGTAGCAGGTCTGTTCAAGCTTGCGACTTTGAAAGAGCTCTGGCGCGAGGATCGTTCCGAGTTTGTCGTGGCGATCGCAGCTTTCGCTGGCGTGCTCACGTCCGGCCTGCTTCGCGGCGTGATGATCGGGGCTGTGATCTCGCTTGTGCAGTTGATCCGGGTAGCATCGCGTCCACATGTTGCTTTGCTCGGACGAATTCCAGGTACGCGCCGTTTCTCGGATCGCCAGCGGCATATAAACAACGAACTGATTCCAAATGTAATGATTTTCCGGCCCGAATCGGGTCTTGTTTATTTCAACATCGACAATGTTTGCGATGCAATTCTGAGCCGTGTTCGTACGGAGCCGGTACCGCCGAAACTCTTAGTGCTTGATCTCTCCGCCGCAGCACGTGTGGACATGCAGAGCGCCCATACGCTTGCCAGTATGGCCGTCGAACTCCGCGCAAATGGTATTCGATTCCAAACCGTCGAAGCGCGCTCGGCCGTTCGCGATCGCCTTCGTAACGAAGGCGTTGACGACAAACTAGGTGGCGTTAACCGCTTCACAAGCGTGGCAGACGCAGTCGAAGATTTTCAGAAAGTGTCGATCCCTTAACGAACGACTAATAGCGTGATGCTCACGAAGATTTTACTGGCGGCGTGCCTGGTTGCTATCACCGTCACAATTCACGCGGCTGGTCTCGGTATGGTATTGAGCCACGTATCGCATTCTAAAGTGCAACCGGAGGATACCCGCTTCTGGCCAATTACGTGGCTACTTATTCGGATCGCGTGGTTGCTTATCGTGATTCACATGATTGCGATCGCCGTGTGGGCTCTGTTCTTCTTGTTGGCGAAATGTCTGCCGAATTTTGAGTCGTCGTTCTATTTTTCAGCGGTCACCTACGCCACTATTGGCTACGGCGATCTCGTGTTGCCGAAAGAATGGCGGATGCTTGGCCCAATCGAGGGATTTACAGGCATTTTAATGTTCGGTCTCTCCACCGCATTTTTCTTTATCGTCGTGAGCAAAAGCGTACTTCACCGTCCTGACGAAAGGAGCCAAGCCTGATCGCGTGAAAAGCGAATCTGATTTGCCGGCTGCGTCAAACGGGCAGCCGGAGCAGAAGAAAAAATGGGTCGAACCTCTGGCGGCCTTGTTGATGGCACTGGCGACACTAAGTACAGCATGGTGCTCCTATCAGTCAGCAGCGTGGACGCGAAAGAGCAATCGACTAATGAATGAATTTAACGCGCTGGAGCGCCGGGCGGGTCTGCTGAGTTTGCAAGGGATGCAGCAGAGCACGATTCACGCGGCAATGTTCATGCAATTGCTGGCGGCGCAGCAAGCGGGAAACGAGAAACTGGCGAACTTTTATGTTGAACGCTTTCCGCCCGATGTGCGCAAGGCTTACGACGCCTGGCTGGCGCAGAAGCCATTTGAAAATCCAAACGCCGATCCGCATCCATTTGTGCCAAAGCTTTATGAGCCGCGAGGCACACGCGAAGCTGCCGAGGCCATCTCCGAGGCACAGGAAAAGATTCAGCAAGCTCGTAATGCCGGAAATGTTTCTGGCCAATATCTCGCTAATACTGTGTTGTTCGCGGCCGTGCTCTTCTTCGCCAGCGCTTCGGGAAGATTCGAACAGCGCCGGGTCCGCATCGTGGCATTTAGCTTCGCTGCAGCTGTTTTCATCTTTGCCGTCGTGCGCACGACGATGCTGCCGATGTGAGATGGTGAGGTGCGGGGATCTCATTGCCTAAACTTTGCGATCACAATGAGTGAGTCTGTTGCATCAAGCCCAAGTGCAGGGAAGCTTAAGAAGTTACTGCCCGGGGCGGCGATGCTTTTTCGTTATGATCGCTCGTTATTGCGACACGATGCCCTGGCGGGGCTGGTCGTCGCACTCGTGCTAATTCCGTCTGCTTTTGCTTACGCGGATTTGGCGAAATGCTCTCCGGCGGCCGGCATTTATGCAGCCATCGGCGGGATGGTTGTGTTCGCCATGTTTACCAGCTCGCGACACGTCATCGTTGGACCGGACGCGGCGATCGCGCTGCTGGTTGGCGCGACCATTGGACCGCTTGCAGCTGGTGATGCCGGCAAGGCGGTGACACTGGCAACCGTGCTCGCGTTCCTTACGGCTGGTGTCCTTTTGTTAATGGCGCGATTGCGACTGGGTATTGCAGCGGATTTTCTCTCCAGCCCCGCAATGCTTGGATTCATGAACGGCGCCGCTGTTGTGATTATTGGAAGCCAGATCGGAAAGTTGTGCGGTATCAAATTAAACGAAGACAACACGCTGTTGGGTTTCTGGGAATGGATCAGGCGACTCGGCGAGACGCACGCGCTTACTTTAATAATTGGCCTCGCGTGTCTCGCGTTGCTGGCGATCTGCCGTTGGAAAGTGCGGCGGGTACCCGGAGCGGTAATTGTCTTTGTGCTGGCGATGATCGCAGGCCAGTTTGTCAATTTCTCGGCGCTAGGACTACAGATTATTGGAACGGTCGATCTCCATATTCCCAACGCGGTGCGACCTGGTCTTGGAATTGCCGACGCGACGCCCCTGTTCACTGCGGCCATCGGCATAGCACTTCTTGTCTTCTCAGAAGGCGTTGTGCTTGCCCGCTCTGTCGCGGGCCGGCATCGCTACGCCGTTGATCCCGATCGAGAGCTCGTCGCATTCGGAGCAGCCAATGTTGCAGCCGGCCTGCTCAGCAGTTTCGCTGTCGGTTCCAGCCAAACTCGCACGCTGCTCAATGACGCCACCGGTGGCCGCACACAAATGGTTAGTCTCATTGCGGCAGCGCTTACAGCTGCGTGTGTTTTCCTGTTTACAACATGGATCGCCACCATCCCGTCAGTAGCTATTGCTGCCATTCTCGTTTTCACAGGTGTGACGCTGGTCGATCTACAGGTGTACTCACGGTTATGGCGACTGCAGCGTTTCAGCACCGTTGTGGCTGCCGCAACCACAGCAGGTGTAATCGCGCTTGGCGTACTACCAGGGATTTTGCTTGGCGTTGTTCTATCATTACTTGGTGTGTTGGCGCAAATCGTCCGTCCACAAGATGCGTTACTTGGCAGGGTCGAAGGCTCAACGACGATGCACGATGTAGGCGACGATGAAGCGGCGCAGACTTTGCCGGGATTAGTGGTGTATCGATTCTATGGACCGCTAGTCTTCGCCAATGTGCGTTTCTTCATCGAGCGACTGGAGTCGTTCATTGCCGAGGAACACGAACCGGTTCGACAAGTGATTCTCGACGCCCGCGCGGTTCCGAGCGTGGATATCACCGCAGCGGAGCAGTTGCGAGAATTCGTCGCGCGACTGCGGTCTCGAGGAATCGAGGTTGTTATTGCAAAAGCGCATCTGCCATTACGCGAAGCGGTATCCGCTATTGGCGGCAGTGTGTTCGACGATCACCACCACTTTAGCCAGCTCGCGGATGCTGTGGCAGCATTCGAAAAGTCATCCGCCAAGCCTGCTTAAACAGCATTCTTGCTCCGATCGGCGCTGATTTGCGATAGCACCGTAACTAGACTCCCGGTCGTTACAGCACGGCGTGCGCGAGGACAAACCATCTCAACGCCCGCCCGCGATTATTTCCTTCATGATCTTCTTGCCTGTCGCTTGTAGTGGACCCAAGCCGCTGCCGGGCAGGAACCAGATCCCTTTGTCCTGATCACGGCAGTAAACGATGTTGACGCCGTCGCTGGCGACTGCGTGGTGGAACGTTGCGCCGGGATTGTCGGCAATGAATTGGAAGAAAGTATCCCGCCAGGGATCTCCGGCCATCGGGAATATTTGTTCTCCGATCGCCTTTAGTTCTTCAACGTTAATCGTGCGAATGGATTTAGCGATGGCTTTACGCCGCTCCTTATCAAGGTTATCAAGATCAAATTTCTCGAATGGCATGGAACCGAATCTATTCCATCCGCGTGCGGCTCGCCAAACAATGAATTTTGTTTTCGCCCCTTACTAAGAACTTCTCGCCGGAGATTTCTATTGGACGAAGGTCGTATATGCGAAGCGGGAATTTCCGGTCAAACTCTGGTTCAGCGATAATATATATAGATTTGGCGGTAATTGTGTTCGCACCGCCACGGGATCACAAGCATGGACGAATGAAAATAAAACGATACGCGATTCCTGTTCTGGCGGTTACGCTCGGATTGACGCTGGTGGCTGCAGCGCAAACACCTCAACCAAGTGCGATCCCTCGGGCAGAGGCCGTGTTTGAAGAACTGCCCATACTTAACGCGAGCGATATATTACGACCTGAATTTCTTTCCGGACCGCATCACAAGGTTCGCGAAGAGGTACCGACCTATTCAGGCGCGAACCAGTTCACGATCGACTCCGACTTTGGTGTGTTCGAAGCCGACGGAAACGAAATGCTCGTCAGGCGAATCAATGAGATCAATGCCATCGCACGCTTGAAAGAAGTATCGCGCACAGACGAATTTAAGGAGGCGCTGCAAAAAGCGGCCAAAAGTCCTGTAGCGGCGGCTAAAGCGATAGCCAACGATCCGGTTCGTACCATCGCTAATGTGCCGAAGGGACTTATGAAATTCATGGGCCGGGTCGGTGAAAATGTTAAAGGTCTTGGCGAAAGGCACCAGGGTAACGACGCCGAGGGAAGCCAGTTGCAGCAGGTCATAGGTTTTTCGGATGCCAAGCGAAAGGTCGCCGTCAGTCTGGGTGTCGATCCGTACAGCACGAACACCGTTTTACAGCACGAACTGGATCAAATCGCATGGGCTTCTTTTGCGGGTGGCGCGGCTTTCACTCTGGCAACACTCCCGGTCAGCGGCGCAGCCGGAACAGCGTTAACCGTGACGGAGGTTTCCGGAGACTTTAACGACGTGCTGAAAGAAAAATCTCCCACCGACCTCAGGATTATGAATCGCAAAGCGCTGCTTGATATGGGTGCGACTGAGAATGAAGCCGGGAAATTTCTAAACAACAACGCTTTTTCGCCATCGGCGCAGACGGCCTTTGTCCTGAATCTGAGATCGATGAAAGGAGTTGCTAATCGTCGCGCGTTCGTCCAATTGGCCGGTGAGACCAGCTCGTCCGAGACGGACGCAATCTTTTGTGTCCAGACCGCAGCGCTCATGAGCAAACTAAACAAGGACGAGATCTCGCTGTCGCGCATTGAATTGTTGGGGGATTTTCCAATCTGCGTCGCAAAGGACGGAACAACTGTTGTTGCGTTGCAATGGGACTATGCGGCCTGGACCCCGGGCGCGGCGCATTTCACAGGCGAAATTGAAAAGTTCGCGGCAAGATCTCCGAGGAACAAGAAAGTCCTTGTTGCTCTGTCCGGTCAGGTCTCGCCGCGTCTCCGGCAGGAATTGGAATCGCGGGGCCAAATGGTGAAGGATCGAGTTGTCCCCGGTCCACTTAAATGAACAATGAAACTGCCTTC
>DATBEX010000140.1:0-5771 GCA_036558805.1 Candidatus Udaeobacter sp.
ATCACATTGAGCATCAGCAACTGGAGCGAATCCGACCCTGAATACGGTAGTTTTCCCGTCTGGTTTCCGGTTCTCGTAATCACGCGTGACGCCGTGATTCTGGTGGGCACAATGATCCTGTACTTGCTGAACGGCAAAGTACATGTGAAGCCCAATTGGACCGGGAAAGTGGCGACCGTGCTCCAGATGATCGCCATTGGTTGGGTGATGCTGCAATTGCGATTCATTCCCCTGCTCTACGTGGTGGTCGCCGCCGGCCTGTTCACATTGATTTCAGGAATCGTCTACGTGACAGATGGTGTGCGCCAGTTGCAGGCGGAAGGACACGCGCACCCGCAGCGGGGTTAACGTCGATTGTTAAAGCGATGAACGGCCTGACGAATATGCCGAGCGTCGCAATCATTGGCCGGCCAAATGTTGGCAAGTCTGCGCTGTTCAATCGTCTGATCGGGAAAAAGATCGCGATCGTTCATGACCAGCCTGGAATTACGCGCGACAGGATTTCCGCGGTTTGTACGCGAGGGACACGGCCCTTCGTTCTGTGGGATACCGGTGGGATTTTCGGCGTAGGCGAGTCGGAACTGGGGTTCCAGGTACGCCGCACAGCAGAGGTAGCGCTACGTGAGGGCGATCTACTCCTTTTCGTTGTCGATGCGAAGGCCGGTTTGTCTCCGATGGATGAAGAACTCGCGCGTTTGTTGCGCAAATCAAAAAAACCGGTGGTACTGGTGATCAACAAAGTCGACGATGAAAAGCATGAGCCGCTTGCGGCAGAGTTCGATTCGTTAGGGTTCCAATCGAGCGTGCCTGTCAGCGCCGAACACGGTCGAGGCGGTTCGGATTTGTTAGAGGCAATTGACCAACTCCTCCCCTCACCCAGCGATGAGCCGCCAGTCACGCCCGACGACTCACTTGCTGTGGCGATTCTCGGCAGACCCAATGTGGGGAAATCTTCTCTGATCAATTCCCTCATGAGCGGCGAACATGCCATTGTCAGCGAACTGGCAGGAACTACGCGCGACGCCATCGATATTCTTTACGAGCGCAATGGTCGGAGGTTCGTTTTCATCGATACTGCCGGAATTCGCAGGCGAGGCAAACAATCGACTTCAGTTGAAGTTTTCAGCGCCATGCGCTCGGAACGGAGCATCCGTCGCGCCGATCTTTGTGTTCTCATTGTCGATATCACGGCCGGTGTAACCGCGCAGGACAAGCGAATCGCTGGATTGATTCAAGCGGCCCAAAAACCAGCGATGGTTGTCTTGAATAAGTGGGACCTGATTAAAGCCAAACGCAATCACAAGCAGGCCATCGCCAAGCTTGTGGAGGCCGCGCGCGAGCAAATTTTCTTCCTGGATTATGCGCCAGTATTGATTGCGTCGTCGTTAACGGGAGAACACATCAGTAAGTTGTTCGGGTTGATCGAAAAAATTCAACGCGCGGCGGGGCAACACCTCGGCACTGGAGTGTTGAACCGCTTACTACGCCAGGCGTTTGATGCCAGCCCGCCTCCCACAATCGGGACCCGGCGATTGAAACTCTTCTATGCTGCGCAATCAAAAGGGAAACAAGATCAACAGCTGCTACCTCCGGAATTCGTCCTTTTCGTAAACGATCCGCGTTTACTGAACCAAACGTACAAGCGCTATTTGGAATCTTGCATTCGAAAGGCGCAACCTTTTCCAGGGTTGCCGATCATTCTAACGCTGCGTCCCCGCGAGCGACGTGAGACGCCAGCGCGGCGGTCACGAGTGAAATGAGATACTCGGCCGTTCTAATTTCGATTACTGCGGCTCCTCGCGATAGGGAAAGTTAGCACGAAGTGATGAAAGAATGTTCTCGCTCAACTTCATCGCGTCGTTATCGCCGATCGAGCGAGCGAGATTTAAGGCTTCCTCGGCCACGCTGATTGCGCGCGGGAAATCTCCCGCCTCAGCATGGGCGGCAGCCAGTGTGTCGAGAAGAGCAGGGATCCGGCGGTCAGTCAGAGCGCAAGCACGATCGCTCAAGCGAACAGCTTCAGGTCCATCACGAGTTTGTGAATCGGGATAGGTCGCAAGCAACCAGGCGAGTTCATCCAGCATTCGTGGCGAGTCCGGTGCATTTGCCGCGATTTCGTGCAGTTTTTGTAATCCGTTCGGCTCTTTGGCCAGTGACAGAAGAATCTGGCGTAGTTGCGCATGGGCTTGTTCAAGGCCCGGTCGCAACATCATCACGTAGCCGAACTGCTGCGCCGCCGACACGAGATCGCCGTTTTCACCCAGGGCGATGCCCACGGCCGAATGAGCTGCTGGGTCATATGGCGTGACCGATAGCCACTCCCGTCCAAAATCGGCCGCTTCGTTGTAACGGCCGGATTGTAAAAGGCAATTCACCAGGACCTGGTAGGCGGAAGAATTTTCCGGACCGAGCTCAATTGCGCGGCGCGCTTCGACGATTGCACGCTGCGGATCACTAGTCTGTGCCGAAACAGCCAGATCCAGGTGAGCAGGAGAACTGACCGGATTCAATTCGGTCGCGCGTTCCGCTTCCTTAATGGCCTCGTCGTTGCGACCCAGCTCTGCCAAAGATAACGCATGCGACCCACGCGCGTTAGCATCTGATGGATTGGCGCTCACGGCCCTGGCCGCCTCGACTTCGGCCCGGTCGATCTGGTTCTGAGTGGCCAGAGCTTTTGCGGCGTACGAGTGTTGTGCCACTGACGGGACAATCCAATAGGTGGCGAAACTGTTGATCGCCCAACCCAGGATGAGAATACCAAGAACAAATCGCACAGGCCTGCTCCAGTATGTAAAGGTTTCCCAGCCCAAGGCTCCGAAAAAGCAGAGCGGTGTGAGTGCTGACAATCCGTAAAACGCTTTCGCTTGCGCGTAGGAGGGAACTTTCAGGGTCATAAAGATCAGGCCCAGAACAATCGCGGCGGAAAAACCAAGCAATAGGAATAATTCGCTCGAGGGTTTCCGAACGAATTGAACGATCGCGACGACCGCACCAATGAAAATCAGCGTAGCAGGTATCAGGGCCCATAAATAACCGGCCACCATCAGGTGTTGATTCCAGGCAAACGCCAGGCTCGACACACCGCCGCACAACCCGTCTCCCCACAGCGTAGAATAGATTCCGTCGGGAAATCCGGCGAAACCGCTGAACAACGGAGCCACCAGCGAGCGGCCGAAACGGAAGTAGTCAGCTGTGGTGTGATAACCCGGGCCCTGCCACCACGTGAATCCACTAATTACATCCCAGTTGCCGAGCAATGGTGTCCCGTACCTCAGCCAGATACGCACATAATGCCAGCCGCACACTGCAAAACAAATCGCCAATAGCAGACCGAGATTACGCAACGAAGTTGCGATCGGCGTTCGCGTGCAGGCGAGTTTACCTGCGATTGCAGCGACTATGACTGGAAGCAGCAAAATTGCGGTGGCCTTTGTTAACATTGCCGCGCCGATCGCCAATCCAACCCAGGCAAATTGTGATGCGTGTAATGTCTCGTCCTTCAGCAGACGTAAACATAGATACAGCGTCGCGGTGGACAGAGCCGCAGCCAGAATCTCGTTTGTCACATAATACGCCATGTACAAATGCATGGGCAGGAATGCTGCGAGCAAAAGGCCGACGATTGCAGTTCGCAACGGAACAAGGAGGCGCAAACTCAGAAAGACAAAGACGAACTGGGCGATACCCACTAATGCTCCGAGCGACCGCAGAACAAAGATCGATGCCTGATCGTTGGTGGAAAGTTTGCACACTGAAAGTATTCCAGCGGCCATTAAGTAATGCAGTGGCGGCTGATACATCTCCCAGCCTTGGGTCGCTTCGGGCAACGCGCGCTTTTCCTGGATATAAGTGATGTATTTGAGATGCTCCTCCCAATCGAAGCCGGCGTGAAACGGTAACAGGCGGGTATTGTTCCAGAATAACAGCAACCACAAACCGGCACACACAAGCAGAAGCATCTGCTCAAGCCGGGGTGCTTTGGGTGCCTTGATTTTGATGCGCCAGAGAAGGGCAGCCACCAGGCCAATTGGGACCAGAACGATCCATAATGGCCAGGTTTTCTTCATCGCGTCGAACGTGCGCTCCCCATTCCCAAGGGTATTGCCGGGTCCTGGAACCTTCACCGCTGTGGCCAGTGCCGCATGACGCCAAGGGGAACCCGCAAACGACACTTCCCAACTTTCATCGCTCCGCAGACTCAGTTGATCGGTGGTCAAGCTTAGCCACAGCGCCGGCGGCCCATTGTGATTGAACACGCGCGCCTCTATCACGTTCGTGCCGGGGTGCAGCTGTTCTGGCAAATCAACTCGCACAACTCTTTTCCAATTGCGATCCGGTTGAAACTGGATCCGCGTGCCGTTGATTTTTATTTCTGCGCGCCGCATCGCGCGAATACTCAGGGATGCCGACCGCGGCTGGTCCGTCAACACAAACTCATGCCGGAACGTTGCATCGAGGCTTGTAAACCAATGCGCCCGCGCGTCGATCGTTGCAGGAAAAACTATCCACTCCGCACGCCGATCGCGCGGTAAAAAATTGATTGCCGGATCGCTCCATGCGAGCCACGCCAGGGCTGATATCGCCATGCCGGCAAATATGACTATCCAAATTGCCCGGTACGATGGCTTGCGAATAAACATTGTGATCCGATGTTTGGCGTTATCTTAGCGCGGCGTTCGCGCATCGAAACCGGAGTTGAAGCATGGGACCAAGCAAAATGAACAGAAAGTCAGCAGTTTGCACCACGTTTGATCGAACATTCCCCCGGCCACGCCTGTCTGACGAGACCGTATGAAATCGACGCAGGAGATTACACAAGAGGTACGGGAGCTGGGGCAATGGATTCCAGGGCTCCGCCAGCAGGTCGGTCACGTTGTTATAGGCCAGAAATATTTGGTGGACCGTCTTCTACTCGGATTGCTCGCCAATGGTCATCTACTGCTCGAAGGCGTTCCCGGATTGGCCAAAACGCTCACGGTAAAAACAATGGCGGCTTGCATTCAGACCGGTTTTCAAAGGTTACAATTCACCCCAGACCTTTTGCCTGCGGACCTGATCGGCACTCTGATCTATAACCCGCGGACCGGTGAGTTTACAACCAAGCTCGGTCCGATCTTTTCCAATCTAATCCTGGCTGACGAAATCAATCGTGCCCCGGCGAAAGTGCAGAGCGCGCTGCTTGAGGCAATGCAGGAGCGGCAGGTCACCATCGGCGAACAAACCTATCCCCTCTCCGATCCATTTCTCGTTTTGGCGACCCAGAACCCAATTGAACAGGAAGGGACCTATCAATTACCCGAAGCGCAGCTGGACCGTTTCATGTTCAAATTGAACATTGGTTACCCCCAAAAATCCGAGGAACGAAACATTCTCGACTTGATGGCAACTTCGTCGCCCGATTTGCGGGTCGATCCAGTGGTCGACCCAAAGCAAATCATCGCAGCGCGCGATGTGGTCAATAGTATTTACATAGACGATCGGGTGAAGGATTACATCGTGGACGTTGTGTGGGCGACGCGCGAGCCGTCGGCCTACAATTTGCAACTCGAAGGACTGATTCGTTACGGAGCGTCACCACGTGCGACGATTTATCTTGCACTGGGCGCGCGCGCGCATGCGTTCCTGAACGGCCGCGGTTACGTCACTCCACAGGATGTGAAGAGCATCGGCCCGGACGTGCTTCGGCATCGCATCATCGTTAGTTACGAAGCGGAGGCGGAAGCAGTTACTAGCGAAACGATTATCGAACGGATTTTTGCTGGGCTACCGGT
>DATBEX010000141.1:0-10378 GCA_036558805.1 Candidatus Udaeobacter sp.
CAATGTTTTTCCGCGCAATGACGGCACTTTTTTGATCTCACGCGTGCCGACTTGTTTGAATGCGTCGGCGGTTTCCAGAATGAAATTGATTTCGTCCGCAGATAATTCGCGCAGACCGAGCAAATCTTTTCGTGTCCAGCGGGTGGTCATTAGGTAGTGAACGTCCTCATTCTTTCTCCAAGCGCACCTCGTCAGGTTTGTTATCGGTTTCGTGAAGTTGGACCTGCACCTTTTCGTTGCCGGAAGTCGGCAGATTCTTCCCGACATAGTCCGGACGGATGGGCAGCTCGCGATGACCGCGATCGACAAGTACTGCGAGTTGAATTCGTGCCGGCCGTCCGAATGAGTTGATGGCGTCCATGGCGGCGCGCACCGTGCGTCCCGTGTAAAGAACGTCATCGACAACGATGACGGTGCGTTCCTCCAGCGGCAGCGGAAGCTTCGTTTCGCGCACGACGGGCAATTCAGAGCGCGTTCCCACGTCATCGCGATGCATCGCCACGTCGATGACCCCGGTCTCAATGCTGATCTTCTCGACGTCGTGAATAAAAGCTCCGATGCGCTGGGCGATTTCCACCCCGCGCGACGGAATTCCCGCCAGCACGACATGTGTCAGTTCGGGGTTTCGCTCAATAATCTCGTGCGCAATTCGTTGAAGCGCTCGACGAATCGACTCCGCGTCCATGATCGGGACGGCGGCACCGGATATTTTTTGTTTTGGTTGTTTCATGCGTTTCCTTGGCGACCTCGCGGGATCGCATTAAAGGAACAAAAAAATTAGGAGGCGGACTTTTCGGTGCGCGCCTCCTTCCTTCGCCGCTCTCGCCAGTTGGAGCGATGTTTCACGATCCAATCCAGCAAGGCTTTTTCAAAGCCGATGTCTCTACCGGCTTTTTCGCTTTCGATCCATTTGTGTTTCAGGATCTCAGCGCGCTCGGCGAGAAACTCCTTATACAGGACGGAATTCTTAACGAAGTGAGAATGATCCTCGTCTGGAGAAGGCATCTCAGAATTCTCTTTCATAAAATTTGGGCTGAGTCAACAAAATCAACTTCCACGTGGCACCGGCATCCCTGCCGTGTGGGATTGGCTGGACGCCAATGCCACGCGTCGATTTCGACGTAGTAACCACCTTATTTATTTAACTCTCAGTGCTGATCGCAGTTGCGGACACCTCACGCCGACAGCGTCTTACGAAGGCTTTCAGCAATTTTTTTGAACTCGGCCGTTATGGGGGAGGCGCGATCTTCTCCGACAATTGGGATCCCGCGATCGCCCGACTCCCGCGTCGCAATATCGATCGGAATTTGACCGAGCAATGGGACGCGAAGTCGTTTCGCCTCACGTTCGCCGCCGCCACTTCCAAAAATATTGTAGCGTTTTCCGTCGGATGGAGAGGCGAAATAACTCATGTTCTCAATGAGCCCAAGCACAGGCACATTGACCTTCTCAAACATGGTTGCGGCTTTGCGAGCGTCGATCAGCGCCACTTCCTGGGGCGTGGTGACAACAATCGCGCCGGAAAGCGCGACCGTTTGGACAATGGTGAGCTGAATATCACCAGTGCCAGGAGGCAGATCGAGCACGAGATAATCCAGTTCACCCCATTCCACCTGTCGCAGAAATTGCTGTGTATAACGAGTGACCATCGGTCCGCGCAAAATCGCCGGCGACGCGTCGTCGAGCAGAAATCCCATTGACATCAGCCGCAATCCGTATTGCTCAATCGGGACGATTTTGTTTTCTTCCGTCGCCATCGGCCGCTCGCGCGTGCCGAACATCAACGAAATGCTCGGACCATAGATGTCGCAATCACACAACCCGACGCGCGCGCCCGTTTGCTCCAAAGCGACCGCCAGATTTGCCGCGACAGTCGATTTGCCCACGCCGCCTTTTCCGCTTGCCACAGCGATCACATGCTTAATCCCCGGGATCCGGGTCGCGCCCATGCCCGTCCCTGCGCCTGCTGGCGGCGCATGAATGTCGATCAAAACTCTCGCGCTCTGAACGCCGTCGATCCCGCGCAGCGCTTTTTCGGCATCGTTCTTGATTGTTGCTGGAACGTTCGGATCGTTTGTTGCAAGGGCGATTTGCACTTTGACCTCTCCATTCTCGATCTGGACCGATTTCACAAGGCCGAATGAAACAATATCGCGGGTGAACCCCGGATATTTCACCGACTTCAAAGCGTTGTTCACCTGCTCCTCGGAAATCGTCATGTCAGGAACTTACGCGCGCGGCGCAGGAGGTAAACCGCGCGACGTTTCATCGCGCGGCTACCGGTCCTGATAATCCATTTTGTAGCGGATCTGATACTCGTTTCCGCCCGTGGGGCGGGAAGGTTGCTGGCCGCCCTTCGCTACGAAATCCGGGTTTTGCCAGTCGGACCACTGCCGGTATTTCCCCCTCATTGGATTGGCGGGCAACTTGAGCTTGAAAATTTTGTCTTCCTGGCCGGGAAATTTCAGCACGAAAAGGCGTTGCGACGTGCGGAAATAAAGTTCGACGTAACCTGTGCGCGCTCCCGGATTTTCAGGCGGGTCGGTGTGCCAGTAACCTGGCATCGCGTTGCGGTCGGTATCAAGCTCGGGCTGAACATCGGTCAGACTTGCAACAGACTGTCCGGGCGGCGGTTTCACCTCAAATTGCAGCTGCGGCGTTGGTCCATTGATGTTGAGAACATGCGGTTGACCGGCATACCAAATTCCGAAACCAGAAACCACAATGACACCGAGCGACAGGCAGACTGTCATCAACCCGGCGAAAAGCCAGAGCCCTCTGATGCCGCGCCAGTAAAGGGTGAGAAGGATTAAACCTGGCGCGACGATACACGTTACGATGAGTGCAATCGCAGCGGCAAAATAACCAGCCTCGCCTTCAAACGAGGAAACATGAAATAGGGCTGCGAGGGCCCCGCCCAACGCGAAGCCGAGAAATAATCCGGCTCCGATACCAATGATCGCGGCGGCAATTCCGAAAAGAATCGCGCTGACGGAAAGTTTCTTCGTGGCGGGTTGCACGGGAATGATCAAAGCGAATGTGTCGAGACGCTGTTCCGAAGAAGATCGATTCGCTGATGCGTTTTTTTGATCTCCACAACGAGACCAGAATAATTCCATTCGCCGAGCGATTTGGTTGCGGCCACATAAATCGTCCCTTTTCCTTTCGGGCCAGAGATGGGGATGGAGAGGTTCGCTTCACCGGATGCGCCGTTAACGTTGGTGTTTCCCGAAACGAGAAACCCCTCTTTGATCGGTGATCCGAGGGCCTCGATTACAGAAGGGTGCGCTTCCGCCCGGGCTAAAGCGTCTTTATAAACGTCAGTCGATTTCATCGCGCTAAACACGATCAACGCGATCGAGGCAACAAAAGTGACTAACAATGTCAACATGCCGAAACAGCCAACCGGCACGAACCATTGCCAGTTTCGCTTCCACCAGTTAGGCCTTACGTCTACAGAGACGCGCGGCGATTCTTGCTCCATGGCGCTTTTCTACTTCAGCCGCGAAGCTGTTTGCAATCATTCCTTCAAAGCGGCCTTGCAGCTGTGGCCACCTGGTTTGCGAGCAGTAGAGATCGCACGGGAAAGTGATAGCTTTTGATCGGAGGTGTTTATGGAAGTGCCAAGGCGACTGATCGAGTGTTTAGATGAAAACAAAGCGCACTACGACGTTCTGCAGCATCCCGAGGCAGTGAGCGCGCAACGAATCGCGCAGGCCGAGCATATAAAAGGCCGGCATCACGCCAAAGTAGTCATGGTGAAATCCGGTGATGCGCATCTAATGATGGTGCTGCCGGCGGACCACCATATTGATCTTCAAAAGGTCGAGAAAGCGATTGGTCAACCTGTATCGCTCGGTAAGGAACAGGAATTTAATTCGCTTTTTCCCGACTGCGTGATTGGAGCGATGCCGCCCTTCGGAAATCTCTATGGTCTGCCCACCTACGTGGACCAGAGTCTGGCCGGGCAAGACTACATTGTGTTTGAAGGCGGCACACACACGGACGCGATCAAAATGAGCTATCGCGATTATGAGAAAATCGTGAAGCCAAAGGTGAATGACCTGGCGATCAAGCTGCAGCCGATGAAAGGAGCGTGACTTTGCGCGACATAGCGCAGTGCACGGGGAAAGGGCGCATGACGAATTTGTTCATGGATCTGGTTCCGTGGCTTGTTTGCGCAATTGCGCCGACAACTTTCGCAGCCGAAAAGGTTTCCTTCATCAATATCGACGGAGCGATTGGGCCGGCCACAGCCAGTTACATTTCGCGCAGCATTGATGAGGCCAAGTCACAAAATGCCCAATGCCTGGTTATCCAACTTAACACGCCCGGCGGCCTATTGGATTCGACGCAAAAGATTGTGCAAAACTTTCTCAGCTCTCCGGTGCCGGTTGTAGTTTATGTCGCTCCGACCGGCGCCACAGCAACCAGCGCGGGTTGTTTCATCACCATCGCGGCAAGCGTCGCGGCCATGGCGCCTGCGACTACAATTGGCGCTGCGCATCCGGTCTCGATAGGCGGTTTTCCCAGTGGCGGAGAGGAAAAGACCGACGAAACGATGAAGCAGAAGCTTGAGAATTTTTCCGTGAGCTATATCGAGACAATCGCCCGCAAACGCCAGCGTAACGTCGAATGGGCAAAGTCGGCGGTAAAGGAAAGCGCATCGATCACCGCTGAGAAAGCATTGCAATTAAAAGTCATTGATCTGATCGCCGTCGATTTACCGGATTTGCTGAAGCAACTAAACGGACGCGTGGTCGATGGCAAGACGCTCAACACTACCGGCGCGGAAATGGTTGAGATCAAGATGTCGGCCTCTGAACACGTCTTTCAAAAACTTTGGCGACCAGAAGTGATGTTTATTCTCATGCTGATCGCCATGTACGGAATTATTGCGGAGGTGAGTACACCCGGCGCAATCTTGCCCGGCGTTGTGGGTACGATTGCATTGCTCCTTTTCCTTTACATGGCGGCGGTCTTGCCGGTGAACGTAACCGGGTTGGTGTTGATCGCTCTCGCCATAGCGCTCTTCATCTTTGACGTCTATGCGACGACCCACGGCGTCTTGACCGTCGGCGGAATCATTGCGTTTCTGATCGGCTCGCTCATGCTTTTCAACCGCGCCGATCCGCTCTTTCACCTGTCGCTCAACTACATTATTCCGGCGACATTGGTCACCGCGGCGTTCTTCATTTTTGTCATCGGAAAAGGGCTGCGAGCACAACGGTTGCCGGTAAAGGTGGGAAAGGAAACGCTGATTGGAAAAACGGTAACTGCATTGACGCCGATCGATTCACGCAGCGGGAGGATTTTCGTCGAGGGCGAATATTGGAACGCTGTCAGTGATACACCTATCGAAAAGGACGAAGAAGCTAAGATTGCGGCCGTGCAGGGCTTAACACTAAAACTGCAACCTAAAGGAAAATAAGGCCATGGAACTAATTGAAGCATTGCCGCGATTGATCAGTTGGCTCGTGCCGATCGTTATTCTCATCATCATCATTTTGCCGCAAGCCGTTCGCATATTGCGGGAATACGAACGTGGAGTGATTTTTCGCCTGGGGAAATTGCTCGGTGCAAAAGGACCGGGATTGATTTTTCTCATCCCCATCGTCGATCGGATGGTGCGAATGGATTTGCGCGTTGTGACCATCGACGTGCCGCGGCAGGAAGTCATGACACGTGATAATGTGCCGGTCAGCGTCGATGCAGTGTTGTATTTTCGCGTGATCGATCCGCAGTCTGCAGTGGTGAAAGTAGAGAATTTCCTAAAGGCTACCTCTCTAATCGCCCAGACCACGTTGCGCAGCGTGCTTGGCCAGGCAGAGCTCGACGAGCTGCTGGCTCACCGCGATAAAATCAATCAAACTCTGCAGGAAATCATCGATAGGCAGACTGACCCGTGGGGAATCAAGGTGACCGCCGTTGAGGTCAAGGATGTCGCGCTGCCGGACACGATGAAGCGTGCGATGGCCAGGCAAGCCGAAGCCGAACGCGAACGCCGAGCGAAAATAGTTAATGCCGAAGGCGAATTCCAGGCCGCCGAAAAAATGGTGCAGGCCGCTGCAACGATGAGCAGGGAGCCAATGGCGCTTCAGCTGCGATTCCTGCAAACCATGCGCGAAATTTCCAGCGAACATAACACCACGACGTTTCTTCCAGTTCCGCTCGACCTCTTTACGTCATTGATCAAAAGGAGCGAGCCACCCAAGTCGTAGCGCTCAACGTTCGCAAACGGGAGGTCAATCCGTGTCCGATACTCAAGAACGGCTAACTGCCTTTCTTGAATCGCCCGAATCGTATCCACACAAGCCAATCAAAGTTCGCGCGATTCAAACCCACATCTCATGGGTCTTTATCGCGTCGCCTTTTGTTTTCAAAGTGAAGAAGCCCGTGAATCTTGGCTTTCTGGATTTCAGCACCCTTGAAAAACGCCGCTACTTTTGCCAGCGCGAGAGTGAATTGAATCGACGGCTCGCTCCGGAGGTCTACCTGGATGTTGTCCCGATCTACAAAACAACTTCGCGTTTTTCCTTTACCGGTGAAGGCGAAATCGTCGAGTACGCCGTCAAAATGCGGGAGCTCCGTCATGGCGGGCCTGACCGCCGCAGCTTTGGCGAAGGCGGTTTCTTGAACGAGCTGCTCGAGCAAGATCTGGTCGGTGAAAATGAGATCAACCGGGTGATCTCCGTCCTGCGTCGTTTCTACCAGGCTGAAAATCCGACGCCCGAGATCGAACGATGGGGCACGCCGCAAAAGCTGAGGGTCAGCACGGACGAAAATTTCGCGCAGGTGGAGCCTTTTGCTGGCGAAAACAATTTCGCCGACTGCGTTCGAAGCGATTCACCATTACACAGATCAGTTCTACGCCGTGAATGCGAGTGTGTTTCAGGACCGCATTAGGCGGAGGCGGATTCTCGATTGCCACGGCGACTTGCGTCTCGATCACGTTCATCTCACTCCTCAAGCCACCACCATTTTCGATTGCATTGAGTTTAACGACCGGTTTCGCTTCATCGACATCGCCAATGATCTCGCATTTCTGGCGATGGATTTCGATTTCGAGGGCCGGCGCGACCTGGGAAACCTTTTTCTCCGAAATGCGGCGCGCGAGTTAGGCGATGCTGGAATGTTAAAGATCACGAATTTCTATAAATGTTATCGCGCCTTTGTACGCGGGAAGGTCGAAAGCATTCAGGCGACAGAGCAAGAAACGACAAATCCGCAGGAGCACGAGAAACGTGCCGCTCGCTATTTTCGTCTCGCGCTTCGGTATGCCATCGCGGGCACCGACCCGTTGATTCTTGTTGTGATGGGTAGGGTAGGGACGGGCAAGAGCACGATCGCCAAACGACTCGCCGGCGAGTTGGATTGGCGGATCTTTTCCTCAGACGAAATCCGCAAGACGCTTGCGGGCGTTCCGCTCACTCAACGGACGCCTCCTGAATTGCGCGCCAAAATCTATTCCGCGGAAATGACTCGACGAACTTACGCAAGACTCATTGAGGACGGCCTCGCCGCGATTGGCTGTAGCCGGGATCGTCGATCCAGTCCGGACGCCACGCGGGCAGGCGTAATTCTTGACGCCACATTTTCTACCAGCGCGCTCCGCAAATTCCTTCGCGACGAATGCAACAAAGCGAACATGCCATTTCAGTTCGTGGAGCTCGAAGTAGATCCTGGCGAAGTTAAAAAGCGAATAAAGGGCCGTAACGAGAAGACGGCCAAAACGTCAGATGCTCGCATTGAAGACTTCGAAAAGTTGAGCGCGGCTTATGAGCCGCCATCTGAACTTCCGGCTGATTTAATCAGAGTTTCGGCAAACGATGTAGTAACAGAGACTGTGAAATTGGCGTTGCTAAAGTTGGCGAAAAAACAAACTGAAATCGAAACGATCTGATAAGCCGCTGGAGCTGTCATCCCGAAGCAGGCGAAGCGCGCTAAGGGATCTCGCCTGCACGCGACGGTAACACACAGCGTCAAAGCGTAATTGATCATCCTGTGAGAGGTCTCTCGCCTTCTTCGCAGGCTCGGGACGATTCGCGCCTAATCGGTCAACTTGACGATCGTTCCGATCTGTTGACGGAAAAGTTTGGCGCCGCCGGAAGCGGGATGACGAACCCGATGGCATTCGACACTGAGTTTCTCCAGTTGCGATGCGGCAATGTTGCCGAGCGCGACAATTTCATCGCGTGGAAACAGATCGAGGAAAGCATCAAGTACCGGCAGTCCTTGGGATCGTTCTTTTTGTGTTGGCATTCTGTTGCTCAACATGCCGCGACGCCGATCAATTGAATGCCACGGGAATGCATTCCACAGAACAAATTGCTCAGGCTTCACGCCAAGTCCAAGCAACGAGCTCCAGACGATGGTCGCGGTCGGCTCGGAAAAGCCGCTCGGATGTTCCTTGGGTTTGCTCGTCCGGTATGGCTTGATGCTGTAGAAAACGTGCTCCGGCTTAAGCCCTTCATCGCTTTTTTTTCCGAGCAGGATTCGCTCGGAGGTCATGGGGATCCCGGTGAAATGGCCGCCGCGATAACCGAGCGCTTCACCAATCACAACGAGTGTTGCCGCGCCGATCCGTTTTCGAAGATACGCGGCTAATTGCTCTCTTCGAATAGCAGGCGATTTGTGGTCAATGTCGTTTAGCTCATCGACTTGCCACCACGGGTTAAATACGGCGCCGCCTGGCGATTTCTTTAACAGTTTAATGAATCTTTCGACGGAATCGATCGCCATAATTTCATAACCTCCGACTTCCATGGCAAATTCAAACCTCAAGCTTCAAGTCAGCCATGCCAGAGTTGCCAGAGGTCGAAATATTCAAGCGGTATCTCGACCGCACTTCATTGCGTCAACGAATTGACGCCGTCGAAGTGCGGAACGCGTACGTTTTGAAAGACGTCACAGCGAAAGAGTTGGCGCGCGGATTGAAAGGACGCCGCTTCGAGTCGAGTCGACGTCATGGCAAACATTTGTTTGTTCGCGCAGATGGAAAGCTCTGGTTGCGACTCCATTTCGGCATGACCGGCTCGCTTGATTACTTCAAGGACGACAAACAAGAACCGCGTCATGCGCGAGTCCTCTTCGTTTTCGCAACCAATCATCGTCTGGCGTTCGATGATCAGCGCCAGTTCGGTCAGATCGGATTGCTAAAGAATGTCGATGAATTTCTGAAAAAGCACGCCCTCGGTCCAGACGCACTTGATCTCGATCTCGGAGAGTTCAAAGAAATCCTGTGGAAACACCGCGGCGCCGTGAAATCAATCTTGTTGAACCAGCAGCTCATCGCGGGCATTGGCAACATTTACGCTGACGAAATTCTTTTCCGCGCACGCATACATCCGGCGACGGAAATCTCGCGTCTGGACGACAAAGCCCTGACCGAACTGTTTCGCTCTACGCGTTACGTCCTGGAAAGAGCCATCGCGGCGAAGGTTGATGTGAAGCGGTTGCCAAAATCATGGCTTCTGTCGCATCGAGGAACAGGCGGAAAGTGTCCCCGTTGCGGGCGCGCGTTGAAATCAGCAAATATCGGCGGACGCACCGCGTGGTTTTGTTCGAATTGTCAGAAGCGTTCGTCCAAAAGTTAGGTTTGTAATCCATTGTCCGACACGGTCGCGGCCGCGAGTTGATGTGTAACGCGGCTGTCACATCGCTGCCATGTTCGTAACCGAATTATCACAAACGTCACGTTTACTTTGGTCGCGCGAAGGCGAAAAACAGGAAAATCCACAGCAGTTAAAATGTCATGAACAAACAACTCCAAATCACTCGACCAAACAGCAACAATCACCTCAACGGCGCAGCGGGATTTCCCGGTTTTTTACGCGGAAGGCTCCTGCGCACGGCAGCGTTAGTCGCCGGCGCGATAAGCGCGGTTTTATTTACTGCGCAAGCATCTCCTGAACACCATCCGCAAGGAATCGGCACGATCTTCGTGATTGCGATGGAGAATCACAACTTCACGCAACCACCCACGCAGACCAATCCGCAGCAAATCCTGGGCAATCCCGCAGCTCCCTTTATGAACAGCCTCATTACGCCGGGCAATCCGAACGCGGCGCAGGTCTCCTACGCTACGGCGTATTTCAACTCCGGCACGGGCGTCCATCCGTCCGAACCAAATTATGTCTGGGCTGAAGCGGGCTCCGATTTCGGTGTCCACACCGATGCCGATCCTAATCCGTCCAACAACAACGCCTTCGACGCGCCGCACTTAACGAGGCAGTTAAATGCTGCCGGCATTCCATGGAAAAACTATCAGGAAGACGTTCAGTTTGCGGCCAGCGCAATCCACAGCGCATCGGGGACGAGCACCACCTTCATCAATCCTTACTACGGCACCGGCCAGTTCAATTACGCCGTGAAGCAT
>DATBEX010000142.1:0-4412 GCA_036558805.1 Candidatus Udaeobacter sp.
CGCGGCAAGCGGTGATTGGCTGAAACCGGTTGTCTCTCCTGATCCGAGCGATCCGAAGCTTGCACATCTCGATGGGCTCAATCTCAGCCGCGCCTGGATGCTTGAAGGAATTTTGTCAGCACTGCCACAGGATGATCGGCGGAGAGCGGCGCTGCAGGCTGCGGCAGAGGCGCATCGAACCGCGGGACTCGCCGCCGTAACCGGTGCTCATTACGAAGGCGGACACTGGCTCGGCAGTTTCGCCGTTTACCTCACAACGCAGCGCGGGATACAGAAAGAAGGAACTACGTCGCAGAAAACAAACGGCGCTTCGGAAAAGGCCGGGCCTTAATCGGCCGCGACAGTTCGATCAGGTTCGCGGCGAGGTTTTCCTCCCGAAGGCTGCCAGGCGCGTCTTTGCCAGAACTCCTGCAAGTCCGATTGATTTCCGCGGAAAATGTTGCGCTCCGCCTTCTTAATGTTGGCAACGCTTATCGGGTAAGCGGAGCGCGGCCGAGCGCCTTTGCCATCCCCACAATACTGCCAAAGAGACCAGAAGTTCCACGGGGCTGTGGGACGCGGCTCACTGCGATAATTTGCCATCCATAGCCAGCAATTCGCCAGCACGCTTCGCTGCGCGTTAGTCACGTTGCGGCTATTCAGGGCCTGGCGCAGATGATATTCGCCGGAATAGATCCCCGGATATACGCCAGTGCGCTGGCGAACTCGCTCAACAAAAGCAACCGCCTGATCGACCCGCATTGTGCCACCGGGATAATGACCATTCTTCTCAAAATCAAGAACCAGCAGAACACCCGGGCCTCGGCCCGCCGAATCAATCTGCGCCCAGGCACTGGACACGGCGCTTAGAAAATGATCAGCCTGCCGGACTGGATCGCTCCCGTTGGCGTAGTGATAGGCTCCCCAAAGCAAACCGGCGCGTGTCGCCTCCAACTGGCGATCAAAATATTTCGCATCACGTACGAAACTCGGATACGTGGCTTCATGAATCACGCCGATAATGCCTTCGCGCTTCATAGCGGCAAAATCGGGCCGCATCATGTCATAATGCGAAAGATTGACCACATTGCTGCCGCAAAAGGCAGACGCCTGCAGCGAGAGAAACAAAACAGCAACCCGCAAGATCGATAATCGTATTACCATCCCAAAATCGCACCGAACATATCAACCAGTCGTCGCCAACTTGCAAGGCAGTCCTTTCATTTTGTTCTCGGGTCTCAGCTTTAGCAGCGAGCGCCCACCGCTGCAGCAGTTGTTGGATGTGCGGATGCCGTCGGCTAGAAGCTCGCCAGGTCCGAAACCTCGTTCACGTTCAGAAACAATTTTCTTTCATCGTCTGTGACGGACACCACCCGGAGGCTTCCCATTGCGACAAGATGGGCGACCAAAGCTTGCATTGAAAAATCCTTCCCTGAAAGTGCGCGCTGAAAATCCCCGAGCGCGTCCTGCGGATAAATCGCCACCAATGGCTCGAAACGATTGTCGATTTTCGCAATGGCGCCACTGCGCGGCTCGACTTGGTTGCAAAGGAAGGTCAGGTATTTGTCCGTCATGAGCGGCATGTCCACAGCAAGCGCAAGCAAATGTTTGGTGCGCATGTTCGCCAGCGATGCAGCTAGGCCGCTGAGCGGTCCGCGCGATGGCGGATCGTCTCCGACAAACCGCGCGTCGGCAGGACGCCAGTCCGGATCGGTGCGTGCGGAAACCAGGATTTCTGCTGGCTCCAATTCCCGCAAAAGTTCCAGCTGAATCCGCCAGAGCGGTTCTTCTCTAAACAGAAGTGCTGCTTTGTCGGTGCCCATTCGGCGCGATTCGCCACCGGCGAGCAACACAGCGCTGATGTTCATCCAACTGCTGCGGAAACGAACGCAGTCGAGCGCAACCTGCCGCCCGACATGATTTTCGCGCGCAGACCGCCGTTTCCTTTCAAGAAATCTTTCGTGCCCGGCGAGACTGCGCGATCCATCCAGTAACACGGCGTGCATTCCTGCGTTCCATAAAAACGGATGCCTTGAATCTCAAATTCTTTGCCAATGAACTCGTTCAGATTAACGCCTCGCGTAGTCACGTTGCGCCGCACCACAGCGGGAGAGCAATTGTGCACCTCCAGCGCAGCGCACAGCTGATCGAAAACGTCGCCCGAAAAGAATGTAATCTGGCCTTTGTAGTCGTCTTTAAAATCGAAGTAACGATCGCCGCATATCCCACGTCCCGCGACACACTCAATCAGCGGCACTTCGATCATGGGGTGAGTGTCTGGCTCGCGACCGTGATGGCCAACGAAATTGTGTCCCGGCGAAATGTACAAGTGACAGATTTCCACCGGCTGCAACAATATCTGAAATCATCGCAGATGAAAGAGGCGCCCAGCGTAGGTCCGGAGAAAATCATTCGACGAAAACAGGATGGTTCGCTCGAATATTCCCGGGATGACCTGACGATTGAAGAACCGCTCGAAATTCGAATTGGTCGCAAAACTCTGGCCACGACGATGCGCACGCCGGGTCACGACGATGAGCTCGCCGCTGGTTTTCTCGTTGCAGAAGCAATCGTGCACGATCCGGGCGCGATCGTGGCGATTTCGGCAGATGGTGACAATAGAGTGGTCGTCAGTCCCGCGGAAGGTGTGAGACTGAAACTTAATTCCGTTCAACGCTTTGGAACCATTTCATCGAGTTGCGGCTTATGCGGGAAGACGAGCATCGACCAGATCCGACAAAATTTTCCAGCAATTGGATCAGCAGATACTCGGATCGATCTCGAGACATTGTTATCGCTTCCGGAAAAATTGCGAAAAGCGCAGAGCGACTTCGCGCGTACCGGAGGAATTCATGCCGCGGGAATCTTTGATTCACGCGGTGCATTGAAAATTGTTCGCGAAGATATCGGACGCCATAACGCTGTGGACAAGGCGATTGGCCGCGCCTTCCTCGACAAATTGCTCCCATTAGATCGACATGTCCTACTGGTGAGCGGCCGCGCCTCGTTTGAAATTGTACAAAAAGCCCTTGCCGCCGGTATCCCCATTGTCGCTGCGGTTTCAGCGCCTTCGACGCTGGCGGTCGATTTTGCCCGGGAAAGCAATCAAACGCTGATCGGATTTTTGCGTCCACCGTCGTTCAATATCTATTCGCACACCGAGCGTGTGATTCTTGAACCGGTGTAGCCGGGGTTTGGCAACCTCGACAAATTCGAGATCCGGTGGTGCAGCCTCAGCGCTGTGAGGCGAAGACCGATTCTGGATCTGAGCCGGAAACTTTGCCCACTGCGATCCAGCCGATTCGACTGACAAGCGCGCCGGCCAGGAACGAAATTGCCGCCAAGGGAATGAACCCGAAGAAACGGAGAAGAAATGCGAGCGGTCCGTTAAAGACTTCACCGATTCGAATAAGCCAGCCGGATCCGTGTTCGTGGATCGCGCGATCGGCTTTGCCATATTTCGCAACGCTGAGCCAAACCAAAAGTACCGTCTCGACTGCCGCGGCATAGAATCCGAGGAAATTCAGCGCGGAAATTCGATGCCCGAGCAGCTCCAACATGGCGGCGGCAGATCCCAATCCGGCAGTCCCAAAATGAACCGGCAGCAATGTGCGATGCAAAAACCACGCGGGAATCGCCGTCGCTCCGATGAGAACGCCGGTGTAAGTTGCAAGTAACGTTCCAAAAATCGCGGCGCCAAAAATAAAAATCCCGGCAGCAAAGCTCAGGAGTTGATCAAATGTGCCTGGGAAAATCTGATGCGCGTGCAATTCGAGTGCGGTCAAGCCTGGGACCGTGCACGCGCCAAATGCTGTCAGAATCCACGCGCCCATCGACATTGTAGAGCGATGTTTGAACACGCGCAGCATATTGAGGAAGAGATGCGGACGGCCCAGGTCCAAGATCAGCAGAATTGGCGAGACGACAGCTCCAGCGATAGTGGCGAGCCACATGGCTGCGCGTGCCAGGTCAACATGATGAAACAGGATCGCGGCGAGTGCGATCAACGCCGACATCCCCGCCATTCCGCCAAAGAAAAAGTAGAGCGGAATTTCCCACGTCCAGACTGGGGGTTTGACTACAGACTGCCCATAGTAGCCGGGATTTCTCGGAATTGGACCGCCGACAACATCTACTCCGCGACCCAGTACAACGCCTTCCTGCCAGGCTTTCTCGCGCAGTTGTTCCAGCCGCTGTTCTGGGGTGTTCATCAAGATGAAAATGCAAACGCCACCAGGGTGGCGATAATTGACGCGAGTGCTGTCGCAAATGCAGCGGTCCACGCGGATTTTAAATAAATCGTCGGAACCTGCGGTCTGGGTGGAAGTCCGTAAGCCTCCGGTTCGCCGAGGATCAAAAAGAACGCGTGGATACCGCACACCGAGGTGTCCGTTGGATCGTAAAGTCGTGCGTCGTCGTAACCGTGTTGGCGC
>DATBEX010000143.1:0-5461 GCA_036558805.1 Candidatus Udaeobacter sp.
GTGCTTCAACGATCTTGATGCAGTGTCGAAGCTGAGGTTTAGCTCGTTTCTCAATCGCTTCTTCAAAAATTTCCAGGCAATGTATTTCTCTCATCGTGACGGCGTGCTCAGTGCTCCTTTATGGGGTGAAGTTGAGAGAACAATGAGTGACGTGATTGCCTATCCAGGCGTCCAGGAGTGGTGGGAGACGAGAAGACATTGGCAGACAAAGGAATTCGCCAGTGTCGTGGACGCGATTATCGCCAGGGGCGACAAGCCCAGGGCCTATTCTACCTATAGTTTGAGCGAACTCGAACTACCAAGGGTACCTGATGAGTGAAGGTCGAGACTGGCCTCGAATCGCTATTGTCGGCGCCGGCGCCGTTGGCGGGTACTTTGGCGGGACTTTAGCCCGCGCCGGTGCCCCCGTTGTTTTCATTGGTCGAAAGCATTTTGTGGACGCGGTCAACACGCAAGGTCTTGTTCTGGACAAATCTGAAGGCCAGCACCGCATCAAAGGCATGGCGACAACTGATATGGGCGCAGTCCGCGATTGCTCGCTGATTCTGTTTTGCGTAAAAGCAAACGCTACCTCGGCAGCCGCGGCACAAATGGCTCCATTGGTCAGGCCAGATGCGACAGTCGTTTGTCTGCAGAACGGTGTGGACAACGCGGAGCGTGTTCATGCTGCAACGAATCTGGTCGCGATACCAGCTGTGGTTTATGTCGCAGTCTCCGTTCCGGAACCGGGACGGGTGAAGCATTTGGCGCGTGGCGATTTGATCATTGGTCCGCCATCGGAAAAAACAACGGAAACAGCAAACGTTTTTAATCGCGCAGGAATTTCCTGCCTGGTCTCGGAGAATATCGAAGGCGAACTATGGGTGAAGCTATTGTGCAATTGCGCACTGAACGCGATCTCTGCGCTAGGCCGTGTCAGGTACGGCGAAATCATGCAGGACGATAACGCAAAGAAACTAATGGAGAGCGTGATCGACGAAGTGCTGGCGGTGGCTCGCGCGGCTGGCGTGGCGATGCCCGGCGTGCCCGACCGCGAATCCGGGATTGCCGCAGCGACGGAAATCGCGACGCAAATGGCGGACGCGTTCTCTTCCACGGCCCAGGATTTGAATCGCCAGCGTATGACAGAGATTGAAGCGTTGAACGGTTATATCGTGCGTCGCGGCGCCGAGTTAGGTGTGCCGGTGCCGATCAACAACGCGTTGTTTACGTTGGTAAAATTAGCCGAACGACACACCTAATCTTTGCCGGCTCTGCGAGAAATAACGGCTTGCGAGCTGCCAAATTTTGGCGTGCAATCGCGATCGATTTTTTATGCGTACCAGACTTTGCCTGTTCCTGCTGATGGCCTGTGCAGTGGCGAAAGGCGGAACGGACAAGGATTACATCCAGTCATCCACAACTCAGGGCACGCAGAGTTCAAACGTTCCAAGATCTTTGTTCTTTGTGGGCGTCGGCGGGGGGCTGGGAATAGTCGCCTCCGGAGACCAGTCAGTTTTTAACAAAGGACTCTCAACCATCTTTGATAATGGGGTGTTGCTTGGCACTGGGGAAGCTGCGGGGCCACCGGTCACAGTCGACCTCGGGGCACAAGTGACCGGCGTTCCCCTGGGGCAACTAGGGTACTTCCGGCATTTCGGCGATAGTAACTGGCTGTGGGGCGCAAAACTTTCGTACAGCTATCTGGGATCCAGCGAACTCTCCAAGCATGACCTTGTGATTCCTCAAGTTGGAACGGGCACAGTTCCCAACGTCTCGTCCTTTGACGGTTTTTCGCTTATCAAGTCATACGACGTTTTCATTGATCATCAGCTTTCACTCGTGCCTTTTATCGGCCGGTCATTCAAGAGCATCTTTTTATACGGCGGCACGGGTCCTTCCTTGTCCCACGTCGGGGCCAGTCTCAACGATCTCGTTGGTTTTGCGCGTTTTCCAGAAGGTAGCCTTGTGCCTGGCCTCGTCGCCGTATCAGGACGGCCTCAGTCGAATGAACAGTCGCAGTGGGCGTTTGGCATTGCTGCGTCGGGCGGGCTTACTTATTTTTTCACGCCTTCCTGGTTCCTGGACTTGAACTATACTTTCTCGCACCCATTTTCAGATACGTTTCACGTGAGGTCGCCCTATCGCAACGAAGCCAATAGTCCCATTGTTTTTCAAGGGACATTGATCGGCGACTACACGGCGAAGGTAAACACACACTTGATTACGATCTCGTTGAACGTTGGATTCTAAAATCAGCCAACTCTCGGGATGGATCGATCGTGATCCGGGTTTTCCGCGGTCGCTGATAAACCCATCGTGTTACGGGAAAAATGGAACCATCTGAAAGGAGTACAAGAATGCTCATAAACAAGAACGATCAGACAGAGGCGACAGGCTCGGACGCAAGACCGCGCACACAACTGGCAACAAGAATGTGGCCGCCCCCGGCAAACCCGCCGTATTGCGCATCACGCTTGACGACGGCCGGGCGTATGATTTCCGACGCGAGGCCAGGTAGGTTCCGTTAGGAAGACCAAAGTTGCGGTTGGGGAACCGTGCCGGTGATCTGTTATCTGCATCTCGATTACCATTGACGCGAAGTCACAAGGCAGATTTGATCAGGAGTGTGAAAACAAGATATGTCCTTGCTGGTTGTTTCGGCCTCGTTTCGCTCACGCTTGTCATAACAGCGCCAGCGGCCGATACGACAGGTATCGAGCAAACTCTTCGCGACCTTGACGATCAATGGTCCGCGTCAGCGGGCGCCAAAGATCTCGAGAAAACGATCTCGTTTTATTCGGCAGCCGCTGTTGTGATGCCTCCGAACGCCCCAGCGGCGACCACTGGCGATGCGATTCGAAAGACTTGGCGAGATCTGCTCTCGACGCCTGGCCTCGTTATCAGTTGGAAAACGACCAGGGCGGAAGTAGCAAACTCTGGCGATTTAGCCTGCTTAAGTGGCACCTATGACGTGACGATGAATGATCCCAGCGGCAAGCCGGTAAACGACCATGGTAAGTACGTCGAGGTTTGGGAAAAGCAGCCAGACGGAAAATGGAAATGTGGGACCGATATCTGGAATTCTGACCTGCCGGCACCGCCTGCGAAGAAAAAATAGGCGTGCGAGTTGGGATTAAACTTGAGCAGTTCACTGGTTAAATAAAACATCGGTACATGCCGATCACTGCGTTCAATAGTCAGACGGACGGTCTCGATCCAAGTCTGCGAAGTCGCGAACATTTCATCACCAACACCGATCTCGACGACGATCGTCTATGGGTGCCATACGCGGAAGGTGTTTGGTTCCAGCCCTGTTTGTTCAACGTCACCAGTGGAGGATTTAGCCTTGTTCTCAAGGGACTCCCCGGCTCGATGGTAGGAACGCACTACCATGTCGGAACCGTTCACGGCTACACAATGCGAGGCCATTGGCGCTATCTGGAGCACGATTGGATCGCGAAACCGGGGACATACATCTACGAGCCCGCTGGCGAAGCGCACACATTGGTTATCACGGAAGATTCGCCTGGGCCAATGATGGCGTTCTTCGTGGTTGAAGGCGGACTCATCTACCTGGATAAAGCGACGGACGGCGGCTTTACCGCGTACGAGGATGGATTCACGCTGCTCGAGCTGACTCGAAAGCATTACCGCGACGCTGGGCTAAACGTGAGAGAGCTGGATGCGCTGATTCGGTGACTGCATGCGAGCGGTGCGACTCACCGAGGTCGGAAAGCCACTTGAAGAGGCGGAGGTTGTCCTTCCAGAAATCGGTCCGTCCGACGTTTTGATTCGGGTCGCGGCGTGCGGGATTTGCCACTCCGACGAGCATTATCGCGCCGGCACTTCCAAGATCGACCGCTTTCCCGTGACACTCGGTCACGAAATCGCAGGTCGGATTGAGAAAATTGGTGACGACGTCAAGCATGTCGCGCCCGGCGATCGCGTCTGCGTGCATTATCTGGCACACTGCGGGACTTGCGAGTTCTGCATTCGCGGCTTGGAACAGTTTTGCCGCACCGGAGAGATGATCGGCAAACATCGCGACGGCGGCTACGCGGAGTTCATCAAGGTTCCTGGCAAAAATGCATTCGTGCTTCCGGATCAAATTTCGTTTGAGGTCGGCGCGATCATGATGTGTTCGTCAACAACAGCGCTTCACGCGCTGAACAAGGCGCGACTGAAGCCTGGCGAATCGATTGCGATTTTTGGTTTCGGTGGATTGGGATTTTCGGCGTTGCAATTGGCGCGAGCGTTTGATTGCGGTCAGACCTACGTCGTCGATATCAATCCGGCCAAACTCGCTTTATGCAAAAATCTTGGAGCTATCGCGATCGACGCAAGGAAGGGGAATCCGGTCGAGCAAATTGCGGCCGCGACGAACGGAAAAGGGGTGGATGTTTCGCTGGAATTGATCGGATCGGCGAGCACCATGCAACAAGCAGTCCAATGCCTGGGCAAGCTTGGTCGAGCGGCATTTGTGGGATTAACCGCGGAATCGATGTCGATCCTTCCGTACACAGAGTTAATCAACAAAGAGGTCGAGATCATTGGCGTGTCCGATCATCTGGCGGCTGAAATTCCAATGCTGATCGGGTTCGCTCAGAGCGGCAAACTTCGTTTTCCGCCAGACGCTTTCCGCTTTGTCGATCTTGATGCGGGACAAATCAACGGTTCGCTCGACGCATTTCAGAATTCCATTGATCACGTCAGGACGGTAATAAAAGTTGGCTTCTGAATGGAAAGGCGCCGTTTCGATTTCTTGATTACCTTGTGCTCATTAAATTGAGTACCAATTGGAACGCATTGTGAAGTACCACTATTACATCTGTGACGTATTCACCGAGACACGCTTCGGTGGAAATCAATTGGCCGTGCTGCCCCAGGCAGATGGACTCTCAGCTCAGCAGATGCAGCAGATCGCGCGTGAGTTCAATTTTTCGGAGACGACGTTTGTATTTCAGGCAAAGGCGGGTCACACACGCCACGTCCGAATTTTCACCCCGGTCAGAGAGATTCCGTTTGCCGGACACCCCAATGTTGGAACCGCATTCGTGCTCGCCAGCGCTGGCGAGTTCGGCAAAATCAAATCGAAGCTCGCCGTCACTTTTGAAGAAGAGAGCGGTTTGGTTTCGATCGAAATCCATGAGTCCGGTGGAAAAGTTGCATCGTGCGAGCTGACTGCGCCTCAAGCGCTTTCTTTTGGAAAAACTTTGCCGGTGGATCTTGTGGCAGCCGCGATCTCGATTGATCCAAAGGATATTGTCACGAAAACACACGGTCCTCAGGTGGTGTCTGTCGGTCTTCCTTTTATTTTCGTTGAGCTAAGAGACCGATCGGTATTGCAACGCGCGCGCATCAGCATGAACGGATTTGAAGCTTTGGCAGCGCAGGACGTGATGCCCGATGTATATTTTTACACCCGGGTCACCGATGGTTTTGACATTCGCGCCCGGATGTTCGCGCCCTTAAGTGGCGT
>DATBEX010000144.1:0-13335 GCA_036558805.1 Candidatus Udaeobacter sp.
AATGATTACTCCGATTTTTTCGGAGCGAGGGAGGCGACAATTTGTTCGAAACGCGGGTCGCCGCGCAGCGGATCCCAATACGGCAGCAGTTTCAGATCGCCATAGCTTGGCGAGGTCGGATAGCGGATGGCTATGGCAAGCTGTTCGCAAGCGATGTCTTTGTCGCCAACCCATGCGGCGATCATGGACAGATACTTGATCATGCGCACACCATTGATTGCATCTTTTTCGACAGGCAGGAGTTCGACGGCGCGTCGCCCTTCGCGTAGAGCCTCCTCCTTTCGTCCTAGCGCGGCATCGATCAACCCAAGCACACACAAAGGCGGCCCGTAGTTTGGTTGGGTTTGGATAGTTTTCACTTGGTCGGCGCGCGCCGCAGCGAAAGCCGACTGTACTTTGCCCTCATCTTTTATCATCCACGCGACGAGACCTTCAACGAATGTACGACTGAACTGCACCGTATCGTCGCCAAAAGCATTTTCACCCATCGTCGCCATCGCATTGGCAGCCGCACCCGGATCGCGCTCGGCCAGCGCGCAGGTAAGCCAGGCATCGGCGATCCTCGGCAGGGCCGAGGGATTTGTGGCCCTAATGGAATCAATCATCTGATGGAACGGCCTGATGTCGGCCCTCCAATGAAAGTCAACGGATGCGAGAAGTACTTCCGTATCAACGCGGTTTGGTTCGATTGCTAACACGCGGGCCAACAACGGCTTTATTTCAGCATAGCGACCCACGAACAAGTATTGCCAGGCCATTTGCTGCAGCGTGTAAGTATTCAGGGGATCCAGTTCACTTGCGCGCTCCAGCTCTTGGGTCGCCTCGTCCCAATGCCCCTGCCGTCTTTGAATGAAACCTATCAACTGGAACACTAACGAATCATTGGGCAGGCTCTGGCGAGCAATTTCCAGTTCGGCCAGGGCTCCCTTGTAGTCGCGGTATCCCCGATAAAGGTTCTCAGCGCGCGCCAGGTGTGTTTCACCTGCGTCCGGGCGGAGGCGAAACGCTGCCTGGATGGCGGAGTTCGCAAGGTCCAGTCGCGCGGATGTCCGGTCGAAACCGAGGGAATAAAGGTGCGCGTGAGCCGAAGCGAGCTGACAATAGGCCTGGAGAAACGACGGATCGTGCGCGACCGCCTGGTTCAACAAATCGACTGCCTCCTGCAAGTCTGTTCTCCCGGTGCTCCTACTGCTCGCCGTCAGAACAAGATTTTTAGCGCGCGTGTATAGATCAAAGGCGACGAAATTGCTGGTTAGCCTTTCTTGCAAGGCCAGGGTTTCGCGGCTCGAAACGTTGGCCCTGAGGTGATTCGCGATTGATTGAGCGAGTTCCGTCTCAATGGCGAACACGTCATTCAATTCGCGATCGAATTCCTCCGCCCAGACATGTGTGTCGGTGCGCGCGTCTATTAACTGCGCATTAATGTGCACCCTGCCATCGGATCGTCGCACTGTTCCTTCCAGAACATGTGAAACACCAAGTGCGCGTCCAATCTGCCGTAGGTCCTGTCTACCACGATATTGCATGACGCTGGTGCGACTGATGACTTTCAGATCAGCGATTTTCGCCAGTTTGGTCAAAACGTCGTCGTGGACACCGTCGGCAAAAAATGTGTGCCCCTTTTCATCGCTCAGATTTTCAAATGGCAGAACGGCAATCGATTTGTCGGTTGCGCTTCGCGCCACTACTCCTTCTGGTACGATGGAGGCAACCAATCGTTCAAATCGTGGATGACCGCGCAATGGATCGAGCAGCGGCTCAACTTTGATACCGACCAGATTGGGGTCATGTTCGCGATACGCCTTCTCGAGATCGTCAATGGCCTGTTCGTTGTTAGCTACTGCCAGATCTGCCAACGCGAAAATAAAAGGCCCGACGTGTCGATCGGTGCTCAGCTGCTTGAGTTGTGACAGGAGCTCTTGGGCTTTGTTGCGTTGATTAGTTCCTGCGTATCCTTGTGCCAGCAACGCCATGACCATCGGGTCGTCCGTTATCTCACCCGCCTTCCGGTATTCGGCCAGCGCTTCGGGCAATCGCCCTTTCATCTGGAGCGCTTCGCCGAGAATCCATCGTGCGTAATAAAAACGCGGGTCTACTGCGAGCGTTTTGCGTAATTGGTCGATCGCCTCGTCGTATCGTCGCGCTAGCATTAGATCCTGGCCAAGATCGGCATTGATGATCAGCGAGAGTGGATCAAGCTCCACCGCGCGATTTCCTTCCGAGATCGCGCGATCGAATTCGCCTACCATGGAAAGATTCACGTTGCCGAATTGATGATGCGCGGTGGCGTAATTCGGATTCAATTCAATCGCCCGTGTGAACTCTTTTTTCGACTGCGCAAAATCAAAATCGTAAAGCGCCAGAACCATGCCGAGTGAGTTGTGGGCTTCGGGCAGCGTCTCATCCCGTTCGAGCGCTTTCTTGGCTGCTGCCTTCGCCCGCGGCATAGTCTCTTGCGGGCTCTCACCGCCGAAAAGTGAAAGAAGCGCCCAGGCATCGGCCAGCCCGGCATATGCCAGTGCGTAATTCGGATCTTTGCCGATCGCCTCTTTAAAATATTCAATAGCGCTTCGTAGATCGGGCCCGGTGCGTTTATTGGAAAAATAGAGGCCTTTTAGATAAAGCTGATGTGCCTCAATGTTCTCGGTTGGCCGCGTTGCGATTGCCCGCCGCTCGTCGCCGCTTAGTTTTGCTCGCAACGCGTCGGCGATTGCTTTGGCGATCTCGCTCTCGACGCCAAAAATGTCCGTTAGCTTGCGATCATAAGTGTCGGCCCAGAGGTGAGAATCGGTTTGTGCGTTAACCAATTGAACGTTGACTCGCACCTGGTCGGCCACTTTTTGGACGCTACCCTCAAGAATGTTCGCTACGCCCAGCTGCTTCGCGATCTCCGAGAGATTGTTAGGTCTGCTCTGATATCGCTGCGTCGATGTACGCGAAATGACTTTCAAGTCCGCGATCTTAGCCAGACGGGTGAGGATCTCTTCCTGAACGCCGTCGGCAAAATAAGCATTTACCTTGTCCTCACTCAGATTCTCAAATGGAAGCACGGCGATGCTTTTCTCTGGCGCTGCAGAACCGGCGCGTTGACCACTTCCAGTCTGTGCCGAGTGGGTTCGTAGCGAATGAGCAATGAAGAACGCCGACGCACCGAGAACAATCAAAATCGCCGCGGCTGCGAGAGCGATGCTGGTAATTCGTCTGCCTCCTAGCTCTGTTGCCTGGCGCCGCAGTTCCGTCGCCAATTCATGGGTGTTGGGACGCCCTGCGGGTTCGCAGGCCAGCATGGACCTGAGCAACGACCTCAAGCGGAAGGGAACGCCTGCTGCTTTTAGTTGTTCGAAGGGAAGCGCCTTTGATCTCTGGGCGCCGCGTATTTCTTCCACGCTGTGGCCTTCAAAGGGCGTTTTCCCCGTAAGCGCGAACCAAAGCGTCGCGCCTAACGAGTAGATATCGGAGCGTACGTCGAGTAGGGAATTTTCAAATTGTTCCGGGCTGGCGAATGCCGGTGTGCCGACAAAGCCGTTATGCGTGAGGCGCTTCGGATCAGCGGGTGCGTTGAGGGCTTTGGCCAATCCGAAGTCGATTATCTTCACACCAGGGATCGCGTGCTGCGCAGCCCGTTGGCGGTCGCGCCCGACCACCTCCGCCTCGTCCGCGTTCACAAGCATCAAATTCGCCGGCTTCAAATCGCGATGAATCAGGCTGCGTTTTTCGGCAGCAATCAATGCAGCAGCGACTTGCTGTGCGATGCCAATTGTCGTGCCTGCATCGAGTGGCCCGGAGCGACGAACGCGTTCCTCGAGCGTTTCGCCCTCGATCAATTCCATCGCGTAAAAGCATTGCCCTGTCTCTTCACGAATTCCGAATTGGAAAATAGTGGCGATGTTCTCGTGTCGAAGCACGGCCGCGGCGCGAGCTTCGCGCAGAAAACGTTCTTGGGCTTGGCTACGTTCTGTGGCGACGCCGAGCTTAATAATCTTCAGCGCGACCTTACGCTGAAGCGACGTATCAGTGGCGCGATAAGTCACGCCCATCGCGCCGCGCCCAAGCTCGTAAAAGCTTCCGTCCTCGCGGCGATCGATCTCATAAACTCCGAACCGCTCGTCGCCTTCAAAGCCGTCCCGGATTCGTTTTTCAGAGATAGCATCGTCACCACCGATGCCGACTCGCAACAAACAAACCACGCAGCCCAGTCCACCACCAGACGTTTCCTCAAGCGCGCGGCCACAACCTGGACAGATCGAAATTTCTGCAGCCGCGGGTTCCATTTGCCTAACCCTTCCTCTTGCTCTCTCTAAGCAGCCGTCAGCGCGCGGCACAAGTACACCAGTTCGTCATTCACGTCCGCGGCTTCGACCACCGTGTCCGCGACCTCTTCGCGTAGAATCGCCCGATAACGTGCGCGCAATCGTGCCACGTCGCTGCGTAAAGTGGTAACCGGCCGATGCGATCGCTGTGCCAACTCTTCGTAAGGGATTGCTGAAGCTTCCGGCGCCGCGAGGTACGGAAGCAAATAGGCAAGAAGCTCCGCTTTGCCAGCCAAGGCGCATTCCTGGGTGAGACGATTGAGTGCTTGCCGCACAAGGGATGCCGCCCACTCGCGGTCATAAAATTCATTGGGCTGCCATTTCGTCGCTCGCGCAATTTGCGCCTCTGTTTCGGCAATCGCTTTGTCGTCCAAGTTTTCGAGAATCAATCCGCCGCCACGTTTCAACGCGCGCGCACGATCGCGAGCATCGGCGACGAAATGTTTCAACGCTCCCAGGAGAAAAGAACGAAACCGCCCTTTTTCCCGATCAGCGCGAGCGTAAGCGCGCGTTTCGATCAAGTCTGCGAAGAAACCCTGTGTCAGATCCTGCGCATCTTCCAGTCCATATCCTTGTTTGCGCAAGAAAGCGTACAAAGGACGCCAATAAATCCCGCACAATTCTGAGAGGGCGTTGAGCGCGTGAGCGGAGGCGGTCGCGGAATCGCCTGCTTCAAGGACCATTGTCCAACGGGTTGAGGCAAACGATTCAATGCGACCCTCGGCTGCGCGATCAGGCGGAATCGGCGCTGTTTTCACACCGTTAACGAGAATAATACGAACTGTCTTCTGGTGGCAAGGCGTAAGCCATTGCAAGGAGAAAACCGCGCCCTTGCCAACACTCCCCCGCCGCCACTCGAAGGACTAACCGCTTCGCCGGACTGAATCGCCAAGGCGTCAAGACTCTGGATTTCAATTCACGTTAATTCGCGATTCGCGGGTAGCTTGAATCTCTTGCGATAAGGAATCTACGTGAATCTGCGAAATCTGCGGATAACATCATCGCGTGCAAAAATTGATGAATGCCGTCGTGAAGGCAAAGCGCGAGCCGGGGCTATGGCTTGAACAAGTTCCGGTTCCAGAAGCCCGCGGCGACGACGTTCTCATACGGGTTTTGAAAACCTCGATCTGCGGAACTGATGTTCACATTTACAACTGGGACGCGTGGGCGCAGAAGACAATTCCTGTCCCGATGACAATCGGCCACGAGTTTGTCGGGGTTGTCGATGGGGTAGGCGATCATGCGAAAGGATTTGCAAAGGGCGATCTTGTGGTGGGCGAGGGGCACATCACCTGCGGACATTGTCGCAATTGCCTGGCGGGACGGCGTCATCTTTGCCCGAATACACACGGTGTAGGCGTAAATCGCCCCGGCGCGTGGGCGGAATTTGTGGCCGTTCCACAGGACAACTGCTGGCATGCGGATCCATCCATCTCACTCGACGTGCTTTCCTGCTTCGATCCGTTAGGCAACGCTGTGCACACGGCGCTATCGTTCGATTTGGTCGGTGAAGACGTGCTCATCACCGGAGCGGGGCCGATTGGTTGCATGGCGATTCCAATTTGCAAACGGGCTGGCGCGCGCCATGTCGTGATCACTGACATCAATCCCTATCGTCTTGATCTTGCGCGCAAAATGGGAGCGGACCTCGCGTTGGATGTGCGTACGGAAAAGCTCGCCGATGCGATGCAGAAGCTCGGCATGAAAGAAGGATTCGATGTCGCGCTCGAAATGTCGGGTAATCCAAAAGCGCTCGCGGATATTTTACCGAACATGTTTCACGGCGGGAAAATCGCGCTGCTCGGCATCATGCCGTCTATCGCTGCCATTGATTGGAACCTGGTCGTCTTCAATCAGCTAACGATCAAAGGCATTTATGGGCGGGAAATGTACGAGACCTGGTACAAAATGACCGCCATGATCCAGTCCGGGCTCGACATCTCGCCGGTCATCACGCACCACTTCCCCTATGCCGACTTCAAGGAAGCCATCGAGCTGATGAAGTCTGGCAACTCAGGCAAGATCGTTCTCAATTGGAGCGAACCCTGAGGTGAGATGCCTTTAGTTGGCAAGGTCGCGAAGACCGCACCAATGTGAGCGGCTACCGCAGCGTGGCGGCTTCTTTGTGGCGACCTTCCAGCTCGAGCACCATTCGCTTGATGTGCCTGTAATCCTGGTGCCGGCGCAGGAACTGCAAGCTCTCCTGCGGATCGCCCCATTGCAGAATCTCGATGGTCTCCTGACGCGCGCCCCACGAATTCATTTCGCGTTGATTAGGCATGTACAAATCAATCGTATTGCGGCCAGCGAGGGCCCAGCCGTAATCGTCAACGCGATAAATTTGCCCGGTAGAAATCAGCCGAAAAGACGTGCCCGCCGGCCAGCGCGACCAGTCAGCCGCGGCGCTTCCAATCCTTGGTTTGGCAACCACGACGGCGCGCTTCGCTTTGCGGATTGTTTTCGCCCCGCGTTTTGTCGTGCGCGTGACCGTGCGCGTTTCTTCCATCGAGAATGGTTGAAGCTGCGGCGAATACGAATCGGTGTTGTCTACGGACATGGCGCGCGGCGCATCACCAACGGGAATCGCACGCCGCGCTACTTCGGCCCGATGAATGGGCGGACCAGCCGCCTGCAACTCTCCGCCGAGAGCATTGTGATTTCCGTACTCGCGATGGTCTGACTCGGTGTGCGTGTACGCCGTCGTGCGCACATGTTGAAAATCCGTCCTGGCCAAAGGCGGCTCATAGGTTGGCAAAGCATGGTGGCTTGTCCCACAGCCACTGAGCAGAATGATGGCGATAAACGCCGCGAGAATGGCCCAGGCAAGGTTACGACGGTCAGCGTAGGTCAAGGCGAACCACCGGCGCACTTATTAACAGTTATTCACAAGCCCCGCAAGTGATTTTTTACGTTGATTATGGCCGCCCCGCGGTGTCTGAGCGCTTGGGGCGTTTACGGCGGAAACTGTCACGCACTGCCGTGTCTATTTACGATTCTCTTTACGATTCGGTTTTGTCTGTCCGTGTAAATCCGCGTAATCTGCAGTTTATCTATGGTGTCTGAATTCGAAAATCAGGTGGCTCAAACTCTCGAAGAAATCAAATCGCAGGGTCTGTTCAAAACCGAGCGTGTCATTACAAGTCCGCAGGATGCGCACATCGCGATCACGGGCGGCAAACGCGTGATCAACATGTGTGCGAACAATTATCTCGGACTAGCTGATCATCCTGCATTGATCGCTGCGGCCAAGGAGGCGCTCGAAACCCATGGGTTTGGAATGGCGAGTGTGCGTTTCATTTGTGGCACACAGGACGTTCACAAGGAGCTCGAAGCAGCGCTTACAAGATTCCTCGGCACTGAAGATACGATACTTTATCCGTCGTGTTTCGACGCGAACGGCGGTCTGTTCGAGACTTTGCTTACCGAAAAGGACGCGGTAATCAGCGATGAACTAAATCACGCCAGCATTATCGATGGGATCCGGCTCTGCAAAGCGCAACGCTTCCGTTACAAGCATAACGATATGGCCGACCTGGAAGCGCAACTGCAAGCTGCCAAAAACGCGCGTTTCCGATTGATTGCCACGGATGGCTGTTTCTCAATGGACGGAACCATTGCCGACCTTAAGTCGGTTGTTGAACTCGCGGAAAAATATAATGCACTGACGATGATGGACGATGCTCACGCGACGGGATTTCTAGGCAAGACAGGCCGAGGCACCCATGAATATCGCGGTGTGATGGGTAAGATCGACATCATCACGGGCACCCTTGGCAAGGCTCTTGGTGGGGCTAGCGGCGGTTTTACCAGTGGGCGCAAGAAAATCGTCGATCTCCTGCGGCAGCGCTCGCGGCCGTATTTGTTTTCCAACACGATCGCGCCGCCGGTGGTTGCCGCGTCATTGAAAGCGCTCGAACTGCTCAGCGCATCGACTGAACTGCGCGACAAACTCGAAGAGAACACAAAATATTTCCGCTCCGCCTTGACCGAGCGCGGGTTGACGATCAAACCGGGGGTGCACCCGATTGTTCCGATCATGATTGGTGACGCAGCCAAGTCACAAAGATTTGCTGCGAGAATGCTTGAAAAAGGCGTTTACGTCATCGGGTTCTTTTACCCGGTGGTCCCGCATGGCACAGCCCGTGTCCGTACGCAGGTCTCCGCAGCACATTCGCGCAAAGATTTGGAATTTGCCGTGAACGCCTTCGCAGAGACGAACCAAGAGCTCAAAGAGAGTTAAACGATTAAGACTGTTAAAAAGTTAATACGGCTGGCACATCCGTTTTAACTTTGTAACCTCGCAACATCTTTAACTCGCGAGCGGAGCGAAAACAGCCTTGCCCGCGGGGGCCATTCTTTTTAACCCCGTCTCCAACCATAATTGCTCGATCTCAAGGAAATCGAGCAACTTCGTGACACGAAAACCGGAGAAATACTTTGATGCCGTCTAAAGGCTGGAAAATCCGTCTGTCTTTGAAGGCCGGTTATTCATTGTGCAATTCCTCTGAAAGGGGTGGATTGCTTTGAACCACACCGAAGGGGTTGATCTTAGCCCGACTGCTCCGAATGCGAGTGGAGTTAATTTCGGTCTGAGCAGCCTCTGGGAAAAGCCCCAACGCTCCACTGCACTTATCCTGGCTGCTCTCGCCGGCATTCTCTTTATTGGAGTTTTGACTGTGCTGCTGTCCGGGCGAGCAGCGGTCCTCATCCTTGATCATCCGTCGCTCCACTTCTTTTATCCCTTCACAATTCAAAACGTCATGCACGTGATCTTTTTTGTCGCATTGGGCGAACTTTTCGTTCGATGGCGGATCGCTGTGCGTGAAAAGAATTTTCTTGACGCACATTTTCTTCCAGAAGACGACCGGACGGTGCTAGTTTCGCGCGATCTTGGCCCGATCCGGAGGCGAGTCGCCAATTTATTCGATCACGAGAACGGTTTGTTACCATCACTGATCAATTTGGCGATCCTCCAGTTCCAATCGAGTTCGTCGGTAGAACAAGCCGCAGGCGTGATGAGTCAGCAGTTGGAGCTGATGGCGAATCGCCTCGACTTGCGCTACGGATTGGTGAGGTTCATCGCGTGGGTGGTGCCCACTCTTGGATTCATCGGTACCGTCTATTCGCTCGGAGCGTCGCTGTCTGCGGCCGGTGATCCAAACAAAGCACTCGACTTGCACGAGGTGGCCAAGACTTTGGGGGTCGGTTTTGACTGCACCATGGTGGCGTTGGTGCAGAGTGCTATTCTGGTGTTCCTGCTGCATCTCGTGCAGGAACGTGAAGAATCGGCCTTGAACGATGCCGGCGATTACACGCTGCGAAACTTGATTAATCGCCTCTACGCCGCTCCGGAAGAAGAGAAAGAGAAGGAATGAGAACGCGATCGCGCGAGATCAACATCTTCAACATGTCGCTGCTCGACATTTTGTGCGGCGCATTGGGAGCATTTTGCTTCATGATGCTTGTGCTTTTGCCGTATTACAAACCACCCGGCAAAGAGACTGATCTTCACAATCAGGAAGCTAAAACGCAGGATTTGCTCGATGAATTGGAAAAACTCCGTGCACGCGCGCAGGATTCCGCGGTCGCGCAACAGATGACGCAGTTGATGCAGCAATTGCAAGAACAGTTAAAGCAGCTGCAGGGCCAGCTGAACCAACTGTCCGCGGAAAATGATCAGCTGAAGAGCCAGAACGAGAGTCTGTCGGCAAAAAGTGAAAAACAAGCTCGCCAGCTTGACATGCGTCATCCATTCCTCATGTCGGTCGCGAGTTACCCTCCCCAGGAGCTCGATGTCTATCTGGAGAGTGATGGGATCAGCGAAAAAAAACAATCAAATCCGCCGTTCGATCCCAGCAAGGCGCATCAGCCAACTTTCTTCAACGGTGATGTCGCTGGTTGGTGGGCATCCAGCGGCGTGACGACTTGGATGACGCGAGACTCACCGACGCCCGCGCGTTACAAGCTTTACGTGAAGGTCGCACCGCCCGCTAACCCATCGAGTTCCCCTGCGACAACAACCGTAAAGAGCATGGCGTTTTGCGATACTTGGAGCTTGAATTTGCCAGATGTGACGTTGACCCCAGCGCGATTTTGGACCCTGGTAGGGAGCTTTTCACTGACGAAGGAAGGAAAACCAGCGTTTCAAGAAGCGACGCAGGCCGAACGGGATGCTGAGTGGGACAAGCTGGCAAAATCATCTCCACCGCCGCAAGCGAAAGCTACGGCTACACCTGGGCCAGCGATGCCGTTCCCAGTGCAAACAGCACAGCCCAGTGCAGCGCCGCTCTCATCTGAACAGCGTCGCGCGCTTCTGGAAAAAATTGAAAAGCAGCGTCGGGAGCAACAAGGGCATCCCGGAGCATCACCCTCGCAATCGCCGTGACCAGCCGCGTGCGTTGCAGTTGTGGACGGGTCTACGACCCGGCGAAACATACGACGTGTCCTGAATGCGGCGCGGAATCTGCAGTAGAATCAGTCGTAGTAGCTGAAAAGGTCAAACCGCCCCTTCCACCCGATCTCGATCGCGAGCGTGCAGGAGACGGCACCACTGGTCCGGCGCAGCTCGTTAAACCTTTCAAAGCGGTGCCATGGAAAATTTACGCCGGCGCCGCACTCGTCTTTGTTTTAGCTCTGTTTTGGCTGGTTGCCCGCGCCAAAACACATGATCACTCTGCGCAGCCAAAGCCTGACGTGGCCCAAGTGTCGCCAGAGCCATCACAACAGCCGTCTCCGGCTCCGACGAAGCCGGAAAACGGTCAACCTTGGCAGGCGAACGCTGATGTTTCACCTACACCCGTGCCTTCCGCGGCAGCGTCAATCGCGCCGCCAGTTGCTTTTCAGGACCCGCGCCTCGTTGGGTCGTGGGAGACCAAAGGTCCATGGCCGCCTAACTCGGGCCGAATACAGACCGTTCATTGGACTATAGAAACAGACGGACATTTCACTTTTTCCGGCCCATGGTCGGATGCGGGAGCCCTCACTGCCGCTGACGGCAAGATGCAATGGTTCTCCAACAACGCCGCTCAACCGGTCGATCTCACCTACCAGTTCAATGGCGAAATGCTTGCCACCCACGGGCCGCTTGGCGATGCGTGGTGGTGGCGGGCCAAGCGCTCGACCCAGCAATCAAGGCGTTCCACTCAACGAGAGAGACCAAAAACATACATCTCACCGGACGACGCCGCGAAACGCGAGATTTTCAAAAGGGTGTTCCGTCATTTTCCCTGACGGGAGGGACGCAGGGTTCTTTTGCCTGAATCGGCTTGGTTTCCTTCAACGATCAGGAGCGCGTCGCTCGTTATGGCTCTTTTGAGTTTCTTGAATACAGGTGACGTGCACAATCAGATAGACGAGATTGTCCCGTGCATAAGACTGCAGACAGCACGGTGAATTGGGAAGCGCTTCGCGAAGATTTCCCGATTCTGCGCGAACAGGCCCATGGCCATCCTCTGATCTATTTTGATAGCGCGGCTACTTCACAGAAACCGCGCGCGGTGATCGAGGCGCTTCGGAATTTTTACGAGCACGAGAACGCAAATGTTCATCGTGGGCTGCATACGCTGAGCTCGCGGGCAACGGAAGCTTACGAAAAGGCACGAAAGCGCGTTGCAGAATACATCGGCGCGGCAAGCGCAGACGAAATCGTATTCACACGCGGAACCACTGAGAGCATCAATCTGGTGGCACAGGCGTGGGGCGGAAAATTTATTCGTGAAGGCGATGTAATTCTCCTGACTGAAATGGAGCACCACAGCAATCTGGTGCCGTGGCAGTTGTTAGCGGAACGAACGGCCTCTCGACTGCGTTTCGTGCCAGTTCTCGATGACGGGACTTTGGATCTCGAAAAGTTGCCCACCTTGCTTACGCCCGAGGTGAAGCTCTTTGCGTTTACACATATCTCGAATTCCCTGGGCACAATCAATCCCGTTGCCGAATTGTGTGAGAAAGCGCGCGCGGTTGGCGCGCTTACGCTTATCGATGCGGCGCAGAGCGTCGGACACTTACCGCTCGACGCGCAAGCGTTGGGCTCTGATTTTCTAGCCTTCTCCGGGCACAAAATGTGTGGACCGACAGGAATTGGAGCGTTGTATGCGCGGAAGGAAATTCTCGATTCAATGCCGCCATGGCACGGTGGCGGCGAGATGATCGTGAGCGTTGCTTTGGAAAAAAGCACGTTCAAGAAAGCGCCACATCGATTTGAAGCCGGCACGCCAAACATTGCCGGTGCAATTGGTCTCGCGGCGGCGATTGATTACCTTGATCGAATCGGTCGGTCGGCAATTTTCGAACACGACTCAGAACTGGCACGCTATGCATTCGATCGCTTGAACGAATTACCCGGAACACGCGTTTTTGGACCGGTCGAAGAGCGCGGCGCTCTGGTTGGATTTGTGATGGAGGCGGCGCACCCGCATGATCTCACGACATTCGCCGACCAATACGGACTGGCATTACGTGGCGGCCATCATTGCAACCAACCGTTGATGCGACGGTTTGGCGTGTCGGGGACAACGCGCGCGAGTTTTTATTTCTACAACACCACGGAGGAAATCGATCGAATGATCGAAATCCTGCACAAGGCTGCGCGTTTCTTTTCATGATCCCCGAAATCGAAGAACTATATCAGGAGGTCATCCTCGATCATTCGCGCAGGCCGCGAAATTTCGGAGAGCTGACCGATGCCGCGGTCCGCGTGCACGGCGATAATCCGGCTTGCGGCGATGAAATTCATCTGGCAGTCAAGTTCGATGCCGGTGGTGGCTTGGAGGATATCAAGTTCACCGGGCGCGGATGCGCGATCAGCCAGGCGTCAGCATCATTGATGACGATGAAATTGAAGGGGAAAAGTCGCGCGGATGCGATGGGAATGCTCCGCGCATTCCATAATTTGGTGACTGACGACGCATGTGAAGCGCCAAAGACTCTGGGTGACCTTCGCGTGATGAGGGGAGTGCGCAATTTCCCGCAACGGGTCAAGTGCGCGATGCTTCCCTGGCGCGCAGTGGAACAGGCATTCGAGCAG
>DATBEX010000145.1:0-5460 GCA_036558805.1 Candidatus Udaeobacter sp.
ATAAACCCATTGATGCGGTCCTGAAGGACACCCAAGTGTAGGACAACAAAGTTTGTATCGGTCACCAGAAACGCGTCGGATCTCAATCTGCCTGCCTTTGAACTTTCGCTCGCAAACGCTGCAAACGCGCTGATCATCGAGAGATTTCCATTTCCTGAATCGATCTCCCGCACGCAAGATCGAAAGTCGATCGTCGAGTCTTACATTAGCTGTCATAGCGCAAGAACCACTCTGCGCTTTGCGTCGAAAACAAACAATCGGGACGCCGGATGATTGCTTAATCGGATAAAGCCTTACGCGACGGAATGGTTGTAGTATCAGGAAAAACCTTATGCAGCTTTCTCAATAGGAGGGGACGAAGACGCTGCGAGCCCGTGAAAGACGGGCTCGCAGGTAGTTGGAGGCTCAGGCGTGAGAAGCTCGCTTGAAATGCACACCCAATTTGCGCAATCGCGATGCAAGGCCACTTTCCATGCCGCTGTCAGTCCCACTTTGAGGAGCAACGTTGTCCGCTGGCACGGATACCCTTGCTGCGACGGCCAGAATTTCGTCCGTGGGTAGCACCCAATCCATGGGAATGGAACTACATCGTTCTGTCGGGCAATTTATTCTCACCGGCACATTTCCATCCGCGTCGCACGCTACCCGGATTTCCCGTCCAGTTATGATTTTGCCGCAAACAAGACAGTACCGACTTTCATCCAGAGAACGCCACTCGCGGAATTGATCAAGCCGCTGGAGCAGATGCAGTTTGTCGACGTCGGACAGCGGAATGGGAGGAGATATTGCCATGAGAAAGATATATCCCACCAGCGAGTTACAGCACAATCGGGCGCGCGGTGGATTCGCGTATCGGTGAAAACCTTACGTACCTAACGACAGGGTGCTGCGCCTTGGATACCGCTGCGCGCATCCCTGCCATTGTTACATCTCTGTGAAAAAAACCACATCCAACATCGAGCGCGAGCGCGTTCTACTCGCGAATGAAGAAAAACAACGGTCAAGTTCCGTATGGCCATCATGTCGTGGACTATGCCGTCGCGGCCATGGAGCAGATGGAACTTTATTGTGCAGCTCACCCCGGGAGTCCTTCGGCGATCAGACGGCCGAGGATATTTGTTCGTGGCGAGCTCTGGATCGCGTTGCTTGGACCCAGCGTGGAACAAGGAATTGTGGGAATTGGGTCCAGTGTCACGGCAGCCTTACGCGCGTTTGACACTCAATACCTAGCTGGATTGCGGCCGCCGCGTGACGTGCAGGGACCGTCCAACGATGCGAAGCGCATGCCTTGCGTAAGCCATGTGATCAGTTGAAAAAACTCAGCTTTATCTCCGGGCCGAAACTTCTCAAAGCGCAAGAAGAATTTCGATTCAAGCGAAAGATGGAGACAATTTTTCACAACCGCTGTTAAATCGTCACGCGAACCAAATGAAGAGAAAGAGACCTAACGAATAGGAGAATCGTTTATGGGAGCGGGAGGAGCCAGACACAAACGCTTGAAAAGATTGAGCTCCAAACAAAGACGCGTGAGACCAAACAAAAGGTTCAAGATGTTGGTGCGTGAGATGACCGATCAAGATGAAGTCAACCCTGTCGAGCCAACGTATAACCTCCTACTTGCTTCGCTTAGATTTTGGGAAGTCGAGCGTGATCTAATTGATGAACGTAAGGCCGTCATCGACCGGTGACGGTCCCAAGCCAGTTAAATCTCAGCCGAAGTTTGAGGCATTCCTGTCGGACATCTAGATTCTTCCCGCACAGACCATTATCATGGCACACGCCCAGAACGTGTGTCGCAACTGCGGGTCGGCTGTTAGCGCTGGGACACAGGGCGCTCTTTGCCTTTAAAGCAGACCCTCGTAATATTTACCGTCAGTTCCGGTAGTTCTTGCATTTGTGTCGTGTATGAGCAAATCGAAGATTGCCCCTAGCAAAGCGCGTCACTTCAAGGCATCGCGACGATCGCCGGCCAACGATCTTACTAGAGAGACGATGAGAAGTAATAAAGGCAGGATCAATCAGACAACGATAATCGACCTGAGGAAGCTCAAGCGGACCGATGACAAAGTTCGAGAACCGTGGACGCAGTATCGGATTTTGTTCGATCTTGTGCCGGTAGCTGTTTATACGTGTGATGCCAACGGCATGATCCGAGAATACAATCGTCGCGCCGCTGAATTGTGGGGACGCGAACCCGGCCGAAATGGTAACAAACCGAGATTCTGCGGCTCTTACAAAATCTATTATCCCGACGGACGGGCGATGCCGCACAAAGAATGCCCAATGGCACGGGCGCTCCGCGGCGAAAAACTGAAACCGGAGGATTTGGAGATCGTCGTCGAGCGTCCCAACGGCGAAAGGCGCCACGTGATTCCGGCGCCACGAATTCTGACTGATGAGCATGGCAAAATTACTGGGGCCATTAATTGTTTATTTGATGTCACCGAGCACAAGCGTACAGAGACGGCCGCAATGCGCCTGGCCGCGGTGGTACAATCATCGCACGACGCGATCGCGGCAAAAACTTTGAACGGAATCATCACCGACTGGAACCAAAGCGCCGAACGCATCTTTGGATACAAACGAAAAGAGATCATCGGCAAATCTGTCCTGACTCTGATTCCCAAAGGCCGGCAACGTGAAGAAGACGAGATCCTGAGAACAATTGGCCGTGGTGAATCATTGGATCACTACGGAACGGTTCGTCGCCGGAAGGATGGAAAGCTAATCGATGTTTCATTGACCATTTCGCCGATAAAAGATTCGAAAGGGGATGTTGTCGGCGTTTCGAAAATTGCTCGCGACATCACCGGTCAAAAACAAACGGAGCGACGGCTGGCCGAACAGGCGCGGCTTCTTGATTTGACCAACGACGCAATCATCGTCCGCGATGTTCGAGACCGGATCGTTTATTGGAACCGTGGCGCGCAGGAAATGTACGGCTTCTCGGCCAAAGAAGCACTCGGAGAAATTACCCACAAGCTACTGCGGACGGAACATCCGGAAAATATCAAAAGCATTCGAGAACGTCTGGCGCGCAATAATCGTTGGTCGGGTGAATTGATTCATACCCGAAAGGACGGCAAAACTCTTACCGTCTTTTCGCGGTGGAGCCTGGACCGTGATGAACGCGGACGACCAGCGTCGATTCTCGAAACCAATACTGATGTCACCGCGCGCAGACAGGCGGAAGTAGCCGTACGGCACAAAGAAGCCGAGCTCGAGCAGATTGTCACACAAACACCGTTTATGTTGACGCGGTGCACGCGCGACTTGCGCTATCGTTATGTCAGCCGTGCCTACGCAGAAATGTTTGGCCGCAAGCCTCAAGAATTCGCCGGCAAAGCAATCGTTGAAATTATCGGCAAAGAAGCTCTAAGGACAATTTTGCCTCATATCAAAAAAGTGCTCAAAGGCGAAAGTGCGGAATACGAAATGGAAGTACCATTCCAAGGTCTGGGAGTTCGTTGGATAAACTGCGTTTATGTGCCGGACCGAGACTCTAATGGCAACGTCATGGGGTGGTTCGCATCGCTCATAGATGTCGGCCTGCGCAAAAAAGCAGAAGCCGTACTGCAAAAATCAAAAGAGCTTTCGGAAGAGAATGTGCGCGAGCGAACACGCGAATTAGACCTCGCAAACAAAGAATTGCAGGCTGAGATCGAGCGGCGAAAGGGACTGGAAGGAGAAATCCTCTCGATCAGTGACCGCGAACAACAGAGGTTGGGCCAGGAACTGCATGATGGTCTTTGCCAGCATCTCACAGCCGTTGCGTTCATGGCCCGGTCGATCGCCTTGCGGCTGAAGAACCATCGCGTGATTGAGGTTGGTGATATCGAAAAAATCGCTCAATTAGTGAACGACGCCGCGACCGATACGCGCGATCTTTCCCGCGCCTTGCATCGACTTGATGTGGACGCCGCTGCACTCGTTCCTGCATTGCAAGATTTGGTTGACCGGGAAATCTGGAGGACTCCCTGCCGGTTGGAAGTCAAACCATCGTTTCGCATCGACGACGATGCCGCTGCCGCCCACCTCTACCGCATTGCCCGGGAAGCGGTGATTAATGCCAATAAACACGCGCAAGCCCGCGAAATTGTGGTGAGGCTGGAGGGATCGCGGAGCAAAATGGTTCTGCACGTAATTGATGATGGGATCGGCATCTCCGACGAGCCAAAGTTGAAAAAAGGCCTGGGCTTGCACATCATGACGTACCGCTCCCAACTGGCCGGCGGCCGTTTGGAAGTCGACTCTCCCAAGAACGGGGGAACGCGCGTTTCTTGTTATTTGCCTTATGGCCCGTTAGACAGGCGCAAATCAGATGGAAAGGAAAATGGTGAGCCGCCGAAATTCTTGCGACGCCAGCAAGGCAGCCCGTCGCTCGCAGTCTAAATTTTCACATCTGCTCAGTCGCCGAGCAGCGATAACACCGATAGAAAGACGAACGAACGGTATTTAATGCCTCGGCAAAAAGAGAGTTCGGCGGAAAAGGTTCATTTGGCTGCTCCAGTGACGAAACCTGCAAAAACCAAAGAGCAAACGAGCACCCTGCGTTCAACCAACCAAAATCCGAAATGCGATCCGCCTGAGGCGAAACGCATCGTCATCGTCGATGATCACCCCCTCTTTCGAAAGGGCCTCGAGGAAATGATTCATTCCGACGGAGGCTTCGCGGTGTGCGGTGAAGCCGGCAACGCTTCTGAAGCGATGGAAGTAATTCGCAGGCTCAACCCCGATCTGGCGATTGTGGATATCAGCTTGCCAGGCGCGAACGGCATTGAGCTTATCAAGAACATCCGCGCAGAATTTCGGCAAATGCCAGTCCTGGTGCTCTCCATGCACGATGAATCGCTGTATGCACTACGAGCACTGCGCGCCGGAGCCGACGGGTACGTCATGAAACATGAAGCGATGGCTAATGTGATCCACGCGATTCACGAAGTTTTTAATGCGCGACCCTATCTCAGCCCGGCGATGGCGGCCCAGGTGATCACGAAATTTGCGCATCGCCAGGCCGAAGGCGAGACCGACGCAGTGGAGAGGCTAAGCGACCGCGAACTGGAGATTTTGGAAATGATCGGCAAAGGCCACGATGTGCGGCATATCGCGAAGCTGTTACATCTCAGCCCTAAAACAGTCGAAACACATCGGTCTCACATCAAAGACAAACTTGATTTAAAGAATTCGCGCGAGGTCGCGCGCTTCGCCCTGCAATGGCTAAGCGTGCGCGGCACGTAGGAGCAGACAGGCATTGTAGCCGAGGGCGCTAACTTCGGCGGGCTACTTGATTTAGTGTTTCGAGCAACGCCGCGGTCGACGCCCGCGACTACAATCTCTTCTCATTTAAGTCGGAAGTTGAAACTCTTTTCATCACAAAACAATTGCAGTTGTCCGCCGGATTTTGCATGATCGTCCTGATGATCCAGCCGGCTCTTCAACTTGTCATTGCCGAGCTGGAAA
>DATBEX010000146.1:0-7877 GCA_036558805.1 Candidatus Udaeobacter sp.
TCGTACTTGTTTTTGATCTCGACCAGTCGCTGGTAATTGTCGCCGTAGGTTTTTTTTACGCGTTCTTCGCCTTCGTCGCCCATCAGGAAGTTTACGTATGCTCCACCGGCGGAATACGGATGGACCGCATCGTAATAACTCTTCGTCCACGAGACGATTTTATCCTTGTTTGCCGGATCGTGATCGACGCCCACGATCACCTGTGCCCACTGAGCATCCCGATAATTCCAGGCTGTGTCTTTTTTTCCGACGCGCGATGCAGCCCCGTCAATCCGATACATATGCATGGTGGATTGCATCGAGGGAAGCGCCTCTGCAAAGGGAATATGCCTGGCGATCGCCTCATCGCTCAATTCATTGACAAAATCAGCACGCCAATACCACTGAAGGCCAGGAGGATAAAGCGCGTCGAACATGCTTTGTAGCGCAGGTTGCGGCAGCGGACCTACAAAATCCAAGGCGGCCTTTTTAAAAGCGCGAATCGGTTTGAATGTCTCTTCCGCTTTCTCCTGAGGTCCCGTGTATGCCCAGACAATGCCGCACATTTTTTTCATGTGCAGATGTTCCGGGAAAGGCGGCGCTGGCGGCACAGTTAGAAATGCAAAGAACCCATTCAAATCGTCGGGAGCGCCAGGAATAAAGTCGCGATACCATTTCATGACGTCGGCAGCTTCATTCAATTCATACAGCATTGGACCCCCATAGATCATATCGATCGGGTGCAGCTTGAACGTAAGAGAAGTGACAACACCAAAGTTTCCACCACCGCCTCGAAGAGCCCAGTACAGATCGGGATTTTCGTCAGCATTGGCCTTTACGAATTTCCCATTAGCCAGGACCACATCAGCCGAGAGAAGATTATCGATGCTCAATCCACATTTGCGGGTCAGGTGTCCCACGCCACCACCCAGAGTCAATCCACCAACGCCAGTGGTAGAAATAATTCCGCTAGGCGTAGCAAGTCCAAACACATGGGTTGCATGATCCACATCACCCCACGTACATCCGCCGCCAACGGTCACAGTGCGGGCCGCTGGATCAACGCGCGTATATTTTATCGGGCTCAGATCGACGACCAACCCGTCATCACAGATTCCCAGGCCTCCCGCGTTATGCCCGCCGCTTCGGATGGCGAGTAGCAAATCGTTTTCTCTCGCGAAATTCACTGACCTAATGACGTCGGCCACGTCGGCACAACGCACGATCATACGCGGCTTCTTATGGATCATGCCGTTGTACACCTTCCGCGCGTCGTCGTAATCCCTATCCCCGGGTTCGATCAGTTGCCCACGCAGGTTTGCTTTGAAATCAGATACAGCATTTTCGTTAAGCATGGACGAAGTGTCACTGAAACGATCTCGCGGTCAAGATGGGGAAGCGCAGCATTTTTATTGAGATGACAACCGTCGCGGAGCTAATATGCCAACTCCACTGGAATAGGCCATGTTTGGCGCGGACAGATCCTGGACTCGTCGGGAATTCTTGAAGGTTGCCGGTCAGGCGGGACTTCTCGGCACTGTTCCGACGTTCGCCAGTGCCGCTGCGGCACTCAATCCCGAAACAGTGTGTATTTCAATCCTGCACACGACCGATTTACACGGTCATATTCTGCCAACCGTTGATTATGACGGGAGTCCAGATCGCGGCGGGTTGGCGCGTTGCGCGACGCAGATCAAACGCTGGCGCCAGGAAAACCCCGATTCGATCCTGATCGACGTCGGTGACGTGTATCAAGGCACCGATGTCAGCCTTCGAAACAATGGCGCGCTCATGATCGATCTGTTCAACTATCTCGAATATGACGCCTGGGTCGTCGGCAATCATGAATTCGATTGGGGGATGGAATGCTTTAAGAATGCACTGCAACGATCGAAGATGCCGGTTCTTGCCGCCAACATGCGATTGGAGGGAAAACCTGCCGGCGAATTTCCAGACGCGAAGCATCCGTTTGCACAAGTTCGACCATTCATTTTGAAGGAAATCGCGGGAATCAAAGTTGCAATCATCGGCGTCATCACGCCTGGAATGGCTTTTTGGCTTTGGCCGGAGTTTACGCGGGGACTCGAATTTCAGCACCCGGTTGAACCGGTTCGCCGGGCGATCGTGAGCGCAAGGGGCGAAGGCGCGGACGCGATTGTGTTAACGGGTCATATGGGACTAAAGACACGCATGGGTGGCGATGATTTTGCGAATAGCGTAATGGCGTTGACTTCGGAATTTCCAGAGGTGGCAGTGTTTATTGCCGGGCATACACACCAGGATGTCCCTCGTCGTCTAACGAACGATGTGTTGTTTACTCAGGCAGATCATTTCGGAATTCACGTAGGACGCGTTGATCTTCTTTTCAATCGTAATTCCAGGAAGCTGCTTCGGCGGGACGCGATCTGCCAACTGATGGATAATCGTGTTGGTTTTGATCACGCAATTATTTCACGGGCGAAATCGCAGCTTGCCGAATCCGATGCCGCACTGTCTGAACCGATCGGCGAACTGGCGGAAACGCTGCGGGGACGAAGCCAGCCTGGCCGGCCGAGCGACCTGGAGAGACTGATCGGAGCGGCAATTCGTGAAACATTGCTGGAGCGAAATGTGCCCGTTGATGGCGTCATGCACGGAACGTTCGATGATAATGCAGACCTGGTCGCGGGACCCAAGACGGTGCAGGACGTGTGGAACATACTTCCTTTCGAGAACTACATTGTGACCGCGCAGCTCCTGCCCGACGAAATAAGAGCTGCGATGGAGGAAGTGTTTGCCAGCCACGAGAAACGCAATTTGCTTGGCTTCGAAGTCAAAAAAGAAGGTCGCGCCGACGACAGTCGAATCGTTTCGATGACTCTGGCCGGCGGTCGGCCGCTGGAGCGCAACAAGAAATACGCCATTGCGTTAAACAGCTTCGATGCACGTAGCGGCGGACATCATTTCATGAAATTACGCGCGTTCCTCGAAAACCCGGCGGCCAATTGCATCCTGCATCCGGTCCAGACGCGCGATGCGCTGATTGGTTACTTCCAGCGTCACAAACCGGTCCGTCGCATCGCCGCGGTGAACCTACCGGCGGTTGCCGCATAGATTTAGTTCTCCTTGCAAAACCGCTGGCTTTTGCTTGCCTATTCCGCCATGCGACTCGTTACACTTTGCGTGATTGCTTTGCTGTTCTCTACCGGATTTGCATCATCGCAAACAGTAAAAGTTTCCTCGCCGACAGCGACGCCGACGCCGGCGCTCCCGGAAATCCGGCCTGCATTGGTTGGGGCAAGTCCGGACTCTCTGATAAACAGGATCAACGCTGCCGATCTGGTTAAGAAAGGTCAGAAAGACGCGGCAGTCATGTTTTCGTGTCTTGTGGCGCCGACGGGTGACGTTGTTCGCAGTGCCTGTTATCGCGGTACAAAGGGATCAGAATTGCTCGAGAACGAGGTATTGAGATCCCTGGTAAAGGCGAAGTTCATTCCGGCGATTCATGATCACCAACCGGTCATCGCCGTCTTCTACGGCACGGTAACCTTTGCGGCCGTGAAAGGAAAACCGCGGCTGCGCATATTTAGCAATCAGCAACTGGAGGAAGTGAAGAAGGAAAGCGATTTCATCGATCCACAACCGTATGTCGGGCCGGGCTCAAAATTCACCGGAATACATTATCCTGACACTGGAACTTCGGTGGCGTTGACAGGAGTCGTCGAGCTTATGCTCGATGTCGATGCTGCAGGCAATCTGAAGAACATGCAGGTTGTTACCGAGGAGCCGCCGTATCTGGGCTTTGCTCAGGCCGCGTTGAACGATTTCGATGGCGCAAAATTCATTCCAGCGTTCCGCGACGGCAAGCCCGTCGACAGCAAAGTTACGGTTCCACTTTATTACAAACCATCAGGTTTTTAGGCCGGTTGGTCGCGATTTGAGGAGATAACGTCCGGGCTGGCGTTTTAACGAATCCTCACTCTCCCGCGTGGTGCGGTTCGGGCGTTTTTGGTTCGGTGGGTTTTTCGGCCGGTTTCTGATCAGACTCGAGCCATTCCGTGTGAAATACCCCGGGCTTATCGATTCGTTCGTATGTATGCGCGCCGAAGTAATCGCGTTGCGCTTGCAAGAGGTTTGAAGGCAACCGGGCGGAACGATAACTATCGAAGTAAGCGAGCGAGGCGGAAAATGCGGGGACGGCTACACCACTCTTAATGGCCGTTGACACCGCGACGCGCCAATTGCGCTGCGCCTTCTTGATGATTTTCGTAAAATACTTGTACAACAGTAAATTTTGGAGGGTTGGGTCTCGCTTGTACGCTTCCACGATCCGGTTCAAGAATTTCGCGCGGATGATGCAGCCGCCTCGCCAGATGGTGGCGATGTCGCCGAGATTCAGGTTCCATTTATAGTCAGTACTTCCAGAGCGCAGAAGCTCCATTCCCTGCGCGTAAGAAACAATTTTCGATGCGTACAGTGCGTCGCGGACTGCATCGATAAAGCGGGGTCGATTACCTTTGAATTGTCGAACTCTCGGTTGCGGCAAAATTTTGGACGCGGCCACGCGCTCTTCTTTCTGCGCAGAGATAACGCGCGCTTCAACTGCGGCGTTAATGGTAGAAATAACTACGGATTGTTTGATGGCCGCTTGAAGAGTCCAGATGCCGGTTCCTTTTTGTCCGGCCTTGTCGAGAATCATCTCAACCAGCGGTTTGCCGGTATCAGGATCGATTTTTCTGAAAATCTGGGACGTTATTTCAATCAAGTAGCTGTCAAGCTCCCCTTTGTTCCACTCTGCGAAGACATCGGCGAGATCCGGAGCCTGCATCTCCAGGATGTCGTTAATGATTGCGTACGCCTCGCAGATCAACTGAATATCCCCGTACTCGATGCCGTTGTGCACCATTTTTACATAGTGGCCGGCACCGTCTGGTCCCATGTATCGGCAACACGGTTCGCCATCTACTTGGGCAGCGATCTTGCGAAAAATCGGGGCAATGATTTCCCAAGACTCGCGGGAGCCGCCAGGCATGAGTGAAGGCCCTTTGAGAGCGCCTTCTTCTCCTCCGGAGACGCCCATGCCCACATAATGAATTCCGGCCGGCTCTAATTCTTTACCGCGTCGCTGCGTGTCTGTGAAAAGAGAATTTCCTCCGTCGATCAGCACGTCGCCCCGCTCGAGGAACGGCACCACTTCGCCGATGACCATGTCAACCGGTTTGCCGGCTTTGATCATCATCATGGCTATCCGGGGTTTCTTAAGGGCTGCGACAAATTCCTCTATCGTGGTTGTCGCTCGAATATTTTTCCCTTTGCCCCTTCCGCTGACGAATTTCTCCGTGACCTCAGTGGTGCGGTTGAAGACGGCGACAGAAAAACCCTTCGATTCCAGATTCAGGGCGAGATTCTCGCCCATCACGGCAAGGCCGATTAGTCCAATATCACATTGATTCGTATTCATTTTGATATCTTGTTTTCCAATGGTTCGAAACAGGAACAACTCACTGTAACGAGCAGTTGAACCTTATGGCAAATCCGGTTTGTGAAGTTTTACTTACGGAGGCGCAACTTTTTGTGCCAGAAAGCCACTTTGACGCGGCAGCCGGCGCTGCGGTCGATTTTCGAGGAGTCGTCCGCGGGTTCGAGGATGGTCGCGAGATCGAAGGAATCCATTATGAGGCGCACCGGCAAATGGCCGAACATCAATTAAAACAGATTGCCAGCCAGGCTGCGATCCAATTTGGACTTCGCTCTGTTGTGATTCATCATCGGGTTGGATTCGTCGCAGTTGGCGAACCGTCACTGTTTATGCGGGTGCGAAGTGAACATCGGCAGCAAGCCTTTCTCGCGAGTGGATGGATAGTGGACGAATTGAAGAAAAAGGTTCCTATTTGGAAGCGACCGCGGTTTAAGAGTGAGGCTCTGCGCCGCCCCTCGCACAGCCAGGCGGCTACAATATGAATTGGGCGAACCGAATCACTCTGAGCCGGCTGGCGTTGACTGTGCTTTTCGTCGTGTCACTCAATTCTACCTGGCAATATGCGCGCACCACGGCGCTGATAATCTTTCTCATCGCAGGCCTGACGGATTTCATCGATGGAGAAATCGCCCGGCGTTACGGGGTGATCACAAACTTTGGCAAGTTGATGGACCCGCTTGTGGACAAGATCATGATGGCAGCGGCGTTCATTTCGCTGGTTCCTTTGAAAGCTGTTCCGGCCTGGGCCGCTACAACAGTGGTTGCTCGCGATTTTTTGATCACAGGCGTACGCATGATGGCTAGCGCCAATGGAAAAATCCTTCCAGCGGAAACGCTGGGCAAACAGAAGACCTCATGGCAGATCATCACTATTATTTTCTTTCTTGCTCTGCTTTCGCTGGTGGAACTGCGATATGCGAGTGAAAGATCGACTTGGTGGGTGCGGGCGTGGAGCGACGCAGGGCCTGTTCTGGTTTGGATTACTGTGGCGCTAACGATTTACTCAGCGCTCGGGTTTACATGGCGCAACCGGGAGTTAATCGCGCCGAATCAATAGCAGACAGGAAAGATCCCATCGATTCCCGCTAGAATTGTTCGGAATAATTTACACTTCAGGCGCCTCGCTTCTTCTCAAAGATGGCGCATAGTCCCTGCTTATAGAATCGCAATTGAAATCCGTATTCCTTCGCGAAACGCGCGATCTTAGATTCCCGGTTTTTCTCGTCTATTCGGCCAGATGCGTTGCAGTTCGGGCTCGTAAACCGCGCAGTGCCGTCGTGGGCCAGTGTGCGCTTTTAGTTTGTGTCTAATTCGTTTGGCAAGAATTTTCATACCGCTCCCAGAGCGAGGCTTTGTTATGAGCGAGCGGTTCTAATCTAATTCGGGTCGCGTTTCATTTTTGGTTCCTCACCACGATGACAAAAAGGGAATAAAACTTCACAATCACAGGAACTTGGTATTGCCGTTGCCGTAGAACGAAGTGGGAATGCTACGCCCACCGAAGGCTTCGAAATGTCCAACAACCCGATCAGAGTCACGGCACGTAGTTCAGTGAACGCGAGCAATCTTGCCATTGACCCTGTACGTAGCTCATCACTTTCCTCTTTGGCTGACGTCTCAGAGTCGATCGAATTTAATCTCTTCGAAACACTTGACGGCCTGATCAATGACTGGTGTGAGCGCCGGGCACTCAGTCCACTCCGCTACTTGCTGCGCGCATACCCCGGAGTCCTGAGGCGAACTGACCAGCAATTTCAGTTACTCGAAGCGTTGAAAAACCTAAAGAGCCGATGCCGTGATCATCTCACGCGAGAAGAGCTACTCGTGGTCACGGAAGCGCACAATTTCCTCGAAGAGCGACTCCGTACACGTGTCATCTGACCCACGGCTCGTGCCGCGAGTGAGCAAACCTAGCTCAAAACCGGGCTTAGCAACCCATTTTGCGCCGCAAGCAAACCAAGCCGAGCAAGGCGCAACCGAGCAGAGCAGCTGTCGTGCCGCCATCAGGAACTCCCGTCGGACTAACGTTGATGTCGTCCAGAAAGAAGAAACCAGCAGCGCTAAAGTGTATTGCTGAAGAGGCGCTTGTGGCGGTGAAAGTAAACGTGAACTCGGTGTAGCCCGTTGGCCCTGCAAAAATATGATTGAAAACCGTTGATCCCCCCAAAACGCTAAGCGCGCCCCCGCTCGTCGTGGCAGCCCAAAAGTCGACGGTATACGATTGGCCCAGTGTCGTCGCGAACGACTGCCCAAGAGCCCCCGAACCAGTGGCAGTAAACGCTTGAAAGCTTCCGGAATGCGGTGAGACGCCGCTGGCCGTGCCCACTGCGAAGAACCCGGGGCTCAACGTCCAGCCGCTAAGGTTGCCTGTTTCGAATCCCGGATTGGTAATTTGATTTGCTTTGGCGGGTTGGACAACACAGAACGCCGCGGCTGCGGC
>DATBEX010000147.1:0-11602 GCA_036558805.1 Candidatus Udaeobacter sp.
CGCGAGAATCGACTTGAACGGTTCCCTGTCGCGCCATTCTGGATGCTGCGGCGCCTGCGCAATCACCTCATCGATTGCGAAAACCACTTGAGTGTAGTTTGGCTGCTCAACCCACAGGGTGCCGTCATTATCGAAGGTTGCGAACCGATCCTCAGGTTTAACAAAATCCTGTGAGCCTTCCTTTGTGACTCGCGCGACGAAGTCAATGATGGCCTTCTTTGCTCCTGTATCGTTCCATGACGGGAGCGGGTCCGTCTGAGCGAAGGCGGGTGCGTTCCAAACGATAGCGATGAGAATTACGGACACCAGCGTTGAGCGCTGCTTACGGAAATGCGCATAACTGGAACAACTCGGCAGATTTGATGTTAGTGCGTGTTTCATGGTTGTATTAGCAATCTGATAGGTGTTGTAGCCGCCTCGCTGTGTCGATGATGCATTCGAGGACTGGCCTGGCGGCCACACGGTGACATTCGCCGCGGCAAACAGGCGTTGCCGGTGGCTACAACGCACACATTGATTCGCTGAATTGTATTCGGTGTTATTTGCAGGAATTGCGCCATCTCGAGTTTCATTTAGGAAGGACATTGCAGTATTTTCAGCGGCACTTCGAGCCATTCTGCGGCCCCCGTTCGTTGATTAAAAGCTCGAACGTCAATCATTGCATCGTACATCAGGAGTTCGTACGAATGCGCGACGCCAAAGCTCATCGGATTATCCGCGAATAGCGCCATCTTGACCGGTTGCTTCACCGTGCGACGCCGGCGCGCAGTATGAATGATATGATCGATGCCTATCCGAATTTCAGTCAGTCCACATAAGTCCGCGTAACGATCAAAAGGCGCTTCCTGAATACTTTCTTCCATTTCAATAAAGGCGATCATCTGATTGGCGAAGACTTCGTTGAGCACGCCGCGCGGATACCAGGTCAGAAGCTTCCATCGTGGATGGTACCAGGTACGCGGGAAAGACTTGCGAATAAATTCCGGCGGTACTTTGATCATCGAAGGTAACGTCAACTGTTTCAGCATTTTTTTGCTTCCTTTCATTGATTGCTCTTAGCAGGTTGGATTCAATGGTTGCAAGTGAATGGGACGCCAGGGGGCAAGCCAGCGGAGAAGAATGCGGCGAAGCTTGATTCTCCATAGGATCACGGTGAGAAGAAGAAGAGTTACGAGCGCCGGAACCAGCCACTTCAGCAGAGAACGTTGGGGAGATGCAGGCGTCGTAAGGACGGTCTCCATTGCTGGATTGGGCGCGACATCAAGGGTACGCGCAGGGAAATCGATGGTGCGAAGTTGTTTACTATCAAGATCCCACCAGGTTAACCGTGCCGCTGGGATGACGAACTGACCCGGGCGCTGGCAAACGTAGGTGGTGGTATCGTGCCGTTCGCCTAACAGGCGGCCACGATCGCTGCGGTCGAATACCTCAGGTGATTTCGGATAGATCCCCAATCCATCGATGGGACGCGTGGGAAACGGCGGGAACGCCATTGCCGGTATGTCTGGCGCAGAAAAGATGATCGTCCTGGTAAAAGCGTCGCCAGCCTTCGCCTTTCCTGGTTCGGGTTTCCATGACTCGACTGCGGTGAGGTTTCGCGCGCTTAGTATTGTTCCGAGTTTCTCGGCCCCCGGAGGCATTTTCGCTGTGAAATGTATCGGCTGCGTCTTTACCGTTGCCGGTACACTTTCCTTGTCCATCGGATTGCGCTTGAAACTGAAGCGCACAGTTACGGATGGAATGGTCCATTCACCGGGACGTTGAGCAAAGACAGAGATTTCATGTCTCTGCACCGTGTAACTGGCGCCATTAATCTCTTCGGTGCTCAGCACCGGACTTTCTGAAGGTGGAACGAGCAACAAGCCTCGTGGGTCTGGCAGATCGAACGCTGGCGCACTGGAGAAAAAACCAGGAGCAAGTAACTCAACTACCAGGAGAACACGCTGACCTACCCAAACATCGCCTTGCGCATTGAGCGTCGCGCGAACCTGCGGCTCCTGGGCGATGGTTGTGCCTATGCAGGCCAGGATAGTGAGGACTGCGAGCGTCGTCGTCCTTCGTCCTCGTTCTCGTCGTCGAACGCTGTTATTCGAGGACGAGGGACGACCCCGAGGACGAAGGAAAATCCGTAGCTTCATTTAGTAACACCCTTCCCGTCTTCCGAAGTGTGTGCGACCTGGTAAGCAAATTTCGCTCGCAAAAAATCACTGGGCTTTGTCTGCACGTTTCGCAGCCAGTTCGCCCGCAAGTCTTCGTCAGACATCTTCTCTCCAGCGAGCTCGGTTGGCTCGCCCCGTTTGTCGCTGCCCTTTTGATCGAACACGATCTCGTCGGGTTTATAGGCTTCCGCCGCCTCCTCTGCGCGATTCTCGCCTGACGCTTCGATCTTTGCTTTGCGCGCGATGGCGAGCGCTTTGTTATCTTCGGCATCTTTCCAATTGGGTCTGAAGCCGAGCGCCCGATCATAACTGCCAATGGCCCCGTTGTAATTGCCATGCATCAGGAACGCGTTGCCCTGATTGAACGCTCCGGTTGCGCCGGGCACACGCGCGAAAGTTTTTGCGGCGGCTTCAAAATCACCGTTGCGATATTGCGCGACTGCAATCCGCCACGGATCGGCATAGACCTTCCCTGCCTCTGCAAATTTTCCGGCGCGCAGCAGAACATCGCCGTGTTGATCGGGTGTTAACCAGAAGTTCTGATTGCGAATAGTCTCAATAACTAAAATTGCAACGAGGGCCGCGAACGACAGTATCGCGATCCAATGAAAATTCCTTCTCGTCCTTCGTCCTCGATGAACTTCCGAAGACAAGAACGAGGGTGAAGGACCAGAACAATCAGCAGGCGGGTTCATCATGTTGCTGAGGTTCGAACCATCCAGCCCCTTCGGAAAAATGGCAGCATTAAGGCCACAATCAATGGCGTGAGCAAGTAGCCGCTCTCTTTCCAACGATTACTCGACTCGCCCGTAACAGCCGTCGAAAACTTCGCCGCGCGCGCCAGTGTTTGAACATCCGAGTTGTCGGCAGAAAGCCTAACGAGATTAGCATCTGCTGAGCGCGCACGTTGCTTGACCGCATCCAATTCGTTGCCTGGCAATAGCGGAGGAAGCAATCGCACTGGAGTGGACGATTCCTTGCGCCACCGCGACAACGCGGCCGACTGTTCCGGCGCAACACTATCAGTAATCCACAAAATCGAACCGGAGCCGGCTTCGCTCAAAGTCTGGTCCGCCAGTCGCAACGCGTCTGCTGCCACATCGCCATCGCTGGGCATGATCTTTGGATCGAGTGCCTGAGCGAACGTGTCGATGATGCCGTCGTCCGTCGTCGCCGGCATCACCACGTGTGCAGAACCGGAGTAAGCAATGAGTGCCGTTTTTGCGCCGCGTCGCAGGGCAAGAAGATCTTTGATCTTTTGCACGGAGCGACTGAGTCGATCAGGCTGCACATCTTCCGTTTTCATCGATGGCGCGACTTTGACAACAATGGCGAGCGCTGCGGTATCCTCGGCAAATGGCGCGGGTTCGCGGCGCCATGTCGGTCCAGCTATCGCTATAACAGTGACTGTCCAGCCAATGGCGATGAGTAATAACGGCGAAAAGATTTTTCGGCGCGTTGATCCACTGAGCAGGAACGGGAGGAGATTCGGGGCGATGATCCCGCGCCATGGTTGACCAGCGTCCTGTCGGCGATAAATCGTCCAGACGAGCAGCGCGAGCGGTCCCAGTGCCAGCAGCCACCAGGGACGAATGAAATGAAAATCGCTGATCATGCTGCGACCTCGTGAGAATCTTCAGTCGTCCTCGTCCCGCCTTCTCGTTCTAGCCCTCGATCGGCTTGTTTCGAGGATGATGGACGATCACGAGAACGAGGACGATCAAAAACCAGTTGGAGCGTATGTTGTAACGCGGACACAAAGACACCCAGCGCGAGAGGCCACCAAAAGACATCGCGCCGCGGACGATGACTTACGGTTTCGACTTTGTGTGTTTCCAGCTTGTCGAGTTTCTCGTATATCTGGTTGAGTTGCCCACGATCAGCGGCGTGCGCATAAAGACCGCCCGTTGTGGCCGCGACGTTTTTTAGAGTGTCTACGTCGAGAGCGTCTTCGCCCGCGGCACGCGGATCGCCCACCGCCACAGTGTGAACTACGATGCCTTTGTCGCGCGCAATCTCGGCAGCTTTGACAGGCGCCACCTTGCTGGCAGTATCGTTGCCGTCGGTCAACGCGATAAGCACGCGGTCCTTAACCTGACTCCGATCGAACAGGGTGATGGTAAGCCCAAGCGCATCGCCGAACGCTGTCTGTGGCCCCGCCATGTTTACCTGGGCTTCGTCCAGTAGCTCGCGACAGACCTTCAAGTCCTCCGTGAACGGAGCTTGGACAAATGGTGCACTCCCAAAAAATATCAGCCCTACGCGGTCGCCTTTGCGCTTGGAGAGAAAATCATCGAGCACTTCTTTCACTGCAGTCAGGCGGTCGACCTTTTTTCCCTTGGCATCGGCGAAATCCTGTGTCGCCATTGAACCGGAGAGATCGACGGCAAGCAGTAGGTCGCGCACGGGAACCTGCTTCGTGACCGGTGGCTCGATGATCTGTGGCCGCGCGAGGGCGACGACTACGCAGAGCCAGGTAACAGTCAACGAGATTGTGCGCAACCATCCGCCACGCATAACCACTGCGCCTTCGGCCGGCGCCTGACCGGTCTGCGACGCAAGACGATCAATAAACGGCACAACCAAACCTTCACGCGTTTCCTGGTGCGCGGATGTTAACCAATAAACCGCCAATGGCAGCGGAAGCAGCAACAGCAACCAGGGATAAGCAAGCGTGAAGGCCATAGACCTAATTCATGGGTTGTTACCTCCAGCCACTTCTGTAGCGCGGTGATGTGTAATCCAGTCGCGCGCGAAGGTGGCGAGTTCGTGGGCTTGAGCTTCGTCGAGGTTTTGCGCGGCACCTGGCTCATAGGCAACGCGCTCGAACCATTGGCCTTTGTCTTCCGACAACGCTCTTGCGCGACCACGAGTATACTTAAGGAAAGCGAGCCATGCCGGACCGGTCAGGGACGCCACGGATTCTCGAGGAAAGGCCGATAATGCGGTGCGTTTCAGCAGTTCGGCAATTCTCGTAACTGCGGCAGCACGCTGATTCGTTTCGGTCAGGGTAACTTCCTGTTGCTCGAGCTCGGCCAGGGCTTCTCGGCGATAGCAGTTGTGCAACCAACGTAACAATCCTCGAAGGACTAGGACGAGGACGACGATGAAGAAAAAGGCGAGCACCCAATACCAGCCCGGTGCAGGAGGCCACCATGGCACGGGTGATGGCGTAATAATGTCGTGAAGGCGATCGAGATTTGTTGGATCGGTAGTCACCGCGCACGTGCTCCCAGTTGGTGTCGCACCTGTTCCACCACGCTTGCGCTGGTACTGAGTGGAAGCACCGGTGTTTCGCGTTGAAGAAGAAATTTGCGCCCAGCCGCTCGGTGTTCGGCAAATGCGTCACGAAACCGGTCGCAGAGCTTGCGGTTACCTGTGTCCACTTCCAGTTGCTGGACGCCATCGCCAAAAACAAGCGGACCCGCGTCGGGCAGCTCTACCTCCAGTGGATCGTAGATGAACACAAACAACACATCGTTGTGTTGCGCGATACGAGTCAGCAGGTGCTGTGACTCGTCATTACTCCCAAACCCATCGCTAAGGATGCAAACGAGACAATCGTGTTTGGCCAAACGTTCGCAGCGTTGCAGCACCTCGTTAAACATTCCAGCGGCTGGTCGAATGCCGGCATCTACTGACAGCGCGTGGTTTTGTTCGAGGACTTCGTGAAGAATGCGCATGCCCGTCACTTGACTCCGTTGAGGGTGAATCTCTGTGATCTTCGAGTCGTTAAAGACTAATGCACCGACCCGATCCTGTTCTCCCACCACCCGCCACGCAGCAAGCGCAGCCGCCTCCGCGGCGGTGACCGATTTCATGTTGCGTACGCTGCCGAAGAACATGGTGATCCGTTGATCCACCAGCAACAGCACGCTGCGTTCGCGCTCCTCGGTGAAAACGCGCAACTGTGTTTTGCGAGTTCGAACAGTGGCTTTCCAGTCGATTTGCCGTACGTCGTCTCCCGGCATGTACCGGCGGATCTCGTCAAAATTGAGACCGCGACCACGCAAACGTGACGCATGCCGTCCGGCAAGTAAGGAGTGAACAGGCTGGCGCGGAAGAAAACTAAAACCGCGGGCCTTGAATTGAAGCTGGGTCAGCTCTCCCAAGTCCGCATAAACCCCGGGCGCTGCCGACGGCATCATCGGCCGAATGCTCGGGAGAACGGCTTCGTTCATGCTGGGAAGATCGGAAGACCGGAAGGATGGGAAGGTGGAAGAATGGAGTCAGGCATGGGAGCCATCCTCCTTGCAATCGGCAAAGGTGTTCCAAAACTGAAGATACTCTTTCAACGATCGACAGCAGTACCCTTCGGCAATATTGCGATGGACAGAGTCAACCGACGCGATCTGCTGAGACGCGACTCGCTGGAGATTGAATGGGAAATCGCGGAAGCGCTCGCAGGTCAGCACGTAGAAGGCGACAGCATCCTGCCAAACGACCAAATTGCGGTAACCACGGTTGATGTTCTTGCGTTTCTCAAAGTTCACACATCCACCCTTCCATTCCTCCAACCGTCGTATCATGCGACAGCAACTTTCTTGACGATTTCGGTCAACAGATCGTCTGCGCTTTTTCCCTCGGCGTTGGCGTCATAGGTCAGGATCAGTCGATGACGCAGACAACTGGGAACAACAGCACGAACATCATCGGGTGTTACGTGATCCTGCGCGTTCAGCCAGGCGTGCGCACGTGAGGCACGATCCAGAGCGAGTGTGCCGCGCGGGCTGGCGCCGACGCGTATCCATTTTTTCAAATCATCGCCGTAACGCTCCGGGTATCGCGTGGCGCTGATAAGATCGACAATGTATTTCTCGATGGTGTCGGACACTTGAACTCCGAGAACCTCCTTGCGAGCATCGAGTACGGCTTGCGCCGGTATCTTGCTGTTCGTCGCAGGCGCCTTGCCAGCGTCTTCGCTGCGCACCAGGTCGAGAATCTTTCGTTCATTATCATCGCTGACGTAACCGATGAAGGTATGTAAAAGGAATCGGTCGGTTTGCGCCTCGGGCAACGGATAAGTCCCTTCCTGTTCGATGGGATTTTGCGTTGCCATAACGAGAAACAGGTCCGGCAGCTTGTGTGTCTTGCCGGCGATAGTCACCTGACGTTCTTCCATCGCTTCGAGCAATGCGGCCTGCGCCTTTGCCGGGGCGCGATTGATTTCATCGGCCAAAATCAAATTGCCAAACAGCGGGCCTTCCTGGAACACAAACGAACCACCAGCTCCTTCGCCTGTGTAGATCTCGGTCCCCGTAATATCGCTGGGCAACAAATCGGGTGTGAACTGGATACGCCTGAAAACACACTCCAGATTCTGAGCAAGCGTCTTGATGGTCCGCGTTTTGGCCAGACCAGGCAGACCCTCTACAAGCAGATGACCATTGGCGAGCAGCGAGATCAGAAGCTGATCGATCACTGCTTCCTGTCCGATGATTGAAGCGCTGATTCGCTGCTTGAGATCAAGAATTTGCTCGCGCGTGGTCATCTCATCTTTCTCCCCCTCACCCCTTCGTCCCCGTTCTCATCCTCGAAACAATCTCGACGACGAAAAATGGAGACTTAACTGCTACTTTCCCCCACCCTGCGTCTCGGACATGCTTCGCATAACCGAGTCGAGGTTAAAGCTCGCTGGCTTCTGCCGGATCGGGAACTCCTTGAAAGTACTGAGCCACTGTCCGACGATTGCCTGGGCGGGGACGAGCAGGAAAGCTCGATGCATCATCCAGTCGTGGTATTCGATTGATTCAGGCCCGCGCTCGAAGGGATCAGCGCGCAGATTGTAGATGTTCGGAGTGCGCAGATTCGTGAACTCCCGTTCCCACACACCGATACCCGTATTCTCCTGTATCTTGAACGCGATCTTCCAATCCTTCACACGGATGGCCAGCAAGTCACCATCATCGCTCCAATAAAGGAATTCCTTGCGCGGCGATTCCTTAATTTCACCTTTGAAGTAGGGAATCAGGTTGTAGCCGTCGAGGTGGACTTTGAAGGTCTTGCCACCTGCGGAATAACCCTTTGCAAACCTGGCCACGACATCCGGATCGCCACCTGCTGCCGCGAGGGTCGGAAGAAAGTCTTCGTGCGCAAAGAAATCACTGTAAACAGTCCCCGGCTTGATCACGCCGGGCCAGCGAATCAGGCAAGGCACGCGGAATCCACCTTCCCATCCTGTTGCCTTCTCACCTCTGAATGGTGTGGTTCCGCCATCTGGCCAACTCATTACCTCAGCGCCGTTGTCCGTCGTATAAACAACAATAGTGTTATCCAGAATCCCGAGGTCTTCTAGCTTCTTAAGCAGTTGGCCAACGTGCCCGTCATGCTCAACCATACCGTCCGGATACAGGCCAAGGCCTGTCTTACCCTGAGACTCTGGTTTGAGGTGAGTAAAGACATGCATTCGTGTTGAGTTGAACCAGCAGAAGAACGGCTTGTTGGCCTTATGTTGGCGATCTATGAAATCTATCGCAGCGGTCAGGAACTCTTCGTCCACCGTTTCCATCCTTTTCTTAGTGAGTGGTCCAGTGTCCTCGACTTTTCCGTCAGCGTAGGAGTGAAGAACGCCACGCGGACCAAATCGCTTCTTAAATGCCGGATCCTTGGGGTAGTCGGGATTTTCCGGTTCTTCCTCCGCATTGAGGTGATAGAGATTGCCGAAAAACTCATCGAATCCATGTTTGGTCGGCAGGAACTCATCCTTGTCTCCAAGGTGGTTTTTGCCGAACTGCCCGGTCGCATAGCCGAGTGGTTTGAGCACCTCCGCGATAGTCGGATCCTGCGGGCGTAGGCCGATGTCCGCACCTGGTAGCCCGACCTTAGTTAAGCCGGTACGAATAGGTGACTGACCAGTAATGAATGCCGCACGGCCAGCGGTGCAGCTCTGCTGGCCATACCAGCAGGTGAACATCGCGCCTTCCTTACCTATGCGATCGATGTTCGGCGTCCAGTAACCCATGTCACCCCGGTGGTAGATGCTCGGGTTATACCATCCGATGTCATCGCCAAAGATAACGAGGATGTTCGGCTTGTTCGCCTGGGCGAATGCTGGATCCAAAGCAACGGACAAGCACATTACGAAAAGGGTAAATATGACAACTATGCGTTTTGCTTTCATGGTTTCACTTCATTGATTCTTGTTGTGGCTGTTTCTTGATTCATTAAAAAAGTGGCACGAGAACGGTTCGTAGCAACGTTGTCGCTAGCGCGGTTTAAGGCTTTCGAGTTCTTTCAGTCGCTTCAGGGCTTCGTTTTGGCGCAGTAGGCCGTAGTTAATATCCGCAGCATTGAGGGACGAGCCCATTTGATAAGGATACTTGTCGAAATCGGAAAAGAACTCCTTGATCTTTCCCTGAATAGGCACCAGCAACCAGATGTTGCGGGCCAGAAAATCTGTCGCACCTCCTCCTTCTTCCATCCCACGTTCGTAGGGATCCATGCGCAGGTTCTCGATCAGTGCCCAGGCAGGGGTTTCACGTGTTGACGTAGCAATGTTGCCCGGGCTATTGATCGCGAAACAAAGCTTCCAATCGTTCCAGCGGATAGCGTTCAGGTTACCACCCTGATCAAAGTAATAGATCGCATCGCGCGGACCGGCTTTGTCTTTGCCCTCGAAGTACGGCATGAAATTGTAGCCATCGAGATGCACCTTAAAAGTCTTTCCGTTCACTGAAGAGCCCTTGAGCAGCTTTTCCTTTATGTCAGGGTCCCCAGCTGCCGCGCTGAGCGTTGGAAACCAGTCTATCAATGAGATAACGTCGTTGTATACTGTGCCCGGTTTAATCACGCCAGGCCAGCGCACCATCATCGGAATCCGGAACCCGCCTTCCCACGTCGTTCCCTTTTCGCCGTGAAACATGGTCATGGCGCCGTCAGGCCAGAGGGCCAGTTCTGCGCCGTTGTCAGTCGTGTAGAGGACGATGGTGTTATCGGCAATGCCAAGGTCGTCGAGCTGCTTTAAAAGCTCCCCGATCATACCATCATGTTCCACCATGCCATCGGCATGGATTCCCTTTCCGGTTTTTCCTAACGACTCCGGTTTGAGGTGCGTGAAGACATGCATGCGTGTAGTGTTGAACCAGACAAAGAACGGCTTATTAGCTTTGTGTTGCCGGTCGATAAAATCCTTGGCCGCGGCGAGGAACTCTTCGTCAACTGTTGGCATGCGCTTCGTATTCAGAGGACCGGTGTCTTCAATCTTTCCATCCGCATATGAGTGGATCACACCCCGCGGGCCGTATTTCTTTTTAAACTCCGGATCTTTCGGATAAAAATAACCCTCCGGTTCTTCTTCTGCGTTCAAGTGATAGAGGTTGCCAAAAAACTCGTCGAATCCGTGTTTGGTCGGCAAATGCTCATCGCGATCGCCGAGATGGTTCTTACCGAACTGCCCGGTCGCATAGCCCTGCTGCTTCATCACGTCCGCGAGGGTCGGTGTCCACGATGGAATACCGTGCGGATCGCCCGGCATGCCGATCGTAAGCAAACCAGTGCGAAACGGTTCCTGGCCGAGGATGAAGGACGCGCGACCTGCCGTGCAACTTTGCTGCCCATAAGAGTCAGTGAAGATGGCGCCCTCTTTGGCGATTCGATCGATATTTGGCGTCCGGTAACCCATCAAACCTTGCGTGTAGGCGCTGATTTGCGGGATGCCGATGTCATCGCCGAAGATAACAAGGATGTTTGGTTTCTTCTCCTGTGCGAACGCTCCGGCGGGAGCGGCAACGAAGCATGCTAATAAGAAACCAAGTGCGGTAATAATGAGTTTCCGGTTCACGGTTTTCGTTTCTATGGTTTGGTTGAGCCGACAAAGGGCCGACTTGCGGTCAACGCGTGTTTGTTCGAGCGTGGACAGCAAAGGGCATGCTGCTACTGAAGGTGAGTGACATTTCATTCAGCTAACGCTTCTAATTCTGCCTGAATTCCCTCCTAATGGCCTTGTGAGCCTCCAATCATCTGGTTTAACACATCATTTGTGGAGTGCCGCTTTCAACTCGTCGAGAAAGGCCTGTTCCGGAGCGCTCACGCGAGTGCCGCCGAAGCCGAGGAATCCGCCTTCCTTCGCCGCGTTCGCCGCATTGTCGGCCACCTTCGAGAGCATGGCCGTGTACGACGTGATTTCCTCCGGCGAGGCCTTCTGCTTCAGGATGTCCAAGGTGCCGCGAATCTTGCCGAGAATCGCGGTCTTGAGATTAGACATTTGTTTCGCCTTGTCGCCTTCCCCCAGCATCGACTTGAAGTCGGGTACGCTCGGCGCGCTCTTGTCGGCCAGCAAGGATCCCAACAGACCCGAGGGTCCCCCGGCTTGCAGCGAAGCAATCATCGCGTGCATTCCGGCCGCTGCTTCCTTGATCGAACCAAAGATACCGCTCGGGTCCGCCGCCGTGACGCCGGTGGTTACGAGCAGCGGCGCGGTGCGGATCTGGGACCATTCCTCAGGT
>DATBEX010000148.1:0-31981 GCA_036558805.1 Candidatus Udaeobacter sp.
AACGCGAAGGTATTGCCGGTGCTCCTCCGATTTCGGGCCCCAGATTTCGCGCAGGATATACCGGTGCGTGAGAACGCGACCCGGATGCCTGACAAACAAGCGGAGCAAGGCGTACTCGGTGGCCGTAAGTTTGATTTCTCGACCTGCGCGCGTTACCACGCGTGCTGTAAGATCGACAACCAGATCACCGTTCTTGAAAACTGAAATTTCTTCTTCTGGACGGGTTTTGCGCTGTGCTGCTCGCAGACGCGCCAGTAATTCCGGAGTGCTGAATGGTTTGGTCACATAATCATCTGCGCCAGCATCGAGGGCGGCTACTTTTTCCTGCACGTCATCACGAACAGTCAGAATAATTACGGGCGCTTCGCTCCATTCGCGCAATCGCTTCAACACTTGTAGTCCCTCGACATCGGGCAGGCCAAGATCGAGAAGGATGATGGCCGGCTTGTAGTTGGCTATTTCGATCAAGCCCTGCTGGCCGTTCCCGGCTTCGTGCACGTCATAATTTTCCGCTTCCAGCGCGACTCGCAGGAGCCGGCGAATTTGCACTTCATCATCAATGATGAGCGCGACCGGTTTCATTCAGGCGGTCGCTTCGCTTGGCAATCGCATCGGTTCGCCGACGGGGAGACGGATGGAAAATCGCGCGCCACCGCCTTCGCGATTCTGCGCAACGAGCTGACCGCCATGCGCCTCCACAAGTTGCCGTGCGATGGAAAGCCCGAGGCCGATGCCGCCGGGACGGGTTGTCGGACCGCGATAGAACTTTTCGAAAACCTTATTCTCTTCTCCGGGCGCAAGACCGGGACCGCGATCGGCCACTGAAATGATAAGCGTTGAACCATCGCGCCCAGCGCTCACTTCGATTGGTTTCACGCCCCCGCCGTGCACGGCGGCATTGGACAGCAGCGCGTTCAACGCTTGTTGAATTAGACGCGCATCGACAGAAACGGCGGGCAGATCGTTGTCGAAGTGGATTCGAACAGCCTTGTCAGCCAAACCTGATGAGGCGATCGCTTCGCGCACCAGTTCAGCCGGATCGCACCATTCACGCAGCGGTTGCAAGAGGCCCGATTCCAAACGAGTCGCATCAAGCAAGTGGTCCACGGTGCGCGTCAGCCGCTGCACGGCCTGCTGCAATTCGGCACGGTTGGGTTGTTCTGATTTTCCTGACTGAAGCGCGACAGACATCGCGGCCAAAGGCGTCTTCAATTCGTGTGAGACAGAATCGAAAAGCGCTTTCTGCAACTTCTGGGATTGGTGGGAAATTTGCGTTGCGCGACTTTCTTCCAGCGCGCGTTCCTTTTTCACGAACAATGCGAGCTGCGCGGCGAAAGCGTCGAGCAATTCCCGTTGCTCGAGTGTCGGGATAGCCGAAAGGTGTACGGTCAGAACACCTTCCGCGCCGTCGCCGGTAACCAGCGGTACATGCAGGGACTCCGCATCCGGCAACGTGTCCGTCGATTTTCCAGCTGCCTGTTTTTTCTGAAACGCCCAGACCGCAACGCTTTCGTCCTTACTTGAGGGTATGAAAGTGCTCGCCCAGTGACGCGACAGTCCGTTCTCGTCACGCAACCAAACCGCGGCATCGGATTGAAATGACTCTTTGATCAACGCAAAGACCTTCGGCAATGCCTGATCCAGATCGCGACTGGCCGCGAGCGCTCTCGTCAATCGATACAACGCAGTAGCGCGTTGCTCGCGGCGACGCTCTGCCTGCTCGCGTTCGCGCAATTGAGTCGCCAGATGGCCAATTACGATCGCGATGACGAAATAGGCGCCGAACATCATAAAGTCGTGAAAATGGGTGATGTAAAAGGTGAAACGCGGCGGAATAAACAGGAAATCCCAGAGCAGTGCGCTCAGTCCGGCTAGAAAAAGTGTAGGCCAACGGCGCAATCGCGTAGCCGCGAGAACAACCGCGAGCAGATAGAAAAGCGCGACAGCCCAATAACCGGTGTAATCGAATATCGCCAGACAGAGGACAGTGACACCAGCAGCGATGCCAAGAGCGATACCGAAGTCACGCCACGGGGCGCGCGCGAGTCGTTCCTCCAGGGTTTCTCCTCGCGGCGTGACCGGCTCCTCCGCTGGAATCATGTGGATATCGATATTGCCACTATTGCGCATCAGCCAGCGCAAGGGATCGTGCTTCCAAAACGAAAGCCACCGCGCTCCAAGCGGCTTTCCTATGACGATTTGAGTAACGTTGTTCTCACGTGCCAGGCGCAACAACGTTTCGCCAACATCAGTGCCAGGTGTCGAAATCACTTCCGCGCCTAACTGGCGTGCTAGCGCAAGATACCGGGTCAATCTAGTCTGTTCCTCCTGCGACAAAGGGCGCGGCTGCTCGATGTTGGCGACAATCCACGAGGCTTCCATGGATGACGCAAGGCGGCGGGTATAACGAATCAATCGTTCAGAATACGGACTCGCGCTAACGGCAACGAGCAAACGATCGCCGCTCTTCCATGGACCGGCAATACGTTCCTCTGACATGATATCGCGCAGGCTTCGATCGACATGTTCAGCCACAATGCGCAGCGCCATTTCCCGCAGCGCCGTGAGGTTGCTTTCACGGAAAAAATTTTGTGCGGCCCACTGTGCGCGTTCACCAAGATAAACCTTCCCTTCAGCCAACCGTAAGCGCAGTTGCTCCGGGGTTAGATCGACGAGAACAATTTCGTCGGCCAGATCGAGGACGGAATCGGGAACGGTTTCGGCAACAGGTGCGCCTGTGATTTGCCGAACTGTATCGCTCCGACTGGCTACGTGCTGAACATTAAGCGTCGTATAAACATCGATGCCAGCATCCAACAGCTCGAGCACGTCCTGATAGCGCTTCGGATGACGTGAACCTGGTGCATTCGTGTGCGCGAGTTCATCGACCACTGCGAGGCCGGGATGCCACGTCAAGATGGCGTCCAGATCCATCTCGGTAAGTTTGGTGCCGCGGTATTCGGTCAGAAGACGCGGCATTATCGGCATGCCCTCGAGCAGTGCTTCGGTTTCCTTGCGCCCATGTGTTTCCACAATACCAATCACGACTTCGCATCCGTCGGCTTGTTTCTGGCGCGCAGCCTGCAGCATGGCGTAGGTCTTGCCCACGCCGGGTGACATCCCGAAAAAAATCTTTAGCCTGCCGCGCGAGGCAGCCGTTTCTTCGCGCTTCATGCGAGCAAGAAGCGCATCCGGATCGGGCCGTTCGGCATCGCTCATGGGAGGTTTATCATCTTACAGCTTAAGCCTTGGACTGAACTATCCCTGTTTTGGCCAAGCGCGAAAGCCCTTGGATCTCCTGTCGGATCGGACCAACAAAAGGATCATGGCAGCCCCTATGGGCAATCCAATCAATGCGCGATAGTCGTGACGAAAGAACGCATTGATCGTGTCACCGATAATGTTGATTGAAAGAATGATTAACGCCAACAATATGCCCCAGAACGTACCGCGCCATAACCCGATGGCCGCAAAAAGGCATGCTATTCCGACAGTTAGCATCACCACGAGCGACCAGCTTCCAAGTGCTTGAAATGCAGGCCGGGCGTGAGGATTAAGTCGCCATAACGAATCGAGCCTGCTACCCGGAAAGAGAAGTAATGCCGCGGTGACTGCACACATCATGGCGCCAAAGGCAAAGAATGCTGAAAACCAGGGATGGCGTAACGATCTTCGCGACTGTGCGACCGTATCTACGACCCCAGGCATTGCCCAACGTAGTCTTTCGGACGATTCACTCCAGTTCGAGAAGCTAGAAGCGATAGCCAAAACCGCTGAACACGTTGTAATCGGGAGCGCTGCGCGTGAGTCCGAAAAACGAATTCACATCGATAGAGAAACTTGGAGTAACCTGATAGATCAGACCGGTATCGAGTGTGCCAACCCAGGGCCCCGGACTGACTGCGTTGTAGAATTCAACATAGCCACTCAAATTTCCGACGATCGTACGAGAGAGTCCGATTGGATTTTGCCACTGGACCTGCATGACGCTGCTGCGAGCTTTATCGAGAATGTCGATCCTTGTCTGGGCAAAAAGTGTGAAACCCCAAGGCAGCGAGTAATTCACCGGTAAGCCAAAACCGGGTTCCCAAACGTGGTTTCCGGTACTGCCTGTGTTCGTCGGTATTTTTAATGACGAGACTAATCCGATGACTAGTTTTCCGCCATCGTTGCCGAGGAAATTGATCTTTAATCGGACAGTTGTATCGCCGAACCCGTCCTGCTCCAGCGGTTTTCCGAACCCGGGTCCGCTGGTACGTTTATTCACATAAAATTGCGGGAATATCTGGAGATCCATCCAATTCGTCAGACCAAGTTTGAAATTGCTGTTACCGACAATCCATGTGCGGACGCGTTCGTCTCCGTGCCTAGTTTCAGGCTCGTCCAGCGTCCAATTCCACACGTCGCTCTCGATTTGGAAGACCCCGGCGTCAATGGTGAATGGGCTGTCGGTCTTACTCGGCCGATCCGTGTTGTAGGGACGGCGCAGATCAACCGGCGTGGGATTCAAAAGAGTGTAATGCGATTTGTCCGGCGTGGGTGTCGGCAACGGCGGATTGTCACTGTCGCCAAACGCGGAATGCGTACAGAACACAACGAAGCTAACGGAAATCAGATTTTTCATGAGCGAGATCGGGGCCGCGGATTATCGACGAACCACGTCCAGAACGGCCACTTGCAGGTTGCTTCTCGTGTGTCTTGCGAATGCCCGAGGAAACAACCACACCTGGTTTCGGCACTCGAGTTCGAGCAATTTCGATGCAAACCGGAACGAAGACGAACGCGATTGATCCGTTCCTTTTCATTACTTTAGCTGGTCGAGTGCGCGATTGAGTCGGAGAATGTTTACGCCAGGCTCACCGAAAACGCCGAGGTCGCGGTCATCGGTGTTTTGCCTGACAAGATCCTTCAGCTTGTCTTCGCTAATGCCGCGCGCCTTCGCCACGCGCGACAATTGTAACTCAGCGTTTTGTAAACTGATGTGCGGATCTAATCCACTGCCTGAGGCGGTCACGGCATCCGCCGGAACCGATTGAGAATTACTCAAACCATTTTCAGCGCGATACGCTGCAATACGCTCTTTGATTGCGTCGTTCAGTTTTTGTGAGGTCGGTCCCAAGTTGCTGCCGCCGGAACTCGTCGCATCATAGCCGTTACCCGCGGCAGAAGGTCGCGGATGAAAATATTTTGGGTCGGCAAATCCCTGGCCTAACAATCTCGAGCCGCGCACCGCTCCGTTGGGGTCGACGATTAGACTGCCATTGGCTTTGTCGTGAAAGAACGCCTGCGAGATTCCAAAAACAATGAGCGGATAGAGACCGCAACAGACGATTGCCAATACGATCGTCGAAACGACTGCACCGCGAATGTGGCAGAGGAATTCTTTCATTTCATCAGCCCAGATGGAGCGCTGTGATGATCAGGTCGATTAGTTTGATGCCGATAAATGGAACAACAAGGCCACCGAAGCCGTAGATGAGCAGGTTGCGCTGCAAAATCGCCAGCGCGCCCATCGGTTTGTACGCGACACCACGGAGTGCCAGTGGGATCAGCGCAATAATGATGAGCGCATTGAAGATAACGGCGCTCAGAATCGCGCTGGTGGGACTGTGTAAGTGCATGATGTTCAGCGGCGCAATTTCTGGAAACGTGGCCATTAGCATCGCGGGAATAATCGCGAAATATTTCGCGACATCGTTCGCAATGCTGAAAGTGGTGAGCGAGCCACGGGTAATGAGCATTTGTTTCCCGATTTCAACGATGTCGAGCAGCTTGGTCGGATTGCTGTCCAGATCGACCATGTTCCCGGCTTCGCGGGCGGCCTGCGTGCCGGTGTTCATCGCCACGCCCACGTCGGCTTGCGCGAGCGCCGGCGCGTCATTCGTGCCATCACCAGTCATCGCCACGAGATGGCCCTCGGCTTGTTCATGCCGGATGCGTTTAAGCTTTTGTTCGGGCGTCGCTTCAGCCATGAAATCGTCCACGCCCGCTTCAGCGGCAATGGCCGCAGCGGTAAGTGGATTGTCGCCGGTGATCATCACCGTCTTGATTCCCATTTTGCGCAACTGCGCGAAGCGCTCCTTGATTCCGCCTTTGACCACGTCTTTGAGCTCGATCGTGCCGAGCGTTATCATGTCCGACGCGACAACGAGCGGCGTGCCGCCGCGATGGGAAATTTCGTCAACGGTTTTCGCGACGGATTGCGGAAACATTCCACCCGCTGATTCGACAAACCCGCGCACCGCTTCCGCCGCGCCTTTGCGCACGCGCATGGTTGGCTGCGCGCCATTAGCGTGAAGATCGACACCGCTCATGCGAGTCTGCGCCGTGAACGGCACGAATGTTGCCTCAAGTTCGTGCATCTCGCGTGCGCGTAATCCAAATTTCTCTTTGGCGAGCACGACAATGGAGCGCCCTTCCGGGGTTTCGTCAGCCAGCGAGCTCAATTGTGCGGACGCAGCCAGATCATTAGACTCGACGCCGGGCGCGGGATGAAACCCGACCGCCATGCGATTTCCGAGCGTAATCGTGCCGGTCTTATCGAGAAGCAGGACATCGACATCTCCGGCGGCTTCGACCGCGCGCCCGCTCATCGCCAGCACATTGCGCTGAAGGACGCGGTCCATTCCCGCTATGCCAATCGCGCTGAGTAGCCCACCAATCGTTGTTGGAATCAAACAAACCAGCAGGGCCACAAGAACTGGAATCGAGAAGGCCGCGCCTGAATAGATGCCGAACGGTTTCAGTGTCACGCAGACGAGCAAAAAAATGAATGTCAACGCAGCGAGAAGAATGGTGAGCGCGATTTCGTTAGGCGTTTTCTGGCGACGTGCCCCTTCGACTAACGCAATCATCTTGTCCAGAAAACCGGCCCCTTTATCTGCCGTCACACGGATGACGATTCGGTCGCTAAGCACACGTGTTCCGCCGGTCACTGCACTGCGGTCGCCCCCACTCTCGCGGATCACCGGAGCGGATTCGCCGGTGATCGCCGCTTCATCCACGCTCGCGATTCCTTCGACGACGTCGCCGTCGGCCGGAATAATGTCACCCGCTTCACAAACGACGAGGTCCCCTTTGTGCAATATCGGCGCGGGAACTTTCTCTTCGCGACCATTTCTCAGACGCCGAGCCATTGTCTCCTTTCGCGCCCGGCGCAGGCTGGCTGCTTGAGCCTTACCCCGCCCCTCCGCAACGGCTTCAGCGAAATTGGCAAAGAGCACCGTGAACCAGAGCCAGATCGCCAGTTGCGCCACGAAGCTGCGCAGTGCCGAGTCAGCGGTGAAGATTCCGACGGTAGTTAGCGCGGCGCCAACCATGGTCACGAACATGACTGGGTTTTTCACCATCAAACGCGGATTCAATTTTTTGAACGCGTCCCCAATGGCCGGACCGACAATGTTCCAGTCGAAAAGCGATGCAGGTTTTTGTGTCATGAAACGTATGTGCCGGCTTAAAAGAGTTTGCCGCCTTGCATGAGGAACTGTTCGACGATTGGCCCCAGCGTCAGCGCAGGCAGAAAGTTAAGGGCGCCGATCAAAAGCACCGTTCCGAGCAGCAGAATGAGAAACGTTCCGCCATGAACTGGAAAGGTGCCCGCGCTGGGCGGCGCGACCTTCTTTTGTACTAACGAACCGGCCAGCGCCATGATCGGCACGATCATGAGAAAACGACCGAACAACATGTCGAGACCCAAAGTCGTGTTGTACCAAGGTGTATTCCCCGACAGGCCAGCGAACGCGCTGCCGTTATTTCCGGCGCCGGAGCTAAAGGCATAGAGAATCTCACTCAGCCCGTGTGGACCATTGTTGTTAAGTCCGGCCAGGCCCCATTTGCTCACTATCGCCCACGCTGCAAAACCGAGAATTGAAATAGCAAGAATGAGCAATGAGAGCATCGCCATCTTGACGTCGTAGGCTTCAATTTTCTTGCCGAGATATTCCGGCGTGCGGCCGACCATTAGACCGGCGATGAAAACCGCAAGCACGACGAAAACGAGCATCCCGTAGAGGCCAGCGCCAACTCCACCGATGATGATTTCGCCCAGCTGTATGTTGAACAACGGAACGAAGCCACCCAGCGCCGTGAACGAGTCGTGCATCGAATTGACCGCGCCGCACGATGCATCCGTTGTAACGGTCGCGAAAAGCGCGGAATTGAAAATTCCGAAGCGGACCTCCTTGCCTTCCATGTTGCCGTCCACCGCGGCAACGCCGAGATGCTGGTGGATTGGATTGCCAGAGGATTCTGCCCACCAACACAACAGCACGCCCCCGAGAAACAGGATCACCATCGCTGCCCATACCGTCCAACCGTGCTTCTGGTTTTTCACCATGCGGCCGAGGTAGTAAGTCAGCCCGCTACCGATTGCGAAAATCGAAAGCATCTGCAGGAAATTCGAGAGTGGTGTGGGATTCTCGAACGGATGCGCAGCATTAGCATTGACGTAACCGCCGCCATTGGTTCCGAGCATTTTGATCGCGACCTGCGACGCCATCGGGCCTTGAACGATGTTTTGCTTGGTCACGGTCTGCTCTTCTGTCACTGCCTTGCCAGAGGCATCCTTGATCGTCTCGCCTCTCTCATTTTTCTTCTCGACCTGAACCTTCATCGGCTCGACCAGCGTGGCCTTGGCGTAAGGCTTGAAATTTTGAATCATGCCCTGCGACACCAGGAACACTGCTAGGACCAGACAAACAGGCAGCAGCAGGTAGTAGGTGACGCGAACCAGATCGACCCAAAAATTGCCAATCGTTTTCGCAGAGTGCCACGCAATTGCCCTAACGAGAGCACCGGAAATCGCAATACCAGTGGCGGCGGAGACGAAATTGTGAAACGTCAGTCCGACCATCTGCGAGAAATACGAAAGCGTCGATTCGCCTCCATAGTTCTGCCAGTTGGTGTTGGTTGTGAAACTTGCTGCAGTGTTGAAGGCGAGATCAGTGTTTACCGCTGTAAATCCCTGCGGATTGAGCGGCAGAAGATTTTGCAATCGCAGGATCGCGTACGTGAAAACACAGCCCACCAAACTGAAGAGCAACATGGCGAGCGTATACTGTTTCCAGGTATGGTCCTCGTTAGGTGTGACGCCCATGGCCCGATACGTTGCGCGCTCAAGCGGACGCAGCACCGGATCAAGAAACGTTCTTCCGTTCGGGTCGAGCACCTGCATCAGATAAAGCCCCATCGGCTTCGTGATCAGGGCAAGCGCGATCAGAAAGATCGCGAGCTGAATCCAACCGGACGCTTCCATATCGTTGCTAGAATTTTTCCGGCCGAATCATTGCCACGAGCAGATAAAGGAAGAGCAGTAGGGCGATAATCCCGACGATGACTGTTTCCACTTGTACTCCCTACAGCTTCTCGCAGAAACGCACGTACAGGGCGCTAACCACGAAAAACGCAACCATGATCCCGACGAAAATTAAGTCGCTCATATCAGTGACGTATTCTCCTTTGAGTGGTGCTCCTTTCGCGGAAACGCACACGAAGCGCGCTAGCGATGAAAAAAATCCAGACGCCAATCCCTGTAACGAGTAATCCGTTCATAAGCTGGCCTCAGGGTCAGCTAATTTTCGGCGGAGTGTTAGTTAAACCGCGGCCCAAAGGCATTAAAAAGATGTTAATGCCGGATGCAAAGTGCTGTTCTAGCGCCGGGGATTTCCCGCTTCAACACTCGCAGGTTCCCGTAGCGCCCGCGCCGTTTTCGGATGCCAACCCCAGACTGCAAGCATGACAAAGAAACTCACCACATACGAGACCGGAATGGCCCAGCCGTGCCGGATCCATTGCCCGACCGATCGCGATTCGGGATACATATTGCACAACGCCACGCCAGAGGAGGAGCCGAACCAGACCATCGATCCACCAAAGCCAATCGTAAACGCGAGCACGCCCCAGTCGTAGCCATCCTGCTTCAGGGCGAGTGCGGTCAGGGGAATGTTATCGAAGACGGCCGATAAAAACCCGAGGCCGAATGCGGTTTGCCACGATGGACTTGGGAGGTGTTTCACGGGCATGAGGGCCGCGGCCATCACCAATGCCAGCAAAAACAGCGAACCCCGAAACGCGTGCGGTAAAAGCTCCCAGTTTGGACGACGCATAAAAGCGCAAGCCGCGATTGCAATCCAAACTGCCACGCCAATAAACGGAAAATGGTCGGCTCTCTCAGGAAACTGGGAGTTCACCAGCACGTTCGTAGCGATGATAACCGCCAGGATGAACCCGACTGCGCCGACACGCGTCCAATCCACTCGGTGAAGCGACTCGCTCCAAGCCACAAGCGGCGAAAATCTTTGCTGCGCAATCGCCGCCGGCACACCAAAAATGAAAAGCGAAACGGTGGCGGCAATAATCGCGTGAAAAACGTGTGACGGCGGTATGCCTGCGATCCACATCATCGTTGTGGTGGTGTCGCCGATCACACTCCACGCGCCGCCGGCATTCGACGCGGCCACGATCGCGGCGATGAACGCGATGTGAACCTTGCCCCGGAAAACCTGGTGCGCAATAGCGCCGCCGATAAGCGCGCCCGCAATGTTGTCAAGAAAGCTTGAGAGAACCCAAACCAACGCCAGTAACAGAAATCCGCCTTTCCAGTTATGTGGCAAAAGTTTCGGCAGCACTGCGGGCAAACGGCTGGTTTCGAAAAAATTGGCCAACAACGCGAAGCCAGTAAGTAAGGCGAGCAGATTCGTCAGAGGCACCCACTCGTGTGCAAACGATGCGGCCAAACCGCTCAGGCCTGGCCCGAATGTGAAACCGGTGAACAGGAGTTTATAGAGAACGATCGCGCCGAGACCGATCACCGAGACGACAAGCGTTCGATGGTGGAAAACGGCAATTCCGACCAAAGTAATCCCGAAAAGAAGGAATTCTATGGGCACGGGAAAGTTGGCGACCTTTGACAACATCGAGGGCACGCGGTCGCATTACCGTCCGTTGTATTCTGTCGCAACTGAAATCGGCCTATAAGCCGCACGTGAAACCTAAAGAACGATGCGAAGACGCTAATCGGTCTGCTAATCGGTTGATGATTTGATATCTGTTGCGAGCCCAGATGATAAGGTGATTTGATCCGTTATCGACGCTCGTGTTTGGCATGCAGGTGTACGACCACTTCGATTTCCGCAGTGTGCGGAAACATGTCGAGCGGGGTAACGGAATTGATCGTGAACCTTGCTTGTAGCTCTCTTAAGTCGCGCGCGAGTGTGGCCGGATTGCATGAAACGTAGATCAGCGTTGCAGGCGCAAACTCCAAAATTGCCTTGCGAACGTTTGCTCCAAGCCCAGTCGCCGGAGGATCCGCAATGAGGGTGGTAATTGCCCTCGATTGCCCGCGAGGGAACTCCACTACCGAGCAGTTCTGCTGAACCGCCGTTACCTGTTGCAATTCTTGCACATCACCAGCGATATAGGTTTCTTTCTGGGTCGCATCTTCTTTTGCGGCTGCGATTGCGAACTTGTCCCAATCAATTCCGACTACCCGCTCGAAATTTTCAAGCAACGCTTTGGCGAAGAATCCAGTGCCGCAGTAAGCGTCGATAAGCAGGTCCTGATCGGGAGGAACAAGGCTGACAACCAAATCCCGCAGCGCATCTGCAACCTCATTATTGGTTTGAGCGAAAACGCGCCGGCTCGAAGAGGTACGCAACGTGTAATGTCCATCGCGCGGATTCTGTCGCCGCAAATTCATTAGCGCATCATTTACTTCATCACACGAAATCGGGCAGCGCTCGATGTCGACCAAGCGATGAGAATCGCGTCTGAAAAATCCGATCACACCATCCTGCACATGCACGGTGATGCGATTGCGGTATCCGTACTGCTTCGGCGACGGGATGATCGGGCGCAGAGGAATATCTTTGAACTTGCCGATCCGGTGCAGAACGTCGCGCACCTGCCGCCACTTGATCGCCAACTGGTGATGGTAGTCGATATGCTGGTAGGCACATCCGCCGCAACGGCCAAAATACGGGCACTCCGGTGCGACACGATTCGGAGAGCTTTCCTTAACTAGTACCAATTCCGCCTCCGCGAACTGTTTTTTCTCCCGAATGATTTCAGCAGAAACGAGTTCATCCTCAATTGTGTACGGAACGAAGACAGCCTTTCCCTGGTCGCGACCGACTCCCTTTCCGCCAAAAGCGATGTCTTCAATTTTCAGATCGACAACGCGCATATGATTAACAGCCTGCTTTAGCTGAATGCCTGACACCACCAAAACATCACTAACCGCAGCCACATTCCACATCGATGGACAAACGCGCCCGTGATTCGTCGTATGCCCGCTTGGCCCGCTTCGGCGACTGGGTCTGGTACAAGACAGCGGTAGCTGTCTCAGTAATCCCGTACGTAGGGATATTTCGATTCGTTGCCGAGTTCGGGGGGAAATTCCGGATAGCCCGCGTGAATGTACGGAATATCTGGTGGCAGCATCGGAAAGTAGCTGTCACGCCATATCGGAAAAGGAAAGGTCAGTATCTCGATCAAACCGGCGACATGCCGCGCGCCGGAGCGGCCCAGGCCGCGCACAACACCATACCCTGCTGCCGCGGAATTTCCGTCGTAAGTATTGACGGTGGTTACGGTCACGAAAACCTCCGCTGGAGCGATAAAGAAATTCGATAAACCGCGACCAAGCTTTCGGGTCGGACCGAAATCATTCGCCGGGGGATCCTGGATATCGCCCAAAACGCTTCCCACTAATCCGAGCATCAAGGAAATGACAATGAGTATTTTCATGTTTGGGGTTCAACCTCAGTTAACCAAATCGTCGATGACCAAGGCAATACTTATTTTTGGTCTTCGACTACACTGGCGTTCTTGGTCTTGAGCATCGAAAGCACAATCGTAAGTCCGAGAATGAGCGCTATGACTCCGAGAGACAGAGCACGCGGCAACGGAAAATAATCCGCGAGAATCATCTTGATACCGACGAAACCAAGCACGAGAGCGAGGCCGGTTCTCAAGTAGACAAAACGGTCCATCAAACCGGCGAGCAGGAAATAAAGCGACCGCAACCCGAGAATCGCGCAAATATTGGATGTATAAACAATGAACGGGTCACGCGTGATAGCGAAGATCGCCGGGATCGAATCGACCGCAAAGATCAGGTCCGTGGCCTCAATCACGATCATGGTTAGGGCGAGTGGGGTCAACATCCACCGGCCATCCACACGCACCTTGAAGTGCTCGTTATGAAATTCACGCGTAATCGGAAGAATCCGACGGCACGTTCGCAACACCCAACCCTCGGCGAAATCATGCGCTGGCCGTTTTCGAAAGAACATCTGTATCGCGGTGATCAACAGGAAGACACCGAAGAGATAAAGAATAAAATGAAAGCGGCGCACCAGTGCGATGCCGCCCAGGATCATGGTGCCACGCATGACCAGTGCTCCGATTATTCCCCAGACCAATACGCGATGTTGTGCGCGCGGTGGCACGCGAAAGTGCGCAAATATGAGCACGAAAACAAAAATGTTATCCATGCTCAGCGAATACTCGATCAGGTAGCCGGTGAAAAAATCCAGCCCGTGATGTGGTCCTTTGATACGCCACACCAGCGCGTTAAATCCAAGTGACACGATTACCCAAAGCAGGCTGCGTCGTGCCGCAGCAGCCATGCTTAATTCCCGATTGCGACGGTGAAAAGTGAAGAGATCGATCCCAATGGCAATGAACACGCCAATGTGGAAGGCGATCCAAAACCAGATACTCGTCGTCACGGCGGGGAGACTTTCATGGAGCGCGGCACACAGCAAACGTAAATTGCGCGGCCGACCCATGCGACTTATAGGTCATACTGCACTCATTAACCCCATTGATGGATACTGAATTGGAAAAACTGATCGAAGCCGGCAAACTCACTGCGCGCGCCGCACAGCAACTTGAACAATTAAAGCCAGGGACATTTTGTCTGCATAAGAGCTGGGGATTTGGTCGCGTAAGCGAATGGAACCTCCTGCTCAACCAGATCGTAATCGATTTTGCAGGCAAGAAGTCGCATCCGATGCAGGCCCAGTATGCGGCGGAGAATGTCACTGCCCTGGCGCCGGACCATTTCCTCGCACGTAAAGCGACTGATCTGGCGTCGATCAAGAATTTGGCAAGGGAAAATCCGACTGCCTTGGTACGCAATATTCTTGAAAGTTTGGACGGCAAAGCCACCGCGCAGCAGATCGGTGAATGGCTTGTGGGTGATGTCTTCACTGAGACGGAATGGAAACGGTGGTGGGAGTCAACTAAGAAGGCACTCAGGACAAGCGGCGTTTTTTCTGTCCCTGCACGAAAGACCGATCCCATACAAATTCGCGGCGAAGGGGTATCGCACGCCGACGAATTACTTGATGCCTTTAACAAGGAACGACAACCCAAAGCGCAAATCGCGGCGCTCGAGCAGATCCTCAAATCACTCGAGCAATTCAAGGAAAAGCAACTTCAACCAATCGTCGCAACGATCGAGAACATGACCGTGCGCAACCAAAAAATGCACCCTGAGTTTGCATTTGAGCTTGTTGTCGCGCGGGATGATTTGCTCGCGCGCAACCCATCGCTGCACTCAACCCATGTCGGCTTGAGCCTTTCGAAATTGATCGTCGAGGAAGAGAACCGCCTCATATCGATCCTGCCGAAATTACCTGCCGCAAAAGAGAAAAAAATTCTGCAAGCGTTGCCGTCTGCGCTTGGTCCGCGATGGACAGATCGGGCCCTGTATTTAATGCAGGAGAGCCACAGCCGCACGGTTACGCAAATCCCGCGCATCATAAGCGAAGCCGGGAAGCGTGAAGAGCTTCGGGTCATGCTTGAGCGGAGCATTCGTGAACATTCAGCCACCAGCGAGATGCTTGTCTGGCTGTGTGGCGAACGAGAAAGCTGGAACGAACTGGTTGTGCCGGATTTGCTTGGCGCGATCCTGGCAGCCCTGGAACGCGAGCAACACAACTCTCCGGGACGCGCCAGTAAGTTGTACCGTACCCTGGTGGACGACCGGCCGTTACTTGGTGACATTTTCAGTAAATTCGACGTTGCAAGCGCGCGAGATGCGATGCGGCGGCTCCAGTTGAGCCCTCTTTTTGACGAACTGACAAAGCGCTCGCTGCTGGCCCGCATCGTGAAAGTCTATTCTGAATTGGAAAGCATGATCACCGGATCGCAGCAACAAGACAAGGCTGTGGCGTTGATCGTTTCCTGGAGCAGCCTGGAAAAGCGCAACGCCGAATACGAAGAACTTGTTAAAACCAAAATTCCCGAGAATAGCAAAGAGATCGCGCTCGCCAGGTCGTATGGGGACCTGAGCGAAAATTTTGAATTTAAGGCAGCCAAACAAATGCAAAGCGTCCTGATGCGACGCAAGGCCGAGCTGGAGCAAATGCTGCACAACGCGCGTGGCACTTCATTTGAAAACCCGGATACTTCGCGTGTTTCAATCGGCACGATCGTCACCCTACGCGACGCGAAAACCGATAAGAAAGAGGCCTACACGATTTTAGGCGCATGGGACGGTGATCCTGATCGCCACATTATCTCTTATCAAACTGCGATTGGGCAGGCACTGCTCGGTCACGAAATCGGCGAGACGGTCTCGCTAAATACCGAGCATAGCGTTGCTCAATTCACGATTCTCTCGATCATGCCCGCGCCGCTCGACCAGACAACGTCGGTTCCTCCCCTTGCCAAGGAATCCGCTGTCGAAGCCACGCTCGCCCAGTAACCTTCGAGTGGGCTCTAAAAGAACTTCGGAGCTTGCCTCTAGAGCAGCAGTTCGTAGGAGAGAATGCTCAGGCAATAGATCGCCGCAGTTTCCACTCGCAGGATAATTGGGCCAAGCGTAATTGGCCGGCAGCCGTGACGACGGGCGAGCTCTAGCTCTGCAGGTGTGAAGTCGCCTTCGGGCCCAACAAGCATCAAGACGCTGCGCGGACGACGTTGATGTTCAGTCGAGTATTCGGCCAGAACATTCTTTAAATGTTGGGCACCCGGCTGGAGCGATCCGATTACCAGCAAATCGAATGATTCCCCCGCCGCTGCCGAAAACAATTGTGAAAGTCTTCTCGGCGCATGGACATGAGGTAGCCAGTTCTGCCCGCATTGTTTGGCCGCCTCAACCGCGATCTGCTGCCATTTGGACTGCTTTTGCGCGGCGGTTTCGGAATCCACCTGTACAATCGTACGATCGGAAACGATCGGCGCAATTTCGGCAGCACCAATCTCGACCGCCTTTTGCACAATGAGGTCCATGTTTTTTCCCTTCGGAATTGCCTGTCCTAGAACGATCCGCGATTGCAGCGGCGGTGTCTCCGCTTCGTGCAGTTTTCTCAATCCAATTTCGTCGCTGCCAAGATCGACGATTTCTGCAGTCATTTCGCGCCCACGTCCGTTAAAGAGAACAAGTTTCTCCCCCACCCGCATGCGTAGGACATCGCGCGCATGGTGTGCCTCCGATCCAGCCAAAGTAAGCGCGCCAGTATTCCACTTTTCGGGAGAAACGAAGAAGCGATGCATGTGACCCTTAAGACCAATAGAAGCTATGGAGCACTCAACTGGATTTCTTATCGGTAGTCCGAGGCGATTAGCCAGTTCATCGGTAGCACATTTGCCAACGATTTACTTATGGGCACCTCTATACCACGCTGTTGAAGCGCTGCGATTACGCTTTCAGTGGGAATGTTTCCAACTAACGCATTCTGTGCAAAGGGGCAACCGCCAAGGCCACCGAGCGCTGAATCAAAACGCCGACAGCCTGCGTCGTAAGCAGCGAGCACTTTGGCGATTGCTTCGCCGGGCGCGCTGTGAAGATGCACGCCAATATCGTAGCCGGCGTACTGATTCGTTATGGATTCGACCACACGGCGAATCAGACCGGCGTCCGCAACCCCAACCGTGTCAGCCAACGAGATCGAACGGATACCGATGGAAAAGAGCCTTGACACCGTCCGATGTAGTTCATTCTCATTCCACGGATCGCCGTACGGATTACCGAATGCCATCGACACGTAGACAACCACCCCCATCTCTGCCTTGTCAGCCTTCGCCCTAATCGATTCCAACGCCGTGTAGGAGTCTGCGAGAGTTTGGTTTTGATTCTTGCGCAAGAACGTTTCAGAAACCGAACAAGGGTAACCCAACGTTGTAACGGCTTTGGTCGCAATGGCGCGCTCGGCTCCCTTCTCATTAACCACGATGCCAATAATTTCGACTCCGTCTGGCGCGTTGAGTTGCTCCAACACCTTCTCGCTATCGGCCATCTGCGGGACAGCTTTGGGAGAGACAAAGCTAACAGCGTCTATGTGTTTGAACCCCGCCGCTATCAAAGCGCCCAGGTAACGCGTCTTAAGTTCGGTTGGAATTTGTCGCTCGATACCTTGCCAGGCGTCACGGGGGCACTCGATCAGTTTGACAGCAGCACGCGACACGGAAGATGACAGTCCTATTTAAAAAATTCCTTCGCACGCTCAAAGAAACTCTTGCGTAGCGGCGTGTTTTCGTCGCCACAAAGCTCGGCAAATTCTTCGAGCTTGCGACGCTGCTGGGCATTCAAGCGCGACGGCACTTCGACAACCAGACGCGCGAACAAATCACCATGACCGCGCCCGTTTACGTTTGCAATTCCCTTTCCGCGCAGCTTAAAGATTTGCCCGCTCTGCGTGCCCGTGGGCACTTTCAGTTGCGCCCTGCCTTGAAGCGTGGGCACATCAATTTCCCCGCTTAAAGCCGCAACAGAAAAAGGAATCGGCACTTCACAATAGAGATCGTCTCCTTGGCGCTGAAAAATCTTGTGCTCCTTAATGTGGATGACGACATAAAGATCGCCTGGAGGCCCACCGCGGGTACCAGCCTCCCCGTTGCCTAACGAACGCAGGCGTGCCCCTTCGCTGATCCCGGCAGGTATTTTCAGCTTAACACGGCTCAATTTCTCCACCCGCCCTTCGCCTCCGCACTTCTGACACGGCTTCTCAATCACTTCGCCGACGCCACGGCAGCGGGAACACGTCTGGGAGACGTGAAAGAATCCACGTGAACTGATCACCTGACCACGGCCACTGCAAGCAGGGCAGGTCACCGTGCGCGAATCCGCTTCAGCGCCACTGCCCTTACATTTCTCACAAGTGTCGAGCTTCGCGATCTCAATCTCTTTTTCGGCGCCAAAGGCTGCCTCCTCCAGCCTGATCTGCATGTCGTAACGCAAATCGGATCCGCGCCGCCGATCTTCTGCGTGATCGCCGCCACCAAAAAATGTCTCGAAAATTCCGCCGCCGAATCCGCCTCCTCCGAAAACTTCGCGAAAAATCTCAAACGGGTCGTGGAAAGCGCCGCGCCCAAAACCAGCGCCGCCCGGCGCGAATGCAGCGTGACCAAAGCGATCGTAGGCGGCGCGCTTGTCAGGATCGATCAGAACGTCGTACGCTTCGCCTAGCTCTTTAAACTTTTCCTCGGTATGTGGGTCGTCCGGATTCTTATCGGGATGAAACTTGACCGCGAGTTTGCGATACGCGCGTTTGACCTCTTCGTCTGTCGCGCTTCGTTCAATGCCAAGCACTTCGTAGTAATCGCGTTTCTCAGTAGCCATTTAACCGATAAGACCTGTGTGACCTATGGGATGGATAGGTGAAGCAAGCAATCTCACCTACTTCGTTGGGCCGCTCGAAACGACGACTTTCGCTGGCCGCAGCAAACGGTCCTTAATCTTGTAGCCACGCCGGATCTGTCGCAGGACAATCCCTTCGGGAAATTGATCGCTTTGTTCGCGGGCAATTGCTTCGTGCAAGTTCGGGTCGAATGTTTTTCCCTCGGCCTCGATGGGTTGCAGACCACTTTCGGCCAGCAGATCATTAAGTTGTTTCTGGACGAGGACCATGCCTGAATAAATGGGTGATTCTGCGCTCTGCTCTTTTGCTGCATCCAAGCCGAGCTCAAAATTGTCATTAATTCCTGCCAACCGCTCGAGTAAAGAGCTATTGGCATATTTGATCGCGTCTTCCTTTTCGCGCGCCGACCGTCTCTTGTAGTTCTCAAAGTCGGCCTGGCTGCGCAATGCGAGGTCGCGAAACCGGTCGAGATCGGCCTGCAGTCCGGCCATTGGATCGTCTGTTTCGCTTTGGGCGGTGCCAGCGGGAACAGAAGCAGGCATCGAACTCGCCGCTGACTGTTTCATTTGTTTATTTTGCTCAGTAACTGGGGTTTTTTTCATGTTTTGCGAATGGCAATCAAAGTGATGTCGTCGTTTTGAGGAACCGAACCGGTAAAGTCGCGAACGTCCTCGATGATCCTCCTAACAATTGCTGGTGCCCCATTAGTCGCGCTGGCGCGAACAGATTGCCTCATACGGTCGAGGCCGAACTCGTCTCCCTCCGCGTTCAGCGTTTCGGTAACGCCGTCGGTATAGAGAACGAGGCAATCATCGCGCTCGAGAGGAACAGCGAAGTCGATTGTTAGCCTATCAAACACGTTCCCACTGTCAATGCCCACGACCATTCCAGGCGGTTTCAACGGCGTTACGATCTTTGACTGCTGTTTGTAAAGTAATGGGGCGTCATGTCCGGCGCGCGCTAGCGTAACGGCATCGCTCTGGTGGTTAAGAATCAAATAAGCCATGCTGATAAACATGTCCTCTTTGATATCGGGGTAAAGCTGACGGTTAACCTTTCGTAAGACATCAGCTGGAGAGGGGTTTCGAGCAGCCTCGGCGCGCAAGACGCTGCGGCAGATCGCCATGATAAGCGATGCGGGCACGCCTTTCCCCGATACGTCTGCAATCGCTACACCGAGGCGTTCTTCATCCACACGAATGTAATCAAAATAATCGCCGCTGACCTGCCGGGCAGGCACATTTAGTCCGCTAATCTGAAACCCGTTGATGGCTGGGGCCTCTGAAGGAAGGAGGATACGCTGAATGTCCCGAGCAATCTCAAGATCGTGATCGAGGCGCTTTTTTTCGTTAGCCATTGAGTAAATAATGGCGTTGTACAGCGCAAAAGCGGACTGCTCGGAAATCGACTTGAAAACGACAAAATCGCCCTGCGAAAAAGGCGAACCCGCCGGGCCCTGGGCCAACGCCAGAACACCCAGGTCCTGGTTTCCATACCGAAGCGATGCCGCAATCACCGAACGGCTGCCAAAAGCACTGCCACGCAATCTCGCTAGCTCGGGCGCCTCAGAGAAGTCAGCTAAGCAAACAGACTGCCCTGTTTGCCAGACCCGTCCGATGAGGCCTTCACCGGGTCCGACCGTATGCAACCGTAGAAAGCTCTCCAGTGCGATCGGAGTGGCAGCCGCTTGTTGCAAAATATTTGGCGGGACATCTACCAGCGGCGGGCAACCTTTGGAAATGAACGCAGGAGTTAGTTTGCCACCCGTTCGATCGGTCACGTAAAGCGCGCCGCCATGGGCGTCGAGGACGCGCGTCGCGCCTTCCACGATGAGCCGGTGCAGCTCCTGGGGCCGGATGGTTTCGCGGAATGCTTCGCCTAGACCGTGCAAAAAATCGAAAACAAGCGTCTCCTCAACCTGAATTTCTTCGTGAGAGCGTTCCAGTCTTCGAATTCGCTGTAGCTGGATCCTAGCGGTGATAATCCATCCAGCAACAGACGCGACAAGCAGTCCGAGAAGAAGGGTCGGCCACGTCATGCAAGGGCCAGCTTACTTCGAAGGCGTCTCGTGATGAAGGTCTTGTCTTAAGAAATCGAGAACGTCTTTAAAGCGAAGAATATTTTCTGGAGCGGCTTCGCACAGCGCCTCATGCGCCGCCAGCATCGTCTCCGTTTGTTCCTTTTTTTTCTCTTGGGAGGATCGCACCGCGGGGGTTTGCTCCAGCGCTCCGCAGTCAGGCGGATTGGAACCATTGGCGCGAATATCGAATATCTGGTCCAAACCCAGTCCGGAGAGGAGCTCCTGGCTGCGATTTCCACAGTGGACGATGTGAAGGTGTCCGTGCCCGAGTTCCCTCAACCGGAGAGCCACGCTGGCCATCGTTCCCATGAATGTGGAATCCATCATCGCGCAATCCGCCAGATCCACCACAAATTCGCGATAGCCACGGTCCAACATCTCACGAGCGAACTCTTTGAGATTACCGCTATTGAGGAAACTACCCTTCCCCTCCACCTTCACCCATACGGTTGGGCCGCTCACCCCTACTTGAATAGATGAGTCCACAGTTTCTATTTGAAGAATACTCGCTCGGGCGGCGTGCTGTCAATGCCCACCGGACACGAGAAAGCTCGGGAAGTGATTCGGAATCTCGAACGTAACAGGCCGCATCGGAGAAGAACAGTCAAACGTGACAAAACAGTCTCCCGTCTATTACTCCCACATAAAGGAGCGATTTTCCGCTACAATCCGCCCATTTTCGATTAACAGACACCTCCATGCAATGACGCGGCCATCGTCGAAATAATCGTCTCCAATGACTTTGAATTCGGTCTTATGAGTGCCGCGCACATTTCGATATGATATCTCCTGTGCCTGAACGTGCTCGTGTAGTTTTTCCTGGCGATATTCCAAGCGCACGGTGACATCGGAAGGACGCTTGGCCCGCCAGTAGAAATCAAAGTAGTTGCCGAAACGCTGGCGCTGATCGACTGCCGTGACCGCGCCGAACAGGCGATACTGGCGCTCAAAGGTAATCGGAGCATCCTGAAGCGTGGCTGTCTTCTGGCTCGGCGAATTCGATTTACCACCAAGCGTGCTCGTCGTCTGTCGGGCACGCTCACCCGCTTTTGGCGGTTTATCGCTCAAATAAAAAAGCTTCGTTTTTCGAAACTCGAAATCATGGCTTAACGCCATTGGGAGCGGTGTCACCTTTTCGATGACCCTTGGTTCTATGCGATCACGCTTAGCCTCACTGGGCACGACGATAACCAAAAAGCTCAACGAGCAGAGAGCGGCAGCAAATCTCATCGGTATAATAAAGCTGGTTTTGGAATCATCTGTCAATTCGCCGGTGTGTTGTATGGAACTGTCGCGATCTGAAAGTAAATTTCATTTTCGATGATTGAAGTTCTTTATGACCGTGGCGTATACCTGCCCCGCCAGGATTTTTGGCTCGACCCACGGGACGCTAAGCCCTTCGCCTTCGTTTCGCATGCGCATAGCGACCACATTGCGCCACACGAGGAAATCATCGTTTCAAGGGGGACAGCCCGCTTGATGCAAAACCGGCTACCGGGCTTCCGGACGGAGCACATCCTGCCGTTTGGAGAAGAGCAAATCGTGCGCGGGCTTGCCGTTATGCTTCTGCCGGCCGGGCACATCTTTGGTTCGGCACAATGTTTCCTTTCTGCCGGCAACGAGACGCTGCTTTACACGGGCGATTTTAAGCTCCGTGCCGGAAAATCTGCTGAGCCGGCGCAGTGGCGCCACGCTGATACGCTGATTATGGAAACAACCTTCGGTCTGCCACGCTATCGATTTCCTCCAACAGAAGAAGTCGTCGCCCAAATCGTGGCGTTCTGTCATGAAACAATCGACGATGGCCGCGTGCCTGTGCTTCTTGGGTACTCATTAGGCAAGGCGCAGGAAATACTCTGTTCGCTTGATGGAGCCGGGTTGACGCCAATGCTGCACGGTTCGGTTTATCAGATGACACGCATCTACGAGCAGTTTGGCAAATCGTTTTGCAAGTACCTGCGGTACAAACAGGGCGATGTTGCTGGAAAGGTTTTGATTTGTCCACCAAGCATGAATCGGTCGCGAATGCTGGAAAAGATCGTGCGCAGGCGCGTCGCCATGATCAGCGGCTGGGCGATCGATGCAAACGCGGTCTATCGCTACCGGGTCGACGCGGCATTTCCCCTTTCCGACCACGCAGACTACAACCAACTGCTTCGCTATGTCGAACTCGTACAGCCACGGCGAGTGTTTACTCTCCACGGCTTCGCTGCGGCGTTCGCAGCCGATCTGCGTGGATGCGGCGTCGAAGCGTGGGCGTTGAGTGAAGAAAACCAAATGGAGTTTGCGCTCGCACCGATTCCTGACCGCCCTTCCGTTGGGGAGCTCGGCACCAAAAGCTGTACGCAAGGCGGGCACGATAGCGCATCCGAATTTCTTACTTTTGCGAATGTTGGCGAAGCGATCGCTGCAACGTCGGCGAAATTGGAAAAGATTCGATTGCTTGCCGATTATCTGCGCGGCCTAACGAGCGAGCAGCTGTCGATCGCAACACCCTACTTTACCGGTAAAGCGTTTGCTCAAAGTGATCCGCGCACCCTGCAGGTTGGTTGGGCTGTCATTTTTCGCGCGTTGCACGCTGCGACCAAAGTCGACCAAGCAGAATTTCACCGTATCGCCAGAACTCACGGGGATGCGGGCAAAACCGCATTCCAAGTTCTTGACCGAAGAACGACCCCGCAGTCGTTCAGCATTCTTGAATCAGGCGAGTTTTTTGAAAGCCTTCGCCTCGCGCGTGGTCCCATTGCTAAGGCCGATGTACTCCGAGATCGATTTTCAATGTTGTCCGCTCGGGAAGGTCAGTACGTCGTGAAGATCTTAACGGGCGATCTGCGTATCGGGTTACGCGAGGGTTTGGTGGAGGAAGCAATCGCGAAAGCCTTCGGCGCCTCGGTTGAACAGGTGAAAGAAGCCAACATGTTGTTAGGCAACATTGGTCAAACGGCACTTCTTGCTTCACGAAAAGAGCTGGCCCATGCAGAGCTGTCAATTTTTCGCCCGATCAAATGCATGCTTGCCACCCCTGAGCCGACGGCACAGTCGATCTGGGAACGGTTCGCCGAAGCTGCACGCACTGACCCGGAACCAAAGTCATCCGCGCCGGTTACTGTTTACTTGGAGGACAAATTCGACGGTATTCGCGCACAGCTTCACCGAAGTGCTCAACAAGTTGAGATTTTCTCTCGTGATTTGCGGCGTATCACAGCTCAATTCCCTGAGCTGGTCGACCACGCCAGGAATTTCAAGGAGGAACTGATTATCGACGGCGAAATCATCGCTTTTGAGCAGGGTCGCCAACTCACGTTCTTCGATCTACAGAGGAGACTTGGGCGCAAGAGCGGCGGCGCCGATCTATTCGGGCGTGCGTCGGCAGATGTGCCGGTGGCGTTTGTGATCTTTGATCTTCTTTGGCTAAACGGCAGGTCATTATTAAAGACCCCTCTGCATGAACGGCGAAGACGTCTCAGTGACCTCGGATTGCCGTCGCACTTTCAAGTCGCGAACGCGATACCTGCGCATTCTCCAACCGATATCGAACAAGCATTCCAACACGCGCGACAGCGGATGAATGAAGGCCTCATGATCAAGGACCCGAACAGCTTTTATCTACCCGGGAACCGCGGGATGTTTTGGTTCAAGCTCAAGAAAGAACTTGCGACGCTGGATGTCGTGGTCGTGGGAGCTGAGTTTGGACATGGCAAACGCAATAATGTGTTAAGCGATTACACATTTGCAGTGCGCGACGAAACCACCGGTAACCTCTTGCCAATTGGCAAGGCTTACAGCGGACTAACTGATGCGGAAATTGCGGAATTAACCGAGCACTTCAAGCAGAATACAATCGCAGACCATGGTCGGTATCGCGAAGTAAAACCGAATGTGATCCTCGAAGTCGCGTTCAATTCGATTCAGCCGAGCACGCGTCACGCCAGCGGATTGGCACTGCGTTTCCCGAGAATCAAAGCAATCCGCCGCGACAAGAATATCGACTCAATCGATACCTTGCGATATGCCCGTGAACTGACAACGCAAGCCGTAAATTCGTCTGCCAGTTTTCAGCGCAAGACTCTTGACCAACGACCGCTATGACTGAGGCGTAGGAGAAGGGGATGGCGAAGTCTCTGCAGTGCCAGAAGCCTCAGCACCAGTAGACGCTTCGTCACTCGGAGACGCCAGTGCGTTAGGAGCCGCTTGTTTACGCATGGCCCGCATTTTCCGCAATTCGTCCAGTCTCTGCTGTCTCTGCGCGAGTCGCTCTTGTATTCTTCGCTCCCGATCGGCTTTGAGTTGCGAGTTGTCCCGCATCGGAATCAAACCGGCCGGGATGGACGGTGGGACAGAGGCGCCAGGATTCGGATTTCCAGAACTGTTCTTGATTGCACCTTGCAACTGGAGATCGGCTGGCAGTTTCCGCGCACGTACCAGAGCCTTTTCTCTCTCGGCCAATGCCTTCTCTCGTTCATCCAATGTTTTTTCGCGTGCATCCAACTCCGCCTTCCGCTGCGCGAGTTGTTGGTCAGCCGCCGCATCTTGTTTTTGGCAGGAGCAAATTATCGCCAAAGGAACAAACATCGAGAGGACAAGGAGTTTTTTCATATCAGGAGTCGGATTTTTCGTTTGCGCAGAGTGACGAACAAAGCGAGGAGGCCACTTCTAGTCAAATGAAAGTTAACGTGGCGGCGGTGTCGCCGAAGCTGCCGGTACCACGACGATCGTTTCGATCTGGCTACGGCGAAGGCGCTCAATGTTGGCAAGAATGGCCACCAGAGCAAGTACTGCGACGATGATGATCATCAGCACAACAGCGCCTTTCGGAACGCGAGAGGATCGAATTTTTTCCGCGGGCTCCCTGGGCGAATTCACCGTTGAAGTATCGATATCGATCTGACGCGCGCAAGGGACGCCTCAGTCATTTTCTTGTTTGGCAGAAGGGATAATCCGCACTAGTTCAAGCGCAAAGCCGCGATGGCATCCATGACGCGTTGACTTAGCCGCTTATAAAGATCCTTCCCCTGCGGAACCAGATCGGCAGTCGTAAAAGAAATCGGTTCTCCGATCACGACAGTAATTGGCACAAAACGCAAACCGCCACCGCGCGGCAGCGCCTGGTGAGCGCCAAAGATCCGCATCGGCACGACTGGCGCCAGTGTTTTTGCGATTATGAGACCCAATCCCGGTTCGGCAGGTTGCAAGTTACCATCGAGCGTCCGGGAGCCTTCCGGGAAAACCAGAGCTGCATTCCCAGCCTTGAGAACACGAATCAAAGACTTCAGTGCACTGCGGTCAATACCCTCTTGATTGACCGGTATCACATTGAGCTTCGGCAAAAGCCACCCGAGCGGCGGCACATCCAGCAATGTTCTTCTTGCCAGAAAGTAAACAGCGCGATCACACGACGTTCCGGCAAGCGGTGGATCAAGATAACTCTGATGATTCATCGCGAGAATAACCGGGCCGGTCTGAAGCATGCGCTCCCGATGAATTATACGAAAACGAAAAAACACCCGACCAACAAAGCGACTAAGATGATAACCAAGCCAGTAGTAAAAATTCATCGTGGAGGCGTTAAGCGACGAACTGTTTGAATCACCGAGTGATCTGCAGACCCGATTGTTTTAGCCGTGAAACGATCTGATCAACCACTCCCTCAATCGTGAGATGAGAAGTGTCGATGACGCATGCATCCTTGGCGATCACCAGCGGTGAGACAGGGCGCAAAGAATCAGCGCGATCGCGCAGCGCGATTTCGTCACGCCCCCCTTGTGCGGCGCGACGTTGAAGACGCACCTCAGGCGAAGCATCAATGTAAAATTTGTAGGGCGTGTCCGGAAAAACCACCGAACCAATATCGCGACCTTCCACGATCAGATCGTGGCTTCGCGCGTACTCGTGGAGTTTCTCAGAAACAATTTGCCGAACCACGCGGAACTGACTGATTCGAGCAACGCTTTCGTTTACACAATCATCGCGCAAATGATCAGAGGGGTCTGCCTGATTAATCAGAATGCGCGACTCATTGCCTTGCAGGCCGCATGTAATGACAGCGAATTGAATAGCTTCCGTGATGCGCTCACTATCTTCGAGATCGATTCGATTTCTGAGGATATGCCATGTGATTGCTCGATAAATTGCCCCGGAATTAACGTAAACAAATCCAAGCCGCCGGGCGAGTTCTCGGGCCACACTGCTTTTTCCAGAGGCCGCCGGCCCGTCAATGGCGATTACCTGATAAAACCGTTCCCGCATCCGGAAGATTAGCGCGACGAAAAGGTTCCGGGCAAGCTGCCACTGATACTGTGCGGTCCCCAAATGCTCCGGAGATCACGCTTCTTCCTCGATCGGCCCAGGAGTAAGGGAACCAATCACAGGTGTGCTGATCTGCATCCGTTTCGGATTTGTGAATTCTTCAAGCACGCTTTCAAATCCGGGATAAGACTCACGAATACACTCGGCGTCCTGAACAATGGTTTCGCCGTCAGCGAAGAGACCTGCTATGGCAAACGCCATCGCGATACGATGATCGCCAAAACTCGCTACACGTGCGCCACGCAGAGGTGCTGGACCAAGAACTTCCAAGCCATCGCTCATCTCGGATACTTTTGCGCCCATCGCACGTAGATTGTGCGCAATTGCAGCGATCCTATCGCTTTCCTTTAAGCGTAATTCTTCTGCGTGACGGATAATGGTCTTGCCGTCTGCAAGAGCGCCCGCAACTGCAAGGATCGGCAGTTCATCAATAAGCTGCGGCACTTCCTTGCCCTGAATGACCGTGCCTTTAAGCGGAAAACCGGTGACCTCGACAATTCCGCGCGGTTCTACTTGGTCAATATCCTCGATAGCCTCCCGTACTTGCGCACCCATCCGAAGCAGAACACCAAGTAGCGCTGTTCGCGTGTGGTTTAAACCAACATCGCGAATGAGCAGATGGCCACGGCGTTGCGCGGCGGCGGCGACAAGCCAAAATGTCGCGGAAGAGATGTCACCTGGAATGGCAAAGTCCCGTGACTCTGGAACCTGATCGCCGAATACGGTGATGCTGCCATTGTCGTCCACCGCTGTTCGGACGAGAAAATAATCAAACATCATTTCCATATGATTCCGAGTCGGTGCCGGTTCGATCACAGTAGTCTTGCCCTTGGCAAACAGGCCGGCCAACAGCAAGGCGCCTTTGACCTGTGCGCTTGGAACAGGCGGTCGATAACGAATACCACGCAAGGAACCGCCCTGAATGCGCAACGGTGCCGTTTCTTCCGGGCCTTCCGCGGCAATATCTGCCCCCATCTGACGAAGGGGCGCAATGATGCGATCCATCGGACGTTTTGCCAGCCCGGCATCGGCAACAAGGCGGCTTTCAAACGTCTGCCCGGCAAGCAACCCGGCAAGAAGGCGCATCGTGGTACCGGAATTGCCACAGTTGATTTCGCTTTTCGGCGGCGTCAGAACCCGCTTTTTCCCGTGAACGATCAACGTAGCCGGCTCGGGCTGTTCGATCCTAATGCCCAGAGCACGCAGCGCGTTCACTGTATGCATACAATCTTCGCTCGGAAGAAATCCCTCTAGAGTGCATACTCCGTTGGACAGGGCCGCGATGATCACGGCCCGGTGTGAGATGCTCTTATCGCCCGGCACCGTAATCTCGATGTCGATTCGAGGTGCCCGTTTTACCCGCAACTCCATAGATAAGACTAAACCAACTGTGGATACTTAATGCCGAATGCTAGATAAGAGTAGAGGCGCCGCGCTAATTCAGCACTGAATGCCGGTATCCAGCATGAGCCCGGAACGTCGTCAAGGCAACCCAGTTAAGGAACGAGAAAGATCTTGTCCGTGTACGGATCTTTAACTTCCGTTCCCGGAGGGAATCCTTCGACGTCGATATACTTGCCAGGTGAATACGGACTCTCTACGAGGTGAGGCTTGCCAGGGACGGGAATTCCGTACGGATAATCCCCTTTTGCGATCTTCGTGGGCGCGGCCGTCGGAGGAGGCGAAGCTGCTGCCGTGGTCTCAACTGGCGGCGGACTCGCAGGTTGAGCGGGGCCATTAGGATTGAATGGCTGTTGCGGTGGCGGGTATTGTTCCTGCTGGGGAGGGGCATAACTCGCCACCCGATGTCGGGATGGCGGTGGCTGGGGCTCTTCACTGCATGCGGCGATAAGGAAGGCCGTCAATAGAGCAAGCGACAATGAGAATTTCATAAATGGAAAAACTGTCAGAATCGTATCCGCAGTCTGAGTCGTTGCCAATCATTAAATCGCTTTTTGTTCATGCTAAGCGACGCTCACACAAAAGCTGACGTGAATACAATGATGGTCCGCCTTCCATCCGAATCCAAGATAGAGATGTCGGTCCCAAGTAATTCCCGAGCAGAAATCCTGATAGTAGATGATGACGCTTTGAGCCGGAAAATCCTGGCGCAAGTGCTAACATCGGCCGGCTACAATTGCCAGGTTTGCAAGGATGGCGGCGAGGCGCTGGAGATTATTCACACCAAGCCGCCTTCGCTTTTATTGCTCGATTTCGATATGCCAGGAGCGAATGGCGCCGAGGTACTAAGAGAGCTCCGGTCCGATCAAAACCAGGAAGTCGCACAAGTACCAGCGATTATGTTGACGGGCCATGGAAGCGAGCGGAGCGAGGTTTCCTGTTTGCAAGCCGGCGCGGATGACTTTGTGACAAAACCAGTCAATGCGGACGTGTTACGGGCGCGAATCGAGACACAGCTTCGTCTTCGTTCCATGCGGCGGCAGTTAGAAAAGCAAAATGATGAACTTGAACGCTGGCGCCGCGACCTCGAGCGTGATCTCGCGGCAGCGCGTTCGACCCAGCAATCGTTGATTCCGCAGAAGCCTCTGGTGCTGCCGGGCTGGGAGTTGGCAGCTTGTTATCGTCCGGTGATCCAGGTCGGCGGCGATATCTACGGCTGGCTGCGAATGAAAGATGGCCGCATCTTGTTCTGGATCGCCGATGGCTCCGGTCATGGTGCCGCTGCTGCGTTGCTGACCACCCTGGCAAAACTTCTGTTTCACCACGGCAACGTGGAACACCACGCGCCAGCCAGGATCATGAAAACAGTCAACGATGACTTCCGCAGCATTTTTGGCGGGCGTTCTTTCATGACGGCAATGTGCGTCGCGCTCAATCATACAACCGGAAGCGCCGAGGTCGTGGGCGCAGGTCACCCACCGCTGCTGATCGTTCGCCATAACGGTACCACGGAATCAATTGGATCGACGGCTCCGCCGCTAGGCTTGATCGAACAGCCCGAGTTTGTGGAAATCGCGCTGAACTTCGAACCAGGCGACACTTTTTTCCTCTATACCGATGGCTTGCTTGGCTGGTCAAGGGATGAGCAGCGTCGCCTGACCATACAGCAATTGGAAAAAATGCTGGATCCGTCCGCGCCAACCGCTGAAGTATTGCTTAACCGAATTCTGGCACGAGCGACTCCCAATAACTCCCAAAACTCGTTGTCCGACGACATGACCGCTCTGGCAGTGCGCCGGCTGGCCCAGCAATAAATTTTTTGTTTGCTTAAAATTAGTGTTGCTCTCTCGCGAGCGAAACGTTAATCAGCCTCCATGCCGAAAACCAAAAAGAAAACTTCCAAGCGCAAACCGAATCCCGCCTTCATGAGACCGGTCCAGCCTGACGATAAGCTTGCTGCCATTGTCGGGTCGCAGCCGCTACCACGCTCCGAGCTTACCAAAAAGCTCTGGAACTACATCAAGAAGCACGGTTGCCAGGATAAAAAGAAACGAACGATGATCAACGCCGACGACTCACTCAGGCCGGTATTCAATGGCAAGAGCCAGGTGAGCATGTTCGAGATGACCAAGCTCGTCTCGAAGCATCTGCGCTAGATCCCCAACCCGTTTATAGCCCGGCGTTCGTTCGCCGGGCTATTGCGGATTGAAAATTATGTTGCGCTGGCGGTAATGTACCGCTCTTGCGCTAGGTCGGATTTCCATCGAAGATGGTTACGTGAAAAGCAACCGTTTTTTCCTTTTTACCGTCGCGGCGTTTGGTCTTGTTTTAGCGCCATTCGCTGGTGCTGAGTCTGACTGGCTCACCGATTACAAGAAAGCGCAGCAAGAGGCGAAGGCGGGTAACAAATTCTTGTTACTCGATTTTACGGGATCGGATTGGTGCGGCTGGTGCAAAAAGTTTGATAAAGAGGTTCTGTTGCAGCCTCAGTTTAAGGACTTCGCGCGGGACAATTTGGTCGTCGTAGAACTCGATTTCCCGCGTGCAAAACAGCAAAGTCCTGAGCTAAGAAAGCAGAATCGCGAACTTGCTCAGCAGTATGACATTGTGGGGTTCCCCACTATCGTGGTCCTAAGCGCGGATGGACAAAAGCTCTGGCGGTATGACGGCTACTTTCCGGATGGCCCGGACGCATTTATCGCGCAACTGCAGAAATTGCGGAAAGGCTGACTACGCGTTGAGTTCTAGCCCGAGGAAAATCGGCTGCAGTTTCGTTGCTCTCGCCGAAAGGAGTCAGACCCGTCCTTGTGTAACCGGCGGCTTTTGCTAAATACGCATTCATTTTCCGCGAATTCTGCAGCTATGTCTGCTTACCGTGTGCTATTTTTTTGCCTCGCTGCATTGAGCATGACCGTGAGGCTTGGAGCAGAGCCCACGGCAGCAAAGCGAGGTGCGGCCCGTGAAAGCCGGGCGGAGCCGGACGAACGGTCCACCATTACGTTTAACGCGGTCCATATCGACGGACCTTATATCGCCATGACCTTTGACGACGGGCCCAGCGCCACGTTGACCCCAAAATTACTTGATTTGCTGGCTGCTCGACACATCAAGGCGACGTTCTTCGTGATCGGCGAGAATGTGGCTGAACATCCCGAGATCGTAGCGCGGGCGGCGCGGGAAGGACACGAGATCGGAAACCACAGTTGGTCACATCCCAATTTTGCGAAAATGTCGGACGAAGCCGTTCGCCGCCAAATTCAGCAAACCGACGACGCAATCAAGAGCGCCACAGGCAAGCGTCCGACTTTTCTGCGGCCACCATACGGTTCGATCACGGCTCGTCAGAAACGTTGGATTCACGATGAATTCGGTTACGACATCATTCTTTGGGATGTCGATCCCTATGACTGGAAGCGGCCCGGTCCAGCCGTCGTCCGCAATCGTATTCTTAAAGAGACTCGGCCCGGTTCCATCGTGTTATCACATGACATTCACCCGGGTACGATTGAAGCAATGCCTTCAACTTTCGATGAACTCGAGGGCAAAGGGTTCAAATTCGTCACTGTATCCGAGCTAATTAAGATGGCGGCACAGCAACCTTCTC
>DATBEX010000149.1:0-4156 GCA_036558805.1 Candidatus Udaeobacter sp.
CGACTCGCCTTCTCCGGGGAGCACGTAGAATAGCGAGTTGAATTCTCCCCCGCCGCCTTGCCTGCCAGGGCGGGGATTGATCGCGCTGTCGCCATCAAGAATGCTGACCGGGCCGTTCGAAATAATATCTATGTTTTGACCCATGCATTGCGCGATCGGCGCGCCAAGGCCTAGCACCAGCATTGCGACCCGCAGCGATGCGTGAAAACGCATTCCAATTTTTGGAAACGGAAAAAACTTCACCGCCGAGAGCGCTAACGGTGTATTCATATGGATCTTCCTTTGTCTTCCCCCCGCTGATTGCTTTTGTTAGCTACGGGTTCGGAACAGAAGAAGAACAGAGCGGGGAGGATTTCTTCCCTGATTCAGATCCGTTTTGATGATGTCGGTTCACGTCTTACGTGTCTATTGGACCTTAGTCGTATCGGCTATTGAACCTTAGGGTGTGTTCATCTGTTAAGAAGGCTTGATACATGAGAGTTTCGCATAGCTAAATGGCGACTCCGTTTTGCAAATGGAGGAATCTGCATCGCGCGGTGCTAGCAACTCGTTTTTGGCTTGGCAAGCATTTAATTAATTTTCCGACAAAAGAATCGAAATGCCTCATTTTCCTGCCTCGCTCGACATGACGCGTGCTGCGTACTACATTCGCCTGGGTTGAGAACGCGCGTCTTTATTATCGTCACCGCGGCAGCAGGCACACTTTTAGGGAGTATTGGCCAGCGCGCATCCGCTGCCCCGGCTGAAAATGCGAGTACTTCGGATTTCAGGCAGTGGGGATTGCTCGCCATCCAGGACGGTGGCAGGCGCAAACCAGTCGATACCTTCGCAAAAGAAGCGCTGATCCGGATCACTGGACGATCGACGTATACAGACAGAGCAGGAAAAAAATGGCGTCCGAACGATTTTGTCCTGTCGGCCTTGACGGAGACACATGACTGGAAAAATGAACCGATGGTCTTGATCTCATCGGGCCAATTAGTCGAGCAACTTGGGTTCGAGAAGGCACAGCGACGATTTTCGTTTGCGCAATTAACCGGATCGACCGAATTGCAGCAGCTTGCGACCGAGGCGCAGGCGCTGAAGCGCGCTGAAAAACCGCCGAACCGCGTTCAGCAGGAGGCGCTAAGTGTCAGCGACCGGCTTTCCCTTTTCGCTCACGTAATCGACGGGACCGGGTTGCTCATCATCCCAGCGTCCAGCCGAGAAACAGATCCGTGGGTGGATCCATCCGGGTGGTCGAAATATTACTCTGAAGCGCAACTGGCGCCTATTCAGACTCAATTGCAAACGGTTGCCGCCGGGTACGTGCAAGGGGACGGGTTTAGCTTGAACCGCGCAGCGAATCAGCTTCGGGAAAATCTCCGCGCGTTGAGTCCATCAATTTATCCGAGCGATCAAAAATTGCGGCTCGAATACTTCTATAATCATTTCGAAGCCTTCTACCGAGCCATTTGGTGTTACGGAATTGCGCTGGTGATTCTGATCGTTGCGCACCTGCGAAAGCGCGGACGCTTGCTGCAAAACATTGGCGTCGCAGTGGCCGTGCTCGGCCTCACGTTTCAGGCGGCTGGGATTGTCATGCGTTGCATGATCGCCGGTCGTCCGCCGGTGACGAACATGTACGAGTCCATAATCTGGGTTTCGTTTGCAGTCTCGTTCTTCGGAATCATCTTTTTTGCGCGCTACCGGGCGCCGATTTATTTGCTGGCCGCGTTACCGGTTACGCTGATCGCGTTGTTGCTCGTGCATCAAATGCCGATTGCGATGCCTTCAAGCATCGATCCACTGGTTCCGGTGTTGCGCGATAATTTCTGGCTAACGATTCATGTGCTCACTATCACTCTGAGTTATGCGGCCTTCGCGCTGGCAATGGGTTTCGGGCACATTTTGCTCTGGCGATACGCACGAAATCCCGCGGCCGCGCGCGCGGACGCGCCCATGCATTTCTGGCTTTATCGCGTGCTTCAGCTCGGCGTTCTCCTCCTCGCTGCTGGAACAATTCTCGGTGGAGTTTGGGCAAACTATTCATGGGGCCGATTCTGGGGTTGGGATCCAAAGGAGACGTGGGCATTGATCGCGCTGCTTTGTTACATCCTCGCGTTACACGGTCGCCTGGCGGGATGGTGGACGCAGTTTGGGCTGGCAGTCGCCAGCGTGGTTTGTTTCCTCGCCGTCCTAATGGCCTGGTACGGCGTGAACTTTGTGCTGGGCAAAGGTCTGCATAGCTATGGCTTTGGCATCGGTGGTGAGACATATGTGGCGATATTTGTTGTTCTCGACCTTTTGTTCGTGTCGTTTGCGATCTGGCGATACCGAAGAAGTACGCGCGCCGTCCTTGCGCCGGACGCGATGAGAGCGGAGCGCGCCGCCGTATAGCTATCGCCGGATTGTTGATCGAGGCCACAGCTCGCTTCGGGAATTTGGATGGTGTGCGGTGACCGCTTTCGATTAAGCTTGCTTCTCTCACTTGGAAAATCATGACGCAGAAAGGAAAAGTTGTGCCCTTAACGCGGCGGAATTTTCTCATCAGTGGTTCGATGTCCCTGGCTGCCGGGGCGTTTTCACCGCTTCTTGTCCAAGCTGAAAAGGCAAAGCCCAGCGCGCCTGCCGATCTAAAGGATTGGCAATCAGTGCGCGGGGAGTTTGCACTGGCTCCTGATTACATCCACCTCGCCTTGTTCTTTCTGGCGTCGCACCCCAGGCCGGTCCGCCAGGCGATTGAACAGTACCGAGAAAAAATAGATGCAAATCCCCTGCTCACTGTTGACACCGCGCTGTTCGAACAGAGTAATGAAAACGTTCCCCTGCAGGTCTGCCAGGCGATTGCCAGCTACATCGGTGCTAACCCGAACGAGATCGCGCTTACTCAGAACACCACGACCGGTCTTGCTCTTCTCTATCACGGACTGCCTTTGCGCGAAGGCGATGAGATCCTGACAACCACCCACGACCACTACGTGCATCACGAATCGATTCGACTTGCCACCGGCCGCTGCGGAGCGACCTGGCGCAAGATTCCGCTTTTTGATTCCTACAATTCGATTTCGCCCGATGAAATGGCGGAGCGGGTTGGTAAGGCAATCGGACCGAAAACACGCGCCGTCGGCGTGACATGGGTCCACTCCAGCAGCGGTGTGCGCCTCCCGATCGCACGCATTGCCCAAAGCGTTGCTGAAGTGAACGCCGGCCGCGAAGAAAATGATCGTGTGCTGCTAATCGTCGATGGTGTGCACGGGCTAGGAGTCGAAGATCCCCAGATCACCGCCCTGGGGTGCGACGCGTTTGCGGCCGGCACCCACAAATGGATGTTTGGGCCCCGCGGTACCGGGTTCATTTGGGCAAAGCCCGGAGTCTGGCAGAAAATGCGCCCGGTGATTCCGAGTTTCTTTTCGCTCGAACCTTACGAAGCGTGGGAACAGGACCATGCGCCGCAACCTCCGGCGCGCGCCGCCTGGTTTTCACCAGGCGGTTTTCAGGCTTTCGAACACTATTTTGCGTTGCCGGCGGCTGTTCGTTTTCATCAGAGCATCGGGCCCGGCCGAATCACCACGCGGATACACGAGTTGAATGGTCAGTTAAAGGAGGGACTCGCGCGGATGCCGAATATTCAGCTTTATACGCCGCGTGACGAGAGTCTTTCGGCCGGAATTGTTTGCTTTGACGTAAAGGGAATGAAGCCTGAGCAAGTCGCGAAGCGCCTGCTTGATCGGCGCATTGTCGCTTCAACGACTCCGTATCGTCTGTCGTATGCGCGACTGGCCTGCAGCGTCGTCAACACTCCGCAGGAAGTCGACACAGTGCTTCGCGCAATCCGCAGCCTTGCATAGTGCGCCCGCGATTCGCCGAGCGCCGGCTACAGGGTGGCGGTAAGCGCGTCGATAAATTGACGCGAAGTTTGGGCTTGCAACAGCGCGGATTGTGTCGCGTCGTCTCTCAGCAACCGGACGAGCGTCCCAACGCAAATCAGATAATCGTTCACTAAACGTTCCGGAACACCGATTAAAAAAATTAACCGGGCACGCTGTCCGTTGTGGCCGAATGGAATCCCGGCCCGGCTGCGACCTATGCCGACGACAATTTCGTTAACCAAATCCGTGCGCGCATGCGGGAATGCGACGCCGTTCTCGAGGATACTGGGATGGGCCTTCTCGCG
>DATBEX010000150.1:0-9705 GCA_036558805.1 Candidatus Udaeobacter sp.
CGGATAGTCGATCGATGAATGCAAGATGAATACGACGCTGACGGCGCTTATCGTATTGGGGTGTCTCATAGCAGCCGTGTTACTTGGAAGGGCTGTTCGTCGTTTTCTTCCCGAAGAGCATTTGACCGCGGACTCGAGGGACGCAATTAAGCTGGCAATGGGTCTTGTAGCCACCATGTCGGCTCTTGTCTTAGGGCTGCTGGTGAGCTCAGCAAAGGGCTCTTACGACACTGAACGAAGCGAAGTAATTCAAATGGCTGCAAAGGTCGCATTTCTCGATCGTGTGTTAACAGTCTATGGAGCGGAAGCGGCAGAAGCGCGTTCGCGCTTTCACCAAGCGGCTGAGGAAGCGGTTACCGCAATGTGGCCACGAGAAGCAAGTGGATCTGCGCAGCTAACCCCTAACGCAAAAACAGGCAACGCGGTGTATGCCGTCGTTCAAGATCTATCGCCACACGACGATATTCAGCGAAAACTCAAAGACCAGGCTACTACTGTCGCGACAGATCTGGGACAGCTTCGGTCGCTATTGGCAGCGCAATCGGTTCCTTCGATTTCGACGCCGATGTTAATCATTCTTGTTTCCTGGCTGGTGATCATTTTCTTCGGCTTCAGCGTGCTGGCGCCACCCAATCCCACAGTTATCTTCGCTTTGATGGTTTCGGCGTTCGCAGTTTCTGGCGCCATTTTTCTGATCCTGGAGTTGGACCAGCCCTTTAGCGGCGTACTCCGAAGCTCCAGTGAGCCGATGCTCAACGCCTTGCGCCAGTTTGCGCGCTAGGCATTAGAAAAATAATGCGCTAAAGCCCTGTAGCCACATCACAGCAGCCATAGCAACGTTGCACTCACTCAAATGATTTAGCTGAGCAATAACAAACTCGATTGACATCTATGAAATCAGCAAAACACGCGTCTTTTATCGCGATGCTCGCTACCATAGGTATAACACATGACGTTTCGAGCAAATGCCGCTTAAAGACTGCCGTGCTCAAAAGCGCTTGGGTGACAATCGGGCCGTGATGGAAGGCGCAGGAAGTTGTAATTTGCTGCTCGGAAGCCGGATCTCTTCAAGGAGCCTTCATAGTCAAGCCGTTATTCGCTCGTGAAAAGGCTCGCTGCTGCTGAACAAGACCAAAGTCCCCGCGCTGCAACAACGCCCTCCCTGAATTTTTAGCTTATCTGTCAATATTAAGAATTTTCCTGACAACGCCGCGGATGGTATAATCCAAACTACCGACACGAGCGCATGAATTGGGTCACCGTCATCTGGTCAGTCGGCACGGGAATGTGCCTCACGCTCGCACTCATAGAGTTCATCGTCTGGTGGAGGGACCGAACTGCCCGAGCAACCCTCGCTTTCGCAGTGCTGGCAGTCGCCGTCGCGATCTTTGCAGCGTTCGAGTTGGCGTTGATGCAGGCGCAGACGCCAGAACGATACGGCACGATAGTGCGCTGGTTGCACGTTCCGCTTTGGGCGCTGGTTGCGTCGCTTGTCGTCTTTGTGCGTCTTTACTTGAAGGCTGGTCGGCTATGGCTCGCATGGGCAGTGGTGGGAGTTCGAACGTTGTCGCTAATGCTTAACTTCATTTTCACGCCGAATATCAACTTTCAAAAGATCACTGCGTTGAGGCACATCCGGTTCCTTGGCGAGTCTGTTTCGGCTCCGATTGGAGTGACGAATCCCTGGGTGCTGGTCGCCCAGTTCAGCTTGCTGTTGCTCGTAATCTTTGTGGCGGACGCTGCCATCACTGCATGGCGGCGAGGCGACCGGAGGCAGGCGTTCACGGTGGGCGGTAGCATCCTGTTCTTCGTTGTAGCGGGAACTGCGCAAGGCACGGCAATAAACTGGGGAATCTTCTCCACACCCGTTACAATAAGTTTGTTTTACCAAGGCCTCGTCGCGGCGATGGCATACGAGTTGAGCTACGATATGCTACACGCAGCCGCGCTCGCACATCGTCTGCAAAGGAGTGAGGCGGGTTTGCGCGAGGGTGAGAAGCAGATGAGTCTGGCCACTGCTGCGGCGGGTCTCATAGTGTGGACCTGGGACATTCCACGTGACGAAGTCTGGCTCTCGGACAAGGACCGGGCCCTTTTCGGTTTTTCTCAGAATGAAAGGCTCACCGGGGAGCGTGTCCGTCGCGTTGTTCATCCCGATGATCGTCAGTTTGTGAGCGCGCTTGTAAATAGATCGTTGGATGCGGACAAAGAACTCGAAGCTGAATACCGACTACTGCTACCGGACGGAAGAGTGCGTTGGGTCAACAGACGCGGTCGCATCGAGTTCGACAGCGAAGGCAAGCCGATCTGGGAACGTGGCGTCCTAATCGATATCACGGAGCGCAAGCAGGCACAGGAACTTTTTCAATTAGCGACCGAAGCGTCGCCCAGCGGCACAGTCCTGGTGGATCACCAAGGTCGGATTGTGCTGGTGAACGCGCATGCCGAGAAGTTATTCGGCTATACACGTGACGAACTCATTGGCAAAACCGTTGAGATTTTGGTCCCAAAGCGCTTTGCGCATTCGCATGCTTTTGATCGCGCTAATTTCTTCGCTACGCCTGAAGCCAGACCTATGGGTGCAGGCCGGGAACTGTTCGCGCGCCGCAAAGACGGTAGCGAGTTTCCAATCGAAATCGGTTTGAATCCGATTCAGACGCCACAAGGGCCTTTTGTTTTGGCTAACATTGTCGACATCTCGGCGCGCCTGACGGCAGAGGAGGACGCACGCCGGCGCCGCGAGCAGGTCGAACTCCTGAGCAGGGTGAGTTTGTTAGGTGAGATGACTGCTTCTCTCGCGCACGAATTAAACCAACCGCTGACCGCGATTGTGAACAATGCGACCGCCGCGATGCAGTACATTGAGCAGGGCAGACTCAACCAGGAACAACTACAAGAGATTCTTACGGACGTTGCGGCGGACGGCCGCCGCGCACATAACATTATGCGCAATGTCCGGAGTGCGATTAAGAAAGGCACTGCGATTCATGGACGCATCAATGTGAACGATTTGGTTAAGGTTGTTACGCACATGGTTCACCCGGACACTGTAGCACACTTCTGCAAAGTGGAATTGTCTCTTGCGCGAGATTTGCCGGCGATTGAAGGTGATCCGACTCAAATTCAGCAGGTGCTGATTAATCTTGTGAGTAACGCCTTCGATGCGTTGGGCGGCGTGCCGCCAAGCCGTAGGATCGTGGAAATTACCACTAGTTATGATGGCGATGGCACGATTTCGGTCGCCGTGCGCGATCACGGTCCCGGGGTCTCGGAGGTAACCCGAGAAAGGCTTTTCGAGCAATTCTTCACCACGAAACAGGAAGGGCTCGGAATGGGTCTCGCCATCGTGCGTTCGATCGTTGAATCGCATGGCGGAAGCATTGCAGTCGAAAACGCCGAGGGAGGAGGCGCGCGTTTTCGTTTTCGGCTGCCGACTAAAGAGGAGCTGTCACAATGATGACTGAAACTACAATGGTATTCGTAATCGACGATGAGCTATCAGTGCGAAAAAGTCTGCAGCGGTTGTTAGACGCTGCCCATTACAAAGTGGAGCTCTTCAAGTCTGCTACCGAGTTTCTCTCACGTTCACCGCATCCAGGACCTTCATGCGTTATTGTCGATGTGCAGATGCCTGGACTGAATGGAATTGATTTCCAGAAAGCTCTCGTCAAATCCCGACGCGAAGAGCAACTCATTTTTATAACTGGACATGGCAACATCTCGATGTGTGCGAAGGTAATGAAGGCAGGTGCAATCGATTTTCTCACGAAGCCTTTCAAGCCTAAAGCATTGGTGGATAGCGTCGAACGCGCCCTGGTTCGCTCAGCTGAACAACGCTGCCGCACCACGGAAAAGATTCAGGCGCGTGCGCTACTGGAACTGCTAACACCGCGTGAGTTCGAAGTTATGGAACTCGTCGCTCAGGGGATGCTCAACAAGCAAATTGCTGGTGAACTGGGAACGGCAGAAAAAACGGTCAAATGCCAACGCTCACAGGTCATGCGAAAGCTTGGGATTACTTCGGTAGCTGAGTTGATGCTCCTATTGCAAAAGGCTGAAGTGCCGTCAGTCATTAGAACTACGAATTAGGCTTACGACTAAGGTCTGATACCTTTCGCTGCTGTAACAAGCTAGTTTTGTAGCGTGGATGACGTTACACCGACTGTTTGCCTCGTTGATGATGATGCGTCGGTTCGGAAATCCGTTGCACGGCTGCTTGAATCTTCCGGGTTTGCGGTCGACGCGTTCAGCGACCCAGAAGCCTTTCTTGCACATTTAGCGACGCATTCCGTCCGAGTGGCGGTCCTGGACATCTGGATGAATCAGATGACAGGAATGGTATTGCTCGCGCATATCTGCGCGAGATCCCCGGAGACCCGTGTCATCTTTATCACAGGCCGTGAAGATCCTGCCGCCGAGGCCACTGTTATGCCGGCCGGAGCTTTCGCTTTTTTCATCAAGCCTTTTGACAACACGCGCTTTTTGACGGCTGTGCGCGATGCGTTTCGACATAGTTCTTCAAAAACGAGCGACGGACTTGATTCGGACCGGCGTAAACAATCAGGCGTCGGAACACGTTGATTGATCGTATGGAAAGAATGCGGCGTCCGCGTGTGAATGGCCGAACAAACTCACAAAATGTGAGGGCCTAACATGATCCCGCTTCGTAAAGAGGCCTTGGCAGTGCACCTGCTGGACGACGATCCCGCGTTCCTAAAGGCCACGCGCCGCCTTCTGGATTCTGGAGGTTGGGATGTGGAAGCCTTCACTGACCCAATTGCATTTTTGAGCCAGGCTGCGATCCACCGCCCAAAGGTCGCAGTAATTGATATCCGAATGCCGCGAATGAACGGTCTAGAGGTGCAAACGCGGCTGCGAAGCATCTCTCCGTCGACCCAAGTGATTGTTCTAACTAGCAAAGATGATCCTTTAGTTCGTAGGATGGCGAAGAACGCAGGCGCTTCGACTTTTTTCATCAAGGGTGTGGAGAACCAGGAATTCCTCGCCGGAATCAAAGCTACCGCAGATTCCGGGAGGTAGTTTCTAACGACCAGCCACTTGGACCGATATCGCTTTGATTAGAGTGTCTGTTGGCGCCTTACAGGATTTGGCGTTGGTCCGCACGCATTTCACGCTGTATCTCCCTTATGTCGGCGTAAATGGCGTTCAGTTATAATCCTAAGACCAAGGTCCTATTGGACGCCGTGATGGGCGGGAGTTAATTACTGGCGAATTCAGACTGGCTCGACCGAATCTAAGGCATTACATAACGGGTTGACTTACCCCGCGATTCCAGATCTGAATGGCTGGATGCTTTTCGTCAACGTCACGTCGCTCGATGAGACGCTGGCTCTCGTTGAAAAACTTGGCGGCTTGGTTATTCGCCACAAAACTGCCATCCCCAGGACTGCTTGGGTAACAATCCTCGCGGATCCCGCGAAAAACTTCTTCGGTGTCTGGGAGGCGGATCCAACGGCCTTTCCTCTACCGGAACCGGACTAAAATTGAAGGGAATAGAGTCGCTGCCTGCCAGGAGTCTAATTCCAGGACCTAATCTTAATTCGCTTTGGTGACGGTAAGGCAGGCAGCTCAACATCAGGCTGCCTCCTCGATAAAGATTTTCTGTCTCCGCTCCGAGCCTTACTCGCTGGGCGCAGCGCCAGCTTCAAACGCCGCCACTCGACGAACAATAGCCGCTTTCACCCGGCCTATCTTGCGCCCTGCGCGCCGAACACGGCGGCCAGTTTTGCGTGCCGCGCGACGCTCGCTTCTCGCAGCCCTTCGCCCAGCGCGACGTACCGCACGCGCGACCCTTCGGCCCTTGCGGCGCGTTTGACGTTTAGCGCGGCGCGCAACGCGTCTCGCTTGGCGCTTCGCTCTCCTGGCCTGTCTTTTTGCTCTTGGCATGATGCACCTCCTCTCATCCGTTACTTTTCCCTCCCAGTCTACCATATTGGGTAGTGCGAGAGCATTGGACCTTTGGCTTAGGTCTAAAGTCCGATTGAGCCGCTCTTTCACGCTATCTACCGACCAATCTTCTGATGTTAGCGTTGCTACCCCTGAGAAATAATTCAACATTTCTCAGATTGCGCGACAATTCAAACTCAAGTAACTAACCAACCTGCATGAAAACCAAAACCGCTAATGAACCGACTCCTATGAAATTAGTTAAGCAACAACTTCGCAGCTGTACTCTGGGCTTCGGCGTTGCCATCGCCCTGGCCTTGTCAAGCATCAGCACCGCCATGAAGGCGGCGCCGGTCGCGTCCGAGGAAGCGCATGCCATCGGAGTGGAGGCGTACGTGTACTTCTATCCGATCATCACAATGGACATCACCCGCAAACAGCTCACAAATGTCGAGCACGCGGAGGGGATCAGTGCTCCCATGAATTCCTTCGCGAATATTCCTGCCTATCCGACGGCGGATATGAAAGCAGTTGTCCGCCCTAATTTCGACACGCTGTATTCCAGTGGCTGGCTCGATCTTACCAAAGAACCCATAGTGGTCTCGGTGCCGGACACCAACGGGCGCTATTATTTGTTTCCAATGCTCGATATGTGGACGGATGTATTCGCGTCCCCGGGTTGGCGCACGACTGGAACACAGGCCGCGAATTTTCTGCTCACGCCGCCGGGCTGGACCGGAGCCGTGCCGGGTGACATGACACAGGTAAAGGCCCCGACGCCATATGTCTGGATTATCGGTCGTACTAAGACCGACGGGCCGGCAGACTATGACGCCGTGCACAAGATTCAGGCCGGCTACAAAGTCGCGCCCCTCTCGCAGTGGGGCAAAACCTCCGAGCCAGTAACTGGGAAAGTTGACCCGACCGTGGATATGAAGACGCCGCCGAAAGTCCAAGTGGACACGATGCCCGCCGACAAATATTTCACATACGCTGCGGAGTTGCTGAAGCTGCACTCGCCGCACATCACCGACCAACCGATCATCGCTCGTATGAAGCGCGTCGGCATCGAACCCGGAAAAAGCCTGGATTTTGCGAAGCTCGATCCCGCGGTGCAGAAAGCGCTCGCCAATGCGCCACAGGATGCGCAACAACTCATGAAGTGGAAAGTGCCGACTCTCGCGCGGGTCGTGAACTATTGGTCAATGAACACAGATACAATGGGTGTCTATGGCAATTATTACCTCAAACGCGCCATCGTTGCCCAGATGGGTCTCGGTGCGAATCTGCCAGAGGATGCCATCTATCCCCTGAATCTCGGTGATGAAGCCGGCAAACCGCTTCATGGCTCCAATAAATACACGATTCATTTCGAGAAAGCGACGCTTCCGCCGGCGGCAGCTTTTTGGTCCATCACGTTGTACGATACCGATGGTTTTCAAGTGGCAAATGCTTTGAACCGGTTCGCTGTGAGCAGTTGGATGCCGTTCAAGTACAACGCAGACGGCTCGCTTGACCTTTACTTCCAAAACGAAAGCCCGGGAGGTAACAAAGAGGCGAATTGGTTGCCTGCTCCGAAAGGAGCGTTCAATCTTTGCATGCGACTGTATGCCCCGAAGTCAGATGCACTAACTGGCAAATGGAACCCGCCGCCAGTTGTAAAAGCCCAAGGCCCTGCGGAGGCAATGCCTCAATAGCGAGTAGGCTTGTTGCCATCGTTTTGGTGGAATAAGTTCACGACTTGATTGGTGAACGAATTTCTCATCAAACGGAAACCACGGAATGGTCGCGAGGCTAAAGCGGCCGAAGTGATTCTCGTTTTTCTCTGACACAGGCCTGACAATGGATGCGACGGCTGCACTCGGTATCGCGGGGACAACGCTGGCTAGCTACTTCGCCATCATGAATCCTCTCGCGGCCACGCCCGTTTTTATCAGCCTGACTGACGGGGACGATGCAGCGACAAAGCGCTCGGTGGCGGTGCGCAGCCTCGTCGTCGCTTTTGGAATCATCGTGGTTGTGAGTATTGCCGGGAATCTCATATTCAAACTGTTCGGCATCTCACTGGGGACACTTCGGATTACGGGTGGGATTGTGCTTTTCATCATCGGCTACCAGATGCTTCAAGGAGCCAGCTCACATTCACATAAGCCAAGTGACGCTGACGTGGCCAAATGCAAAGAAGCGGAACTCAGCGTAGCAGTATCGCCGCTGGGTGTCCCCATGCTCGCGGGACCGGGCACCATCGCCACGGCCATGACTTTTGCAGCCAGCGGCTGGGTGCACATCGCCATTTCACTAGCCTCCTTCACAGTGATTTGTGGGGCGACCTATTGTTGCTTTCATTACTCCGATCGACTGGTGGCGTTCCTGGGGCAGAATGGCATGAATGTGGTGACGCGTTTGATGGGATTGATCGTCGCCTCGATCGGGGTGGGCATGTTGCTGGCGGGTCTTGACTATCACACTTCGGTCGCAAGCTGATTTGCCTGTGCTCTCGCTAACCCGCCAAATGTTTGGAGGTGATCTATTGCCCCAAAGTCTTATTGACTAGCGAATGGTTGGCGAACAAAATCGGCGCATAACAGGAAGAGGAGTCTCAAACATGAAAAAATATAGTTCAATCGTTTACATTCTTAGCCTGGCATTCGCTTGCCTGATTGTCGCTGGGTGCGCGACCGGACCTGGTGCTGCGACCGCGCCGCCACCGAATTCAGGCCGCGTACTCATTAACCGGGTCGCAAATTTTGGGTCCGATCTCAGTCTTGTCGTGTCGGTTGACGGTAAGGACGTGGGAAGCTTCACCGAGGGCACAAGCTACAGCGGCTATTTACCAGCAGGACAACACCACATTACCGTCCGGGTTGATCCCAATCGCACCGGCGCCAATCCGGGACGAAAGACTTTGAACGTGCAAGCTGGGCAGACCTACTCGTTTACCGCAGCATGGTCGGGAGGGAATTTGGTCCTGGTAAGGAACCAGGGTCAGATAGTGATACCCAATACATAAGAAAGTTTGGCCTTGTCGCAGCAGCGAATCTGCTGCGGTAGCTTACTGGATGATAGCCGCGCGCTCGCGCAAAACTGGCGTACGGCTAACGAGAAAACATAGTTCCAGCGAAAATGGAAAGATCGAGCCAAGTTCAACTTGAACGCCAATCATCGAAGTAGAAGATCCCGATCAACTCCATTTAAATGAAGCCGGCATATCTGTCGAATCGCCACCTGGGACGGGGGCTACGTAGCGTCGGCATCGTAGTTGTCATTGCTTTTCTCACTGAATTGTCTTCAGCGGCATTGGGCGCTAACCCGGTAGAAGAGCTAGCTAAAATGGGGAAGACCGGCGGCATAGATCCTACAGGCAATTCATGGATGTCGATCCAGCAAAGCATCGAACAATTCGGACACCCGGATTTTATTTTTCGCCTCTTCCTCAGTCTCATCCTGGCAGTGGCCTGTGCATGGGTGATTGCCTGGCATCCACGGCGCGCGTCGCTCATGGATCCGCTTGCCGACCTCGAAGAGCGCAAGGCCCTTATACTTCTGGGAGTGGTCGGCGCAGTGATAGCTGAATTGACCGGGACCAGCCAAACACTCGCGTTTGTCATTTTTGGTATTGGCGCGCTCCTGAGATTTCGGACTGTACTCGATAACCCAAAACTTACTGGGAAGGCCATCACAGTTGTGGTAGTCGGGCTGGCCTGTGGCATGGGATCGTGGGCGATGGCGGTGTTCGTTACAGGTTTCATTTGGTTACTCTTGTTCTGGCTTGATTCCCACTCAAGCTGCCGCGTCAGA
>DATBEX010000151.1:0-3164 GCA_036558805.1 Candidatus Udaeobacter sp.
CGGTTGTGCAGATCGCAACCCAACTCGGCAATGATGATCGGCTTGCCAGGTGCAATTTTCACAAGACGCGGATAGGCGTCGCGCATTTTGAACGCCAAATCCTCGACGCCGTCGCGCGTCATTGGCGTCAGGGGTCCATAGGCACTAAGAGCGGTCCAATCGCAATAGTTATTGCCTGGGAAATAATTCTCGAAGCGATTCCAATCTTTCTCCGGCTCATCGAGCCAGTTGATGTGCCAGACCCACTGCAGATTATCCGCGCCCGCGGCGCGCATCAGATCGACAATGTGCCGGTAGGCCGCGACGTAACGCGCTGGACCTTCTCCGGCACCGCCGTTCCACTTGCCGTTCCAGCTAAACCAGTCGCCATTCGGCTCGGTCCCCCACTCGATCAAAATCGGCGAGCCAAACGTTTTTGCGTCGCGCGCCCATGCGCGTAGATCGTCATCGAATTCGCCGGCTAGGATTCGCTGGAGGGAAAAGATTTTCTCCGAATGTCCCTGGTCGACATCGGAACGAAGCATTAACCGAATGTACGGAATTTTCTTGAGCTCACGGATCCAGTTACACATTACAGCTGGAAACTTCCGCGACTCGAACCAGTTGTTTGCGAAATAGATCCATGTGGTTTGTTTGCCAACAGCCTGCTCATATCGCGCCACGTCACTCGGTGTAACATCGTGCTCAGTTGGATCGTGCTCGTCACTCCCCACACCGCCCCAATACAACCCGTGATAGAGTTTTCCGGGAGGCGGGGACGCAACGTGAACGTCTTGCGCGCATAACGTTACGGCACAAATCGACAGGAGCAGGGAAACTATCTTCACAGCACAACTGTAAGGTTCGCGCTTCGTCTGCCAAATTGGCAACCGGATCCCCTGCCTCATTCGAAACACCTACGATATGAAAAAGAAGGTCACTGGAAAGAATCTAAAGAAGGAAGCTCCACGCAGCCCGCGCATTCGCGTTGGCGGTTATGCGATACTTGGCCGCACGCTCGATAAAGGCCGCGCGCTGGTAGCGGGAAATCTGGGCGATTATCACTTTGATTGTCCGCTCGATAACATGCTCTTCGGTTTCAAAGGCGTAAAAGGCGACGATTTCAAAGCGCAAATCGAACACGGTGCCAGCGACCAGGAAATGGTCGACTGGCTAAATCAGAACGGTGAAAAAAAGACGGCTGACGAAATCAAACGCTGGGCTGACGAGGTGGAGGAGAGCAGTCTTTATCACCATCCGGAAAAGCGCGAGTTCTTTAGCGAAGCGGTTAAGAAACTTGGACTCGACCCGGCGAAAACAACAACGTTCGAGTGGCTGGAAGTGGACGATAAGCGCTCTCATTAGCAACTGGCCGCGTAAGGTGCTGCAAGGCGGGATCGGCTTCTCCCGAAGACGATGGGAAATAATTCGGCCAAGGCGCCAAATTAAAATCAGCCAGCAGATCCGCACTTGCGTCGCAACTCGTTGAGGAGTCGCCGCGGCGACCGTTTCACCTGTGGATTTACGTCTTGAAGAGCGATGGAGGAATATCTTCGGTCGGCCCGACGTCGACGCCCCGCCGCAGTTTGCTGTGACGCAGGCCGTAAAGGAAATAAATACACAATCCAATAGCAAGCCATATGACAAAGCGTCCCCATGTTTCCAGCGGCAGACTTAGCATCAGTACGAAGCAAAAAAAGACGCCCAGCAGCGGGAACAATGGAACCAGCGGAACTCGAAATGGCCGCGGACGGCTCGCGTCTTTGCGACGCAAAATAATCACACCAAGACAAACAAGAATGAAGGCAAACAACGTTCCGATGTTCGTCAGGTCCGCCAGCGAACCGATGTCTGTAAGCATTGCGACACCGCCAACAGCAACGCCGGTCCAGATCGTCGTGATGTAAGGTGTGCGGAAACGATGGTGAACCCGCGCGAAGTACTGGGGCAGCAAACCGTCGCGCGCCATGGCCATGAAAATGCGCGGCTGCCCGAGTTGGAAAACCAGTATCACCGACGTAAGACCTGCAAGCGCGCCAGCGCTAATGAGCGCTTGCGCCCAGGGCCGGCCAGAGAATGCGGTTGCGACTGCCGCAGAATCCCCTAAGTAAATCGAATATTTTCTCATACCGGTTATAACGGCCGCCATCAGCACATACAGCAATGTGCAAATAATCAGGCTGGCAATGATTCCGATCGGCATGTCGCGTTGCGGATTCTTTGTTTCTTCTGCCGTGGTTGAAACGGCGTCGAATCCGATGAACGCGAAAAAAACGATGGCAGCGCCGCTCATCATGCCGCCTACCCCGTTGGGTAGAAACGGGTGCCAATTGATGGGGTGCACCATGAACGCACCAAACGCGATCACAAACACAACCACCGCCACCTTGGTAACGACAATGGCAGTATTGGTGCGCGCACTCTCCCGAATCCCATAGATCAAAAGCACGGTCACTGCCGCAACAATCAGAACCGCAGGCAAGTTTAGGGCGATGGGATGCCCTGCAATAACCGGCAGAGTCGTGGACGAATAGTTATTGAGCGCGTCACCTCCCGTGGACAGCAAACTGCTAGCGGTTCGGTAATCATTCACCAGCCAAAGCGGAAATTTCAGATTGAACAGGCTCCCACATAATTGCACGAAATAACCCGACCAGCCGACTGCCACAGCCATATTCCCGACCGCATACTCGAGAATAAGATCCCAACCGATGACCCACGCGATGATCTCGCCCAGCGTAGCGTACGAGTACGTGTAGGCCGAGCCTGATACTGGAATCATCGAGGCGAGCTCTGCGTAACAAAGCGCAGCAAAACCGCACGCGATCGCTGCCACCACGAACGAAGCCATCACCGCCGGACCCGCCCCAGGTCGCCCATACACTACCTCGGCATGGGTAAGATGCGATATGATGAAGTTCAGCACCGGCGTTTTCCACAGGGATGCCTCGATTTGCTCACCGGCGGCCGCCGTTCCCGCCAGCGCAAAAATCCCGGCTCCTATGACAGCCCCTATGCCAACGCAGGTCAGGTCGAACGCGCCGAGCGCACGCTTCAACTGACGTTCGGGCGCAGCCGCTTCAGCCAGCAAATGATCCGGGCTTTTGGTCTTGAAAAGTTGAAGCGCCACTCCGCCAAATCGTGTCATCATCGAGCTTGGCTGGTCAATCTAAAGATTCGAACCC
>DATBEX010000152.1:0-3502 GCA_036558805.1 Candidatus Udaeobacter sp.
CAATTGATCGGTCACGGGAAAACAATCGAATTTCAACATGATCGAGGGGTAAAGTGAGGCCACGTCGCAATGCCAGACGTTATGGGCAACCCCGGTAAAGAAGATATCGGTGTAACCGCCTTCGAATGTTTGCACCATCGGGAGCTCTGGAATGGAATGGCGTTGTCGGAAATATTCGCGCAGAAAAAGCGCATTGATCCGTGTGGCGTTGCCACGAACGATCACATCCTGATAGTTGTACGGAAAGATCTGGGCCTGGATGAAGTAACTCGCGCTTAAGAGCCCTGATAATGCGCGTGTCTCTCGTAGGCCGCACAGTGCGCGTTGTCGGAATTGTTCTGAATCGTCCAGGTACGCCCGCTGCAATTCCCTGCCGGCAAGCGCGGAAATATCTCCACTGTCGCAAAGATTGAAATGCCGCGCGACATCGCCCCGTTCGAAACCAGCAAGGGAACGCATGCCAACGTCGTAAAATTGCGCGAGCAAAAAGGTATCAACGAAATGACGGCCACCGACTGTGAACTTCGGATAATCGATTGTTTTTTCTGCAATTTGGAGTCGTGATGGACGCGAGCGCAGGAATCCATCACTGCGCCCCCAATCAAGTTTCGTCTTTACTCTTTTGGCGCGTGTGACCAGATACGGGAGATGGGAACGGAACAAATCGTGACCTTCAATCACGTCAGGATCGCGCTCTTTAATAATAGCAGTGAGACGCTTTAGTGCGGCGTGCTCCGACTCCTCGACGTTCTTTGGATCGACGATCAGTAATTCTTCCCAACCGGTGTTGTCCGAGAGTGCGATGCTCATGATGTGATCGCTATGGACGGGATCGGTCATCCCGGCGCCGGCATCAGCGATGCCGGCTGCAGAAAGCACCTCGATCTGCATGCGTTTCAGTTCTTCAAACGGGAGGTCTTTAAAGAGCGTGCGGCCGGTTGCAGTGAGGTAGTGTTGCACAGGATCAGTGAACGCGAAAAAATCGCGGCCAGCGCTTTTTAGTCCGTTGCGCAATGCAATGAGTTCCTTCCAACTATCAACCATAACCAGCCAGCCGTACTTGAGACTGCTCTGAAGCTTTTCGGATTCTATGCCAAGATCGACGACGTCCGAATCGCACCAGACAAATGGGTGGAAAGGTTCAACGTCGGCAACGGTTGATCCGTCCGCTTCCCGGCGATAAACCTTAACCGTTCCAGTTTCACCGAGTTCAATTGCGACAATGCGTGGCGTCGGATCCGCGCCGAAGAGCAGCGTGTTCTTCTCAAATTCCATGCGGCATTCAACTTTCTGTCATTTCTGGCGAAGTCGAGAAATCTCTCACTGTGATTGCGCAGAAGAAGAATTAAGAGATGCTTCGGGTTTGCTCAGCATCGCACAATGAAAACGATTTCGTCCCTGATCATGTTTCTCTCACTCGCGCCGTCGCTTGTAATCGCTCAGCAAACGCCTCAATCGCTCGCTGACGCTCAGCTTCCCTCTTTGGTTGGGATCTACAAAGACATTCACAGTCACCCGGAATTATCCGGACAAGAGGAGCGAACGGCAGCGTTAGTCGCGAAAGAGTTGCGCACGGCAGGCTGCCAGGTCACCGAGCATGTCGGCAAATATGAAAACTCCAAGCTCAAGGCTTACGGAGTGGTTGGTGTGATGAAGAATGCCGACGGACCGACGGTGCTGGTGCGCACGGACATGGATGCGTTGCCTGTGGAAGAAGGGACCGGATTGCCATACGCCAGCAAGGTCGTCGCCAAAAACGATGACGGTAAGGACGTCCATGTAATGCACGCCTGCGGGCATGACACACACATCGCGGCGTTCATTGGCACCGCGCGGGCCCTGGCGAAGCTAAAAGATCAATGGCACGGCACGATCGTGTTCGTGGCGCAACCAGCGGAGGAGATTGGTACAGGCGCACGTGCGATGCTCGAAGACGGACTCTACGAAAAATTTGGCAAACCGAACTTTGCTCTCGGTTTTCATGACAAAGCTGATCTTCAAACCGGGGTCATTGGCGTAACTGAAGGATTTACTGCCGCAAACGTCGATTCGGTCGATGTCACGATCCGCGGAGTTGGCGGACACGGCGCTTATCCGCACAAGACGAAGGACCCGATCGTTCTGGCAGCGGAAATTATCAACGCGTGGCAAACCATTGTAAGCCGCGAAAATAATCCACTCGATCCGGTTGTTCTCACGGTGGGATCAATTCATGGCGGGACCAAACACAACATTATTCCGGATGAAGTGAAGATGCAGCTTACGGTGCGCACATATAAGCCCAAGGTGCGCGAGCGCGTGCTTGCAGATATCGATCGGATTGCAAAAGGTTGCGCGGCAGCCGCTGGAATACCACCGGAGTTAGCTCCAATTGTCAGCGTGCCCAAGGATGTCGTTGCTGTTGCGGCTTACAACAACCCCGAACTCACGAAGCGGCTTGTGGCTGTTTGGAAAAAGGCGTTAGGCGACGAAAACGTCGAGATGGTCGATCCAACGATGGGCGGCGACGATTTTTCTGAATACAGCTTGGCGGATCATTCCATTCCTGCGGTTTATTTTCACTTCGGAGCAGTCGATCCGGCCAAGATGGCGGAGTCCAAACAGACCGGAAAGGAATTGCCGACCCTGCATTCGAGTAAGTTCGCCCCGGTTCCCGAACCAACGATCCGTGTTGGAATTATCGGAATGACGACTGCCGTGCTTGAATTGATGAAGAAGTGAGAAAAATGACGAAGCACGAATGACGAATTAATGACCGAAGTTTGAATAACTAAGAGCGTATATTGCTCCGAAAGCGGTTGGCGTCTCGTGTTTGCTCATTCGGATTTCCTTCGTCATTCGGCATTCGGATTTCGTCATTCTAACTCACTTCATCTTGATTTTTTTTCGCAGATACGTCGGCACGTCGAGATCTTCGCCTTCGACAATGGTTGGCTCACTTTTTTCAAAGCGGCCACGGTTGACGGGCTCGAACTGCAAAACCTCCTGTTTGGCCTGCGCCGATTTTTCAGCAGCTACTTTCTCTTCTTTTGCGGGAGCCGGCTTTCTTCGGGGCGTATTCACGGGCGCCTCGGGTGTGTCGACAACCTCGAACGCGCTCGAGACTGATTCGACAGATGGAGGTGGCACGTTTTCGACCTCTATGGGCTCAGGCTCCACAAGAGGAGTCGGCTCCGTTGCCTGAAAATCCTCGACCGGCGCTGGTTCCGGCTCGACCTCTATTTTCGGCGGGCTCTCTTGAGGCTGTTCCCACGCCGCCTGCATTGGCGAAGCACTGCTCAGAGGGGGCGTCTGCATTTGTTTCGGCACCACATTGTCGTTAGCCGCGAAGGAACTGATGATTGTAACACTTAAGCGATCGCCCAATCGTCCGTCCACAGCGGTTCCGAAAAGAATCTGCGTTTCGTCACTAACATGACGATCGAGTTCTTTCATGACGATTTCGACTTCTGACAAGGTCATACCCGGGCCGCCTGCTACCTGGACGAGGACCCTGGCGGCG
>DATBEX010000153.1:0-11430 GCA_036558805.1 Candidatus Udaeobacter sp.
GGGACAACGGGCAAACCATTGTCGGTGCCGATGTCCATGCCGTCATAGGACGCGAACCGAAACGGTACTGTGTGTTCGAGTTTACCTTCCGCTTCCTGTTTGCCATTTATGAACAGGCGGCTGGTGCCGCTGGTAGCGAACTCACCAGGTTTGTCGGCGGTGAACGCATAACGCACGTTGACTTTGCCCTTGGGCAACGCATCGCGTGAAGCGATGGTATCCAGTTTCAAACCGAGCATGCTATAGGTGTGCTTGAGGTAGCCGTTTTCGACGTAGAGCGAGAAGCCGCCCAGAAAACTGGCTTCGGCGACAATCACGCCCGCGATTCCAGGACGTATTCCAAGCCCCGATCCGCCTGGATTATCGAGGTCCGCGCTGATGCTGTATGACCGATTGTAAATCGGAGGTATCATACCGGACGAGATATTTTCGGTCCCGTTGTAGTAGGTGAACTTCGTCCGATCCGGTAAACCTTTCGGGAAGCCCCACACCGTTGCCATCTCTCCTAGAAGGGGCAGCACCTGATACTTATCGGCCTCGGCCCAGAACAGCGATGTCAGTTCGCGCACTTTGTCTGGGTACTTATCGGCGACGTCGTCAGCCTGTGAGAAATCCTCGTCGAGATTGTACAACTCACATTTGTCTTGATCCGGATTCCATTTACCGGGCGCGAATCGTGAGAGTGTTTCAGGATCAATCTTCCAGGGAATGCGATCCAGTCGCCAGCACGCGATCCAGCCGTCCTTGTACATCGCGCGGTTTCCCAAAATCTCGAAGTATTGTTGCGTGTGTCGCGAGGGGGCATTGGCATCATCGAGCGTTGAAAGAAAGCTTACGCCGTGCATCGGCATCTGCGCGACACCGTTAACTAGCTTTGGCTCTGGCAGGCCGGCTGCTTCCAAAAGCGTAGGCGCGACGTCCGTACAATGAGTGAATTGACTTCGCAGACCACCCTTGTCCTTGATTCGCCTTGGCCAGGCAATCACCATCGGGTCACGAATACCTCCGAGATGTGAGGCTACCTGTTTACCCCACTTAAAAGGAGTGTTACCAGCCCACGCCCAGGCGGCTGCGTAATGCGGAGCCATGTCCGGCCCGCCCCATTTATCCAAGCCGCCGTAAGCTTTGATCGCTTGTAACTGCTCGTCGTTCGTCAGCGGAACGCCGTTCAAAGTGGTCATCTCGTTGAACGTGCCGGTCTCCGTCCCTTCCATACTCGCGCCGTTATCGCCAAAGATGTAAATAATCAAAGTGTTGTCGGCGAGACCCATGTCCTGAATCGCCTTCACGACCTCTCCAACGGCATGATCGGTGTTCTCCTGATACCCGGCATAAACTTCCATTTGATGCGCATACAATTTCTTAACTTCCGGTGCTACGCTCTCCCACGCCGGGAATGCTGGATCGCGAGGGGTAAGCTTCGCGCTGGCCGGAATGACGCCGAGCTGTTTTTGTCGTGCGAACGTCTCTTCACGCAATTTGTCCCAGCCTTGATCGAACTTACCCTTGTATTTGTCGCTCCATTCCTTCGGCACTTGGTGCGGCGCATGACTTGCCCCGGTTGAGAAATAGACAAAGAAAGGTTTGTTGGGGTCCTGCGCTTTTTGATCGCGAATCCAGTCAACGGAGTGTTTCGCCAAAGCGTCATTCAGATAAAAATTTTTATCAGTGGGCACGCCGATGATGCTGTTATTCTCTGCAATGACCGGGTCGAACTGACCGCTTTCTCCACCGAGAAATCCCCAGAAATAATCGAAACCGAGTGCGTTGGGCCACCGGTCAAACGGACCGGCAGGGCCCTGTTGCGAATCAGGCGTGAGATGCCATTTGCCGAACGCAGCAGTGTTGTAACCGTTGCCCTGAAGAATCTTCGCAATCGACGCCGCACTCGTAGGCCAGTTTGTGCTGTACCCGGGCCAACCGCCAATCAACTCCGAAATCGAACCGAATCCAACCGCATGATGATTTCGCCCCGATAGGAGCGCTGCGCGTGTCGGCGAACAAAGCGCCGTGACGTGGAACCGATTGTAACGAAGTCCCTCGGCCGCCAGTTTGTCGAGTGTCGGCGTCGAGACGGGGCCGCCGAAAGTCGATGGGTTGCCGAAGCCGCCATCATCGATCAATACAAGTAGTATATTCGGCGCATTGGGCGGAGCCTTTACCGGCGGGGTGAAGGCTGCCACAGAGCCTTCCAAGCTACGCTTGATCACACCTTGAAACGGCTGAGGGGGGCGCGGCAGCACAGTTCGATCCCACCCCTCATCGGCAGCGGGAGATCCGGTTGTTTGCGATGCGACTACAGCGATGATCACAATGAAGCATCTTATGAGTTTGAGCATGCCAATTCCTCCGAAAACACGGCGAGCGTATACAAAGTGGTTGATCATCACACGCCAAAACTCGGGGGATTCCGGCTGTGTTTCCTTGAAGGATTTGGTACGTGCTTGAAAGTAGAGAAAATGGCGCTGGAGCTAAAGAATGCATGTGAAAAATGCGGCACCACGCTTGCACCGAAAGGAGTCGCATATATTTGCAGTTACGAGTGCACCTTTTGCGCGAACTGCACCGGACAAATGAATTTTATTTGCCCGAACTGCGCCGGTGAACTCGTGCCGCGACCGCGTCGCGAACGGGCGCCTACTTCCGGCGACGCTGCTGGTGTTTGATTCGATAAGTAAGAAAACACTCGTCGCCGATCGTGCGCATGTCGTTTAACTCACAATGCACACTGGCAGGCAGGAATTTCGTGCTTAGGCCAGTCAGGGTCGGGGCTTTTGCTCCGCCAAACATAAAAGGCGCGATGGTTAGATTAAGCTGATCGACAAGGCCTTGTTCCAATAATGATCGAAAGAGAGTTGGCCCGCCTTCGCATGCAACGGTGCGGACCTTGTACCTTTTACGCAATGTTTCCAGCATTCCAGGAAGGTCAATGCGCTTTGAATCACCAAGATGCAGTATCGCCTTTTTTCCCAACGTCCGCTGATACTTTTGCGGCATCCGTTTCGTGGAAAAAATGATGATCGGAGAGATAGTCGATTGAAAAATGTTCAGCCGGTGGTCGATCCGGCCTTCATTGGAAACAATCACGCGTAGCGGAGCGGGACTTTGACGGCTCCTGACTCTTGCGCGCTGCATTTCAACAGGCAGTCCGAGCCGCACGTTATCACGTTTCAAACTGGTGTGTCCGAGCAATACCGCATCGGCCAAAGCGCGCTGTCGGAATAAGTGCGACTTGTCTTCGCGTGAAGTGAAATCTACAGGTGCCAGGGTTCGAGTGGTGACTTTGCCATCGGCAGTCATGGCAAAGGTGGCAATAACAAATGGGCGTCGCGGACTCCGCCTCATCGCAAAGAAAACGCCCGACTCCGACAAATCGCGAGCAGGGGTTCAACGTTGAACTTGCGAATCCCAATTTGCTGAATTGCGCGATGAGCGTTTAACAAACTCATCGTTCGGTTTCGCCCATTTCATGTTCCAGTGCGACTACTTCGTCTTCCATCTGGCGCATTTTCACACGCGCGACGGCACCGCTCGGTTTATAAAACAGATAAACGACCGCTCCAGGCAAACAGCAAACCAGAATGATGAGGAAGCTAAGAGAGCCGATAAGAATAGCCTTGGCTTCCGGTACCCCACAAAGACCGCTCAGCATGATCTGCAAAACCTTTTCGCGGAGTCCAATTCCCGCGAAGCTAATGGGTAACGCGGAGATCGTGCGTTCCACTGGCATCACGGCAAAGAAATTGACCACTGGCACCCGTGCTCCCAACGCATACGCGGCACAGAGAAAAGTCGCGAAGGTAGCAAGGTGTGCCACGAGGGACGCGCCAAAGGCAACGAGCGTTGCGCGCCAATGATGCGCATAAAGATGATAGGCGGCAGAAATTTCGATCAGTTTGTCACGACCTGGGAACTTCTCCGGCAACGAATGGAATAGGTTAAACCCGCTGATTACAAAAGTGGATAACAACGTGAGAACGGAGAATCCTAAAAGCGCGAGCAGCAGCCAAAGCAAATTTCGCGTCGCGGTCGTCTGCGCGAGAAAATCGTAGCGAAATCCGATCAGAGTCAGCGTAATCGCAACCAGAGCAACAAGCCCAATGAAACGATCAAACACGACAGCAAGCAATGCCCCCGCTTTTTTGTCCGGGGTTTCCTTGAGCAGGTAATAACTTTTTATGATATCGCCTCCCGTGCCTCCCGGAAGAAACTGATTGTAAAACATCCCTATAAGGAATAAACCCGACAGGCGCGGAAGACTCAGATGGATCTTTTGGACCTTCAGTAACACATTCCAGCGAAAAGCGGCGGCAATTTCGACGACCATGTATGCCAGGATGCCCACGACTACCCAGCGGTAGTCAGCGTTTCGGATCGCTTCGGCCATCTGCGCACGTCTGTGCGGATCGTGATAAACCCAGTAGAGCACCGCGATGGTAACGCCGAGTTGAAATAACGTGATCAGGATTTTTTTCATTCCCCGAAGCGTTCTTTCCACATTTGGACTGAGCGACGAATAACATCCACTGTCGTATTCGGGTTCATTTTCCAAACAAATAGGCAGTTTGTGGGAAGGAGCGGAACAAGTTTCTCAAAATCGACACCGCCGGTAAAGGGCGGTTGCTGATCTCGCGCAGGCCAGATGCAGTCGTGCACATGGACGCCAAACGCGCGGGGACCAACTGTCCGCAGCCACTCGGCGTGGTCAATGAATCCCAGATTGTCTTTGATCTGAGAGTGGCCGAAATCATGCCAGTAACCCAGGTGCGGCGAGTTCATTTCCTTAAGTATCTCTACCAATTCGTGCTCAGTTGGAATCTGTTCATAATCCCGCCGGGCTTCCAAACCAATCCTAACATTTTTCGAAGCGGCGTACTCGATTACGCGGTGCAGGCAGTTCTTCACTCGTTCCACGCATTCTGGTGCGACCTTTTCTCGTTCCTGGACAGCATTGATTTTCATTCTCACGTATTGGCGCGACAAGTATTTGCCGGCTTTCGCCATCGCAATTAACCGATCAGTAATTGGCGGCATGTTTACCTGCCCCAGGTGCAACAAAATGAATGGAGCCTTTAATTGCCAGGCGAGATCAATCGCCTGAAACGTCAGCGTGACGGTGTGCTCGCGTTCCTCGGCTGACGCCGCGGAAAATTTGTAACGATCGGACCGATTCGAAGGGGCGTTGCCTGGTAACGAGCAAAAATTATCCAAACTGCTGACTCGGACTTCTCCGGAATCGAGCATTTTTTGAACACCCGGCGACATACCGACACTTTGGTCCAGCTCAATCAAGTCAAACCCAAGTTTGCTTTTGATTTCGCGGAGCCCGGTCTCTCCAGTCTTGTGGCGTCTGGAGTTCCACCACGTTGAAAACGCGATCACGCTAAACAGCAGCAGCCATTGGCGGGGCTGGTTCGTCGGCACGTTTTTCCCGGGCAGTGGGTTGCGAGCATTCTCGCCGTACCGGGGCGAGCACAATGAGCGCGATCACGGCGTAACATCCGGCCGCGATGGCCAGCGCCGTGCGCATACCAATTAGATCAGACAGTCCTGTAATCCCCAAGCCCGCAACCGGCATCAGGCCAACAAAACTCAGCATGAACACAGCTGAGACCCGACCGCGCAGGTAATCGGGTGCCCGTTCCTGTACAATCGTATTCGCCAAACCGAAGTTCATGGCTAACCCAAGGGAATTCAGAATCAGCACGCCTGTCGCGATGTAAAAACTTGGGGCGCGTGACAGAATGAAAACAGCGCAGGTGACGATGCCGACGTTCACCATCATAATCGGCACACGTTTTCCGTGTGGAATACTGATCAAAAAAATCGCGCCGATCACAGAGCCGACCGCGGATGCGCCCATCAAAAAACCCAGTTGATCCGCTCCAAGGTGGAGTACCAACCGTACATACAACGGCATCATCACCGTGATGATCGGGAAAATGAAAACTGTGGTCGCCGCGATGAGGCCGATCATTGCGAGGCTTGGTTTGTCTTTGGCGACGTAACGAAAACCATCCTTGATTCCACTGGCACGTTTTTGTTCCTCCTCAGCACCACCGCGCGCTCGGGGCGGGATTATTAGCAAGGCGATAATGAACGCGACGAACGAAACTGCGTTGAAAAAAAAGGCCGACGCTGCGCCCCACGCGCCGATAAAAATTCCGGCCAGCGCCGGACCCACCACTCGTGAGCCGTGGAACACTGCCCGGTCGACAGCGATCGCACTCTGAATCTCGTCGTGTGTGACCAGCTCGGGCACGAACGCATTGAGGGTCGGCATTTCAAATGAGTTCGAAATTCCGAGCACAGCAGCAAAAGCCAGGATATGCCAGATCTGGATTTTGCCGCTCATGATCAAAAACCCCATGGAAACCGCCAGAGCGATCTGGACAAACTGCGTTGCGAGAAGAATTTTTCGCTTGTCGAAACGGTCAGCTGCCGAACCGCCAGCCATTGTTAAGAGGAGCATCGGCAGGCCGGCAGCGAGATTGGCCATTCCAAGCAGAAGCGCTTTGCTTGTAAGCGTGCTCATCACGTATCCCTGAGCCATTACCTGCATCCACGTTCCAGTGTCGGAGATTGAGCTGCCGATGATGTAGCGTCGAAATGGGCCACGATGTAAAACGCGCAACGCGTGGCGCGTTGATACTTTTACTTCCCCTTCCATCAAACACTCATCGTTGTAGAGGCGTTTGTGTCAAACGCCGTGGAGTCTTGTTCTAACTTTTATTCCTATTCGTGCTCACGTTCCTGCTCTTGCTCAACAATGAGACAACGGCAAAGCACGAATGACGAATGAATTCCGAAACCCGATTGTCGAATCGGTGTTGAACCATCTGGTCCCCGACGATCTAGCCTTCAGTCGTCGAGCGTTGATGGCTTAGGTCGAAATATATTTCGGCAGATTTAACAGATTGTCGCTCTTATCAACGTTCGGTTCGAAGGGCTGCTCGTGATCTCGATAGTACACCGTCACTCTTCCATCACGGTGCATGGTTCTGATATCCAGCTTTCCCAGACCCAGAGTCATAAACTTCTGCTTCTGCAAGTCCGCAAACTCGAATGGTTCCAGATCAAATTTCATTCGTTTATCCAATTCCTTTTTGAGTCTGCCGGGGAACGCGATGGCGACAGCCTGGTCCAGTTTGAAATTGACCCGGGCAGCGATCTCCTCGTTGGTCGGAGGCCGACCAAGTTCCTGCTCGAGTTCTTCGATGGCTTCCTGCCGAAAAACATCGCCCTTTTGGGTTCGTATTTCAGACCGAAGCAGGCTCCGCGTGATTTGTTCGATCTCTGCAATCTCGGTTAATGAAACAGCGAGCATCTTGTAAATCTGATGTTTGATCACATGCACCTTCTTCGGCACGTATTGAATCTTTTCCAGGTGTTTGTCCTTTGCGCCTTTGTTCTCGCTGGCTAGTCGATCCTTGATTTGGTCGATAGTGAGTGACACGCGAAAAGATTCGACATCGCCCTGCGGACTAAGCAGTTCGGCGAAAGGCATTCGATCGACAGCGGGAAAGATGAAGGTCAGATCGGTATCGATAAAGGGTTGCAAGCCGTTAGCGCGGTACAAAAGGCCGTTCACCGCGCCGGCATCGTCCCGCGTGGGTGCGCGGATGACCATGTCATTCAGTGGTTCAAACTTTTTCCCAACGAAGAGGTCGTTGGCACTAAAGGCGAATCCGGAGGCGTTGACCGCTAAATCGTCCACAGCCGCCTCCACACGGTGCGTCGTGAGATAGAGAGGGTCCCAACGCCTTTTTTCTACGGTCAATTTGTTTGGAAGGGTGTCGAGAAACGAAGTTTTATCGAGTTGGGATTGAATGACCCCCGCGGCGGCATCTTCGCCAACCTTTTCGATGATCTTGATAATGAGAAGTGTGGCGAACAACAGAGACAATCCCAGTTTCGGCAGCACAACCGTGATGACTGTTTCCAAAAAGAACACGATGATTTGCCCCAGAGCGCTTAACTGCAAATCGAAGTCCAGATCGAAATCAAGCAAGCCGTTATTCTGAATCGGAACCAGCCTGATCAAGAAATGGAAATCCGGATCGAAGAAGTTTTCTATGGCGTACTCTCCATGTACGTCGATAACCAGGACATTCGTGAAAGTCGGGGTACCGCCGGGACCCTGCGGTATTCGCATTTCCGGATAAACGCTAATGCCTTTGAGCGTGCCTTTTCTTTCTCCGTCTTGAAGCAACGGATATTCGAATTCATCTGTGGTCCCTTCCTTGAGCACGGCCATTTTTTGGAACAGATCGTCCCCAAGCCGCCGATAGGTCTCGCGGGCGAAACCGAAAGCCATATGCGAGTCTTTCGGCAGAAAATTCTGCGCGTCATCTATGTTGCCGCGGTCCGGAAGAAGGTCTGTGCTTTTCGGGCCGTTTTGCAGCACCAGGTTGATATAGACGCCGATGGCGTTTGGTGTTTCATCATCGGCGAAGAATTTTTTCAACGCGATCGCCGCGATTTTTCCGTCGCCGGCAGCCGAAAATGGGACAGTGCGATCAATTTGTTGCTTTAAAGAAGCGAGTGTGTCGGCCTTTGAGAACACGGGATTACCATCCTCATCCGGAGGAAGGTGTTCAGCCGTGTCGATTAGGGGCCCGCTGATGTCGAGCAACTCGAGCTTGAGACCGATATTACTCAGCAGATTATCGGTGCCGGTCGTAAAAGAGAGATCAAATTTCAGGTCCAGAAAAACAGGAAGGAGGTTCGCGAATACTTGCCGCTTATCGGGATGATCGAGATTCGAGATGATCGTGGGATAGACTTTTACTCGGATGTCAGCTCCAACGGCAGATTCCTGTAACAGCGTAACGGTAAATTCATCGGCGTGGCCGGAATATGCCGGTACGCCCTCTGGAAGATCCAGGAAAGGATTCTCGTGACCAACGAAATCAGGGTGGACGGGATAAAGGCGCTTCTCTTTTAACTCTTCGGGCGGATGGGTGGCGTTGGCATCGGTACGGATATGATTGCCATGGTCGTCTTTGACATCCGTTTCCGACCACCATGGAATGGAGCCAGTTTCCATGGAGCTGAGCAGAAAGTACTTGATGTACTCTTCGCCCATCAGGAACTCGACATCGAATCCCGAGGTGATTTTGTCCTGGTCGACCATGATGAAACACTGAGCCTAGCACGCAGAGGTTGCGTCTGGTCGAGCAAAATAAAACGAGATGACGTTATCTTCTGCCGAATTGCTCCCGTTATTGCATTTGTTTATCTTTGATGGATGCGCATCGATAAATACACGCAGAAGATGCAGGAGGCGCTGCAAGCGGCGCAGGATCTCGCTTCGCAGGCTAATCATCCGGAAATAACGAACGAGCATTTTCTTTCTTCTCTTCTAGACCAGGGAGAGGGAATCGCCCGGCCGCTTCTCGAAAAGCTGGGCACGAACGTAGATCAGTTGCGCGAACGGCTGCGCTCCGATTTGGAGCGGCGTCCAAAAATCCACGGAGCGACCGCTGATGTGCGCATTTCAAACGAGCTCCGCACTGTTTTGGATTCGGCAGAGAAGGAAATGTCGAAACTGAAGGATGAGTTTACCAGCGCTGAGCATTATTTGCTTGCGCTGGCCGGGTCGAGTGTTCCTGCTGCAAAATTACTAAAAGAAGCCGGCGTCACGCGAGACAAAATAATGCAGGGCCTCCAGCAGGTGCGTGGCTCGCAGCGAGTGACGGATCAAAATCCCGAAGGCAAGTATCAAACATTGGAAAAGTACGGACGAGATCTGACCGAGCTGGCTCGACGCGGAAAGATTGATCCGGTAATCGGACGCGACAATGAGATTCGGCGGGTCATGCAGGTGTTGTCGCGCCGGACAAAGAATAATCCCGTGCTCATCGGTGATCCCGGCGTGGGCAAGACAGCAATCGTGGAAGGATTGGCGCGGCGAATCATCAGCGGCGACGTCCCTGACTCCCTAAAACAAAAACGGGTCATTGCGATGGATATCGGCGCGATGGTGGCCGGCGCGAAGTTTCGGGGCGAGTTTGAAGATCGGCTTAAAGCGTTTCTGAAAGAGGTCACTGACTCGCAAGGGGAGATCATCTTGTTCATCGACGAACTTCACACGATCGTCGGCGCCGGCGCAGCGGAAGGCTCAGTCGACGCTTCGAACATGCTTAAGCCGATGCTGGCGCGTGGCGAGTTGCGCACGATCGGCGCGACGACCATCGATGAATACCGCAAGTACATCGAGAAAGACGCCGCACTGGAACGGCGATTTCAGCCCGTGCTGGTGAACGAGCCGACCGTGGAAGATACGATCGCGATTCTCCGCGGACTCAAGGAGCGCTATGAAGTGCACCATGGCGTTCGCATTACCGATGGCGCGCTCGTCGCAGCAGCGATGCTGTCGCAACGTTACATCACCGACCGGTTCCTGCCGGATAAGGCCATCGATCTGGTGGATGAAGCTGCGTCGCGTTTGAAGATCGAGCTCGATTCAATGCCGACAGAGATTGACGTGATCGAGCGCGAGATCATGCAGCACGAAATGCAACGCCAGGCGCTCAAGAAAGAGAAAGATCCAGCGAGCAAAGAACGTTTGAAGAAACTCGAAAAAGAATTGGCGGGACTGAAAGAGAAATCAGGCGCGCTCAAAGCGGAATGGCAGAAGGAAAAAGCGGTCCTCGATGAGCAGCGGAAATGGAAAGAGGAACTTGAGGGACTGCGCACCGAGCTCGAACGCGCTCAGCGTCGTGGCGAATTAGCAAAGGCTAGCGAAATCCAGTACGGCAGAATTCCGGATTTGGAAAAGAAACTGGCTGACGCGACTGCGAAAAGCGCCAAAGCCAAGAAATCGATCCTTCGCGAAGAAGTGACTGAGGAAGACATCGCCGAGGTTGTCTCGAGCTGGACGCATATTCCCGTCTCGCGGTTGCAGGAAGGCGAACGCGAGAAATTGGTAAAGTTGGAAGAACATTTGCATTTGCGCGTGGTCGGTCAGGAGGAAGCGATCAAGGCGGTGTCGAACGCGGTCCGCCGGGCGCGTGCGGGGCTGCAGGACCCAAATCGCCCATTGGGCTCGTTCATCTTTCTCGGGCCTACCGGCGTCGGCAAAACGGAATTGTCGCGCGCGCTTGCGGAATTTTTGTTCGATGACGAGAACGCCATGGTTCGGATCGACATGAGCGAATACATGGAGAAACACACGGTCGCGCGTTTGATCGGCGCGCCACCGGGGTACGTGGGTTACGAAGAAGGCGGCCAACTTTCCGAGGCAGTCCGTCGTAAGCCGTATTCCGTGGTCCTGTTCGATGAAATCGAGAAAGCGCATCCGGACGTGTTCAACGTCTTGCTGCAAGTGCTCGACGACGGCCGGATCACGGACGGGCAGGGGAGAACAGTCGATTTCAAGAACACGGTCATCATCATGACCTCGAACATCGGTTCGCAATACATCAC
>DATBEX010000154.1:0-5236 GCA_036558805.1 Candidatus Udaeobacter sp.
CTTTTTAACACAGGAGATCAAGCTGCATTTGAGGGAGTAGAAAATACTGCCATTGGTGCAGCGGCTCTTCTATTCAACAGCACTGGCTCTGATAACACAGCCATTGGAGCGGCAGCTCTTTTAAACAACACCACCGGCACCAACAACACGGCCACTGGCGAACAAGCACTCTTTAGCAACACAACCGGAAACCTCAACACAGCTAACGGACTTGCGGCACTCCGTAGTAACACAACTGGCATCGGCAACACCGCCGTCGGCGGTGATGCCCTCGTTTTCAACACCACTGGTGGCGGCAACATAGCCATTGGTGAGGGTGCGCTCTCTTCAAACACAATCGGCAACAGCAATATCGCGTTGGGGTTGGGTGCCGGTCACGATCTCACCACGGGCAATCGCAATATCATTATTGGGAACCCCAACACCGAGGCCGACGAATCCAACACGCTGCGCATCGGTAGCGACTTACAAACACGCGCCTTTATCGCGGGCATTCGCGGGGTTGCAACAGGAAACGCAGACGCCATAGCAGTTCTGATAGACTCCGACGGCCAGCTCGGCACCCTCAGCTCGTCACGCCGGTTCAAAAAAGAGATTAAACCGATGAATGAGGCGAGCGAAGCGATTCTTAGGCTCAAGCCGGTAACGTTCCACTACAAGAGCGATCACACAGCCACACCGCAGTTTGGCTTAATTGCCGAGGAAGTAGCCGAGGTGAACCCAGAGCTGGTGGTGTGCGACGAGCACGGTGAAATCTACAGCGTCCGCTACGAAGCAGTGAACGCAATGTTACTAAATGAGTTCCTCAAAGAACACCGCAAGGTTGAGAAGCTTGAAGCTGCGCTAGAGGCACTCAGCGAGCGTTTGAGAGATCAGGATGCAAAAATCCAAAGAGTGTGTGATCAAATTCAACAGACTCGTCCCGCGCAAGCGCTAGTCGTCGAAACCGAGAAAACTCCTAACGTACGGCCGCGTGCTCTCGATTATGGACAGGAGCGCGAGTAAGAGTTTGTCCAGTTACTTGAAGCTTACCCCGGCTAGTAGACGCCCTCGTCTGAGCTATAACCGGAATCACCGCGAATCGAGCGCAGCCGGGCGCGGCTCCCCCACTCTGATTCCGGTCGATTAATCTGGCCTAACGTGATTTTTACCAGCCACGGCGCCGCCGCCAAAGCTCCAACTGCAACAAGCGCAATCGCAGCTGCCTGGCGGATCGAGGGCTTGATTTTGTCAGCCATCAATATGCCTATGCCGAGGCCAATCGCAGTCCGCGTAACGACGAGCAAGGGATCAAGCGGCAGTTGCTCGGAAGTTTTTGAAATGGATATCGGCAAAGACATCGCCTACCATATACGTCGCGTTTGGGAAAAAGAAACGGCAATTTTCGCGACTCGAAAGATCCTCTCATTTTGCATCGAACATGCCCAATCCGATATATGCGCTCATCCTCGCCGGCGGCAGCGGTGAACGTTTTTGGCCATTGAGCCGGCGGGCGCGTCCCAAACAGCTGCTGCGCCTCGTTTCCGAGAAAACCTTGCTTGAAGAAACTCTGGCACGGGTTGAGGGGCTCGTTCCACCCGACCGAATTTTGATCCTCACGAACGCCGAACAGGAGAGCGCAGTTCGTAAATTACTGGGAAGCTTTCCACAAGAGAACATCATTGCTGAACCTGCCAAACGCGACACCGCTGCCGCGGTTGCGCTCGGAACGGGCTGGGTTGTGGCTCGCGACCACGCAGCCACCATGTTCGTTCTCCCCGCAGACCACGTCATCGCCAACCAGACGGCTTTTCAGGAAACATTGTCTTTGGCCGCCGACGCCGCTGAAGAGACGGGCGAACTTGTAACCATCGGTATCAAACCCACCTGGGCATGTCCCGGATACGGATACATCGAGCAAGGCAAGCCCGTTCGCTTACGGAAGCACCCGAGTAGCGAAGCAGTCCATCGAGTCCTTCGTTTTCGCGAGAAGCCTAACCGCGACCTGGCTGAATCATTTTTGCGAAAGGGAAATTTTCGCTGGAACGCAGGCATGTTCGTCTGGTCCGTGCCCACAGTGCTACGCGAATTCAATCGTCACGCGCCAGAACTGGCGGATTTCATTTCGCAACTGCGGGCGCCGAAAAATTTCGGCACAGCGTTGCGCGAGCGTTTCAGCAAACTGCCACGGATTTCTTTCGACTACGCGATCATGGAAAAGGCTGACCAGGTTCTTGTAGTAGAGGCGAGTTTCGACTGGGACGACATCGGCAGCTGGAGAGCGTTGGCGAATTATTTTGAGAAAGACGCGCATGGTAATGCTGCGAATTGTGCCGTCACCGCGCTCGATTCCAGTCACAATATCGTCTTTGAGAAGGACGGGACAACCATTGCGCTCCTCGGAGTCCACGATCTTATCATTGTGCGAACAAAGGACGCGCTCCTGGTCTGTCACCGGCATGAAGCAGAAAAGATCAAGAATCTGATCGGCAATCTGCCCTCCGAACTGCAATGACTCAACGGGCGACGAATCCGATTTTGGCTCTCGATTTCGGCCGTGCACGCATTGGAGCGGCAATCTCTGATGAGTTGCAGTTGCTGGCGCATCCGCTGGAGACCATTCCAGCGAACGAGCGGGCATCGTCACGCGTAGCCGAAATTGTCCGCGAAAGAAAAGTTGATCATGTTGTCGCCGGTATTCCCCGTCGGATGAACGGCCAAATTGGAACAGCCGCAACCGAAGTTCTTCAGTTTGTCGAAAAGTTGCGTGCCGTTTTGCCGTGCCCGGTTGTTACCTGGGACGAGCGCCTGACTACCGTCGCAGCCCACCGGGCGTTGCGTGACGCGGGTAAGAAAACGCGAGATACCCGAGGTTACATCGACCAGGTGGCTGCCCAGATGATCTTGCAGAGCTATCTGGACCGGCGCGCCGCCGAGGCGGAACAAAAGGGTGATCACCGATAGTGAACGACAGAAAGCGATGCACGGATGCATCGCACTCCCAAGCCCTTCGTGTGAAATCCATGGCAGGCATCCGCGGTATTTCGCGTCAGCTTTTAGGGTGCGCACGCGTCCTCGCGTCGGTTCGGCGTATAGCCTACTCGATCTCGAGTCTCTGTAGATTGCCATGTCGCGAAGGCTAAAGCTCATCATTGCATACGACGGCGCTTCATTTGCCGGATGGCAGAGTCAATCTCATCGCAACACCGTACAGGATCAGATCGAGCATGCGTTTGAGCGCGTTCTCGGAAGGGCGGTGCGTGTCCACGGCGCTGGCCGAACGGACGCGGGCGTCCACGCGCTTGCGCAGTGCGCGCATGTCGATGTTCCCGACGATCGCTTGTCCGCCGCGCGTTGGATTCAAGCGCTCAACGCCTCATTGCCTCCAACTATTCGGATGCTTCGGTGCCGACATGTGTCGAACGATTTTCACGCGCGGATTTCAGCAAAGGGCAAGATCTATCGCTACAGAATCTGGTCAGCACCTGTTTTGCCTCCGTTCGAATACCATCGTGCATGGCATATTGCGGGACCGCTTGAAGTTAAGATTCTGGAAAAGGCTGCCAGACATTTCATTGGCACGCATGATTTCGCTGCTTTCGCTGCTAATCGCGGCAAGCCAGAAGAAAACACAATCCGAACAATTCATTCCGTGCACGTCCGGCAAAAAGGTCCTTATGTGGCCATCGAGTTCGATGGAGACGGCTTCCTCTACAAAATGGTTCGGCTGATCGTCGGCGCACTTGTAAAATGTGCGCTCGGACGAATGCAAGTCGAAGATCTGATTGCGCGACTGCGCTCAGGCGAGGCTGGCCCGGCTCGTTTCGCCGCCCCCGCCGAAGGGTTATGCCTGGTTCTCGTGCGCTATTGATTCCAAATCCATCGGGATTGTTCTGGTTGTCGCCGGTGGCCGGGCTTCCGGGCCTGGCGGCGCCGCGCGCTACGAGACCGTGACTACTCCACCTAGTAAACCAAGCGAAGTACCAACGAGCATTTCCAGAAGATCGTGACGTCTTAAATAAAGCCGCGACCAGAAGACGAGGAAAGCCACAGTGAAAGCTATCGTCCCGACAACCGGATCCACCACCAACAAGATGGTCGCGCTATAGAAAGCGAAAAGCGCGTGGAGCGAAAGCTTGATCCGAAAGTTGATTATCGCGGCTGTGACTAATAGGAATAGCGTGACTACCGCTCCGCGCAATGCGAAGGCCGGTGTTCGCAACAGCCACAGGGCAATCACGGCCGTCGCGGAAATTGGAATCGCGAATGGATAAAATCGAACCCGTTCCGCGTGAACGGAGACGTCCATGTCGCTCCATCGGCCTGATCGGACCCCGCGAAAAAGCAAAAGTGCCATCGGTAGAATCACTGTCGCCAACAGAGTTAATAAAAGCGCGAGCCCGGCACGATTGGCCAGACGCAAGGCAACGATAACGCCGACCGACAAGCTAATAAAAACCAAAGGATGCCCGATCGTGGAAACCCATCGCGCAAAGACAACAACTGGCTTGGGATCTACCTTGTTACTGTTCACTTGTCACTTCGAATGGCTCCGTGGGCCGAACTAAACGATCGGTTCCACAAGCTTCCAGCGCGCTAAACGGAAACGTAGCGCTGTGGTCAGACAGCCCAGGCCGTAGCGCACGCTCCTGCGAAAGTTGATCGATGAGGCTTCGGGCATATAGCGCGCAGGACATGTCACCTCGCCGATCGAACAACCGAGCGCCACGATTTGCGCCAAAACCTGATTGTCAAAAACGAAATCGTCAGAATTTCGCTCCAATGGCAGTCGCTCCAACAATTCGCGCGAAAAGGCACGGTAACCCGTGTGATATTCCGAGAGCTTCGCACCGATGAGAACATTCTCCGCAAGCGTGAGAAAACGGTTTGAGACGTATTTCCACAAAGGCATGCCGCCGCGAAGCGCGCCCCCGCCGAGAATACGCGAAGCAAGCACACAGGAATAAAGTCCGCTCGCCACCATGGCGGCCATCGCCGGAATTAGCTGGGGCGTGTACTGATAATCGGGATGTATCATGACGACAATGTTTGCGCCAGCCGCCAGTGCCAGGCGATAACAGGTTTTTTGATTCGCGCCGTAACCTCGATTTTCCGGATGGACTTCTACCTGCACGTGCGGCAGCGTGCGCGCAATTGCCACCGTCTCATCATGACTGGCGTCATCCACCACAATGACCAGATCCACAATGCCGTGTGCCATTACCTCTTCATAAGTGCGTTGCAATGTGCGGGCGGC
>DATBEX010000155.1:0-4930 GCA_036558805.1 Candidatus Udaeobacter sp.
CGGGCCGGGGTCGGGTCGGCGATCGCGTACGCCCTCGGCGCAGCCATCCCGCTCGTGATCACCCTCACGGCGCCGGTGACGGCCGAGGCCTCGGTGGTACTTGTCGCTGTGCTCGTGTCGCTCACGGTGACGTCGATCGTCGGCGCGCGCACCGGGCACATGAATCTGCGGCGCACGCTCACGCGGACGCTGGTCGTCGGTGTCTGGACGATGGGCGTCAGCTACCTTCTCGGCAAGCTGCTCTTCTGACGGCGCTCACGCGAGGTTTCCGAGCGTCGGCGGCACGCGTTCGTTCGAGAGAAAACTAAAGAGGCAAACCCCGCTTGGTGGATTTTAGTCTGTCGCGCGTCAGCAGATGATCAATGGAAAAGCGGTCGGCCGCGGGCGGACACCAGAGAAGAAAAAGTACCAACCCCAGACGCGGAATTACGTGGCTGCTGAAATCATACAGCGCGTCGTGCAAAAGATGACCGAAGGTCACAATGACTAAAACGCCGCCAAGCCCGATGAGAGCGTCGCGCTTTCGCAGACCAAGAATGACGAGCGCACCGCCGATTAGCTCGACGAAGGGAATGACTACTCCAACTGTCCAGAGCGACCAAACTGGGAGAAACGTGTCGCTGAACGGCAGAAAATATTTTCGCGCATGCTCGAGCGGACCCATTTGAAAAACTTTCATCATGCCCGCCATAAAGAAAATAAAGCCGAGAACTAAACGGGCAAAGAAAAGCGCGCAGGCACGTTGCACATTTGAATTCACAGGCAGAGTAGATTTTGCCAGACGAAGCCTGAATCAAGAAAGCAGGAATTGAAACGATTATTGTCCGACAAGGTATAAAGCGACCTGTCTGACATTTTTCGCTACGATTCATGCGCGCGAACTTTGCAGGCCGAAATGTCACGAACCTAACGCGTTTGGGCGCGATTGTATTCTTCGAGCGCCTGCGGCATCCAAGTTTGCAACTGCTGAATCCGCGTGCCGTGCGATGGATGATCGGAGAGGAACTCCGGAGGCTGCGCGGTATTGGCTTGTTCCATTCGTTGCCAAAAGGCGATGCTTTCGCGCGGATCGTATCCGGCGCGCGCCATATAAATAAGTCCTATATGATCCGCTTCTGATTCGTGGTTGCGGCTAAACGGCATCAGCACGCCGTACTGAGCTCCGGCTCCGAACGCGCTCATGATCGCCACCTGCTTTTGATAATCCATGTCCGAGAGTGAGCCAGCCACTCCTGCCATGGCGGTTTGGGCTAGGTTCTGCTCAAAAACGCGCTGCGCTCCGTGACGCGAAGTGGCATGGGCCATCTCATGACCAAGCACTGTGGCCAAGGCCCCATCTGTGTTGGCAACCGGAAGGATTCCTGTATAAACAACAATCTTCCCGCCCGGCAGACAGAACGCATTTACATGATCGCTTTGCACAAGCGACACACGCCAGTCGAAATTTTTTCCTGCCTCGCCTGTCGCACCGGCTAGCCGTTGCACAACCCGCCGGACCATTTCCACCTCCGGTCCGGAATCGATGGTCTGAGATTGAGAGAGTATCTGTTGGTAGCTTTGCAACCCGAGCGCCGATTCCTGCTCTGTCGACAAGGCGACGTGGCTCTTGCGGCCTGTCTCGGGATTCACAAACTTTTCCGAAGTGAAATACTGATAAGCGATGAAAAGAAGCGCTAGGCCAATCGGAAGCCACTTGATGTGTCTTCGGTTCATAAAATTCCGGTGTCGCGAATTGATCTTATCGGGTGTGGCCGACTCCCGCCAAGCCCCACTTCGGATCGCCAACCACTGGAACCCACTGCTCAGAGTCGAGTCAGCCTAAAGTCCTCGCCGACCTTGAATCAGGTTAATAATCAGGATGATGACCGCAATTACGAGCAGGAGATGAATCAAACCCCCGCCAACGTGGCCGATGAACCCTAGGAGCCAGAGCACGACCAGGATAACAATTATGGTCCACAGCATAGGTAATTTCCTTTCGGTTGAATTAAAAGTTCATCGCCCATTTATTCAGAGGTCATCCCCTTGCCAAGCTTTTTCGGAACATTGAAAGGCGCTTAACAGCGCCCTGTAAAGTTTATGAAGTCCGTCCGCATAAAGCGTCTGGCTCGGACAGGACAATTCTCGCGCGCACGCACACGAAGGGGCCCCGCTTGTCGTTCACGGTCGCGTACGGCGTGAGAGTGTAGGTTTGCATTGCTCACGAGTTAGGAGGGATAGTTGCCCGAAGTGTAGAGCTTTGAGTAAACACCGCCGCGTTTGACTAGCTCCGGCCCGCGACCCTGTTCCATGATCTGGCCATTTTCGAGCACGACGATTTGATCGACTTTGTGAATAGTCCCGAGGCGATGGGTCACAATTAGAGTGGTCCGGCCTTTCATTAGCTCCTTGATTGTGGCCATGATAGCGGACTCGGTTGCCGGGTCGAGGGCCGAAGTTGGTTCGTCCAAAAGCAGGATGGGAGCGTTCTTCAAAAAAGCGCGCGCGATGCCGATGCGCTGCCGTTGCCCAACACTGAGGTGACCGCCGCGTTCGCCGACCTGACTGGCATAACCGTCCGGCATTTGTTGGATAAATTGGTCGGCCTGGGCACACCGTGCGGCATCGATAATTTCTTGCTCGGTTGCTCCAGGTCGCCCATACGCGATGTTTTCGCGAACGGTCGTAGAAAAAAGTAGCGTGTCCTGCAAAACGATCCCGATTTGCTCGCGCAACGATTTCTTAGTGATCTGACGGAGATCAAGTCCATCCAAAGCAACCGAGCCAACGGTTGGATCATAGAAACGCGGAACCAGACTCAAAAGAGTGCTTTTGCCGGCGCCAGTGCCGCCGACCAGGCCGATAATCTGGTTCGGTTCAATCCGGAGATCGATGTCGCGCAGGATCTGGCTCTCATCCTTGTAACCAAAGCAAACGTTGTGAAACTGGATGGCGCCTTTGGTTGAAGAAATAGCAACCGCGTCCGGCGCGTCGGCCACATCATCCGGGCGATCCAACACTTCGAAGCAGCGCCGCGCGCCAGCGGTTGCGCCTTCCATGGCCCAGGCTGTGTAGGTAAGTTGTTCAAGCGGGCCATAGAGCATTAAAATGTAGGCAGTGAAAACCAGGAGCGAACCGAGCGTTAGCGTCCCATTCAGGACGTGCATAGTTCCGACGTAATACATCGCTGCGGTGCTAATCAGCATAAGAGTGCTGATGACCAGGGCGCTATTCATGTTAGTTAACGTGAGCCGAAGGTTAGCGCGCAAGCTTTGCGCGGCCTGGGCATGAAACTGGTGTATCTCCCAATCCTCACGCCCAAAGGCATGAACCATGCGAATCGAACTCAGGCCCTCCTGGGCCTGGACAAGAACTCCGCTTTCCACTTCCTGAATGGAGGTTGATTGGCTCCGAATTCGTTTCGCAAAGAAATAGATCGTCGCAAGCAGGAACGGGATAATCGCCAGTGAAAGCAGACTTAATTTCCAGTCCATGTTCAACATAATGAAAAATGTGCTGATCAGGGTCACCGCCGAGCCGAAAATGTTGGTGAAACCGCGATTGTAAATCGTCTGGAGCGATTGGGAGTCGTAAGCGACGCGGAAGGATGAGTCGGCGGAACGACGCGCGTCGTGGTATTTGAGAGAGAGCCGCTGAAGATGGGAGTAAAGATCCGTGCGCAGTTTAAGCAGTGCCTCCAAACCGATTTTCACGAAGATGTAAGTAGTGCCCCAGCTGAGCAGGCTCCAGATCACTTGAATAATGACGAGGCCGAGACAAAGAATTAGAACCAGCGTTCTCGGATCCTGATTCCACCAGGAATCGTTAAACGGGAAATGAACATTTGCTCCGAGAGAAAAACGTGGGATGACATCGTCAACGATAATCTTGAACGGCCACGGTTTGAGCAGATTCAAACCGATTCCGGCAAAGGAAAGCAGAAGCCCTAGAATCGTGTGCGGCAAAAAGTGTCGATAATAAGCAAGCACGCGCCGGTAGATCGACATGGTTGAATTTCATCCGATTCAAGAATTTTGCCTTGAACATTTTCTACGGTCCGTTCTACTCGAGCGAGATTTTGATGCAAAACCGCGCAACTCCGCGCAACGCAATGCGAAAACGGAATAACGAGTTACCAAGCGTCAGCAACGATATGCAAAACAGTGAAACGCTGTGCAATTCGTTAGGCTTGAATCAGAAATCCGTTGCTCTATCCGGCTGAGCTACGGGCGCATTTGGTAGGTAACTTGACTCAGGAGATATAATTAGTCTTGCACTTTTCACGATGCACTTCTACCACAGCATCATTCACTAGCAGCCCGTCACGGACCTACATGGCCGACGGGTCCAACAACATCTAAGGAGAATCCAAAATAAAAAACAACGATCTTCACACAGGAAATACGACGAAGAGATCGTCGGCGCGAGCGAGGCTCGTCTTTCGCGCCTTCGCCGTAGTCGCCGCAGTCACTTTCGCCGGTCTCGCTTTAGCTGGCCCCGAGCGCCCCAGTATCCGAAGCAGCAAATCGCAGATTGTTGCGGAGAATCCTGACGCTTCAAAACCCGCCTCTGTCGGCTCACAGGTAAGCGGCAAGAATCCAATGGCGGAGAAATACGACACGTTGGTAATGCGCGTCTACTTCCGCGATCGCGCCGAGCGCGACCGGCTGGCCCAGGAACTTAACGCCGAAGAAGTGCCCACAACCGGAGGCTATCTCACCGTAATCAACGATCGCGACCTCTACTATGTCCTCATGGCGCGTGGCATCCGTGTGGAGATCGACGAGAACCGCAGTCGCAACCTAAGCCGCCCTCAAATCCTCCCCTTCACCTTCTACGGCGGGTACAAGACGGTGGAGGAAATATACGCCTTCCTCGACGAGAAGGTGGCAGAGTTCCCCGATCTGGTCGAGAAGGTAGACATCGGCGACTCCTGGTGCAAAGCCAATCC
>DATBEX010000156.1:0-22269 GCA_036558805.1 Candidatus Udaeobacter sp.
TTGCTCAAGCTTCGCAATGTCTTCCGCAAAGAGATTGTAGAGAAAAACTTTTTCCTCCCAGTTCATCGCCCGATCGTACGGCACGATGTTTCTATCCTTGCTGCGTATCGAACGGAGAGGTTGGAGATTGAGAAACGAAAAGATGGAATTGAGCGCGTCCCGCTGTTTGTCCCTGAACTCTTCAAACTTCACTACTTTCACTTGCTCGGGCGGGAAGAATTTGAACAACCGCTCCAGCTGCTGTGCGTAAAATCCCCGACTGACATAAGCAAAACGACGCGCGTCACCAGGCGGGGCTCCGGCGATGCGCGTTTTCTCCTCTCGCACGGCATCGAAGAAATCGAGCGGCTCGCGGCCCCTGAATCGTTGCATGTTCCAGTGCGCAAACGCGCGGTCGACCGGATTTCGCACGAGGACCAGCAGCTTGATTTTCGGATTGTACCTCCAAATCCGTTCCGCGGCTGGTTCGTGATAGATATAACTTGGCGTGCAGTCGCCCGCGATGGTTGACGGACGGAGGGGTGGATAATGTTTGTGAAGGCCCTCGTAATCGACCTCGGAAACAAACAACGTGTCGTTATCGAAAAAATGCATTTCTTGCTGGCTGCCCATTGTGACGCACGGGTGTCTGCTCAGAAAATAATGCAACGCCGTCGTCCCGGATTTTTGCGCGCCGGCCAGAATGAAATCCAGCCGGTCGATCTTTTTCGGCTTGGCCTTCCACATGGTCATGAATCAAGGACGGATAAGCGAATCGCGCAATTGCTGTCCCAGCAAGCAGCGGCGCCGATATTGCCGATCTTTTTTGTAACGCCGACCGTCGGTTCGCTGTCTTGAGTAACAATGGCCGCTGCTTTGAAGGCGCTAACGCGCGGGACGTTGACTTTCTTCGAGATCATGATCGTTGTTCTCTTCATTGTATCGCTTGCAGTGATCGCCGCCGTTAGCTCTCTAAGGACGCGTAAACGGAGACGAACCTTCGAAATCCCCGGAGTGCTGTTTGATCGATTGAACCCTGAGCCACGACGCAGCCTGGTCGTCAGGTGACAGAACCAGAGTTGTCGCGCACTCGTCAGCATCTTATGCTGTTCGATGTTCACTGCTTCTGGAATTTCGCGAAGATTAGGGCTGCTTGCCATCGTGTGCGTAATGAACTGCGTTGCATCCGTCACCGCCGATGAAGGAATGTGGCTCTTTAACGCGCCACCGCTGAAGCAGCTAAAAGAAAAATATCAGTTCGAGCCGACACAGCAATGGTTGGAGCATCTGCAAAAAGCGAGCGTCCGCTTCAACTCTGGAGGCAGCGGCTCGTTCGTGTCTGCAAATGGTCTTGTCATTACAAATCACCACGTGGCCGCCGACACACTGCAAAAAATTAGCGATCCGCAGCATAATTATCTAAAAACCGGCTTCTACGCGAAAACTCAGGCGGATGAAATCAAATCGACCGATCTCGAGCTCAACGTGCTGATGTCGATCGAAGACGTGACAGCGCGTGTGAATGGCGCGGTGAAGGCGGGCATGACGAACGAGCAGGCTTCCGGCGCGCGCAGTTCGGTCGTCGCGTCGATTGAGAAGGAAAGCAAAGATAAGACCGGATTGCGTTCTGACGTGGTAACGCTGTACCAGGGGAGCGCTTACCACCTCTACCGTTACAAACGCTACGACGACGTACGCCTGGTCTTCGCGCCCGAGCAGCAGATGGCTTTTTTTGGCGGCGACCCGGATAATTTTGAATACCCACGCTACGACCTGGATATCTGTTTTTTTCGTGTTTATGAAAACGGAAAACCGGCAAAGGTCGATCATTACCTCAAATGGAATTCGCGCGGTCCGAGCGACGGCGAACTAACCTTCGTAAGCGGCAGCCCTGGCAAGACTGATCGGCAACTGACGCTGGATGAATTGGCCGATATGCGTGATCGCTATCTACCTTATGTCCTGGGCTTGTTTAATCGGCGTGAAGTGCTGGGGTTGGCGTACGGAGCGCGATCATTTGAGAATGCAAGAAAAGCCCGTGACGATCTTTTTGGCGACCAAAACAACCGGAAACGGTACAACGGGTACCTTGCGGGCTTGCTCGATCCGAAAACCTGGAACGAGCTTCAGGCACGGGAGAAAAAACTGCGTGATGCGATTGCGCGCGATTCGAAGTTGAAGTCGACCATCGCCGCGTACGATCGTATCAAACAAGCTCAGGCCGAAATCGCCAAAAATGCGCCGATGTACAACTACCTCGAACAAGAGCGGCCAATATCGGTTGGTTATCGCGGCCCGCGGGCGCTCTTCGGAAATCTGTTTAAATACGCGCGATTGCTGGTTCGTGCCGTGGACGAACGGGCCAAACCTAACGGGGAGCGGATTCCTGAGTTTCGCGACAGCGCACGCGATTCATTGGAACTGGGGCTTTTTTCGACCGAGCCAATTTATGACGATTATGAGATCCTGCGCTTGACCGATTCACTGACCGATTTCGCCTCTCGATTTGGCGCCGACGATCCGCTGGTAAAAAAGGTGCTCGCCGCAAAATCACCGCACGATCGAGCGGTGGAGCTGGTCTCAGGAACGAAACTCAAAGACGTCGCCGTCCGCAAGGATCTTTATGGGAAAGATGCCGCCGCGTTGCAAGCAGCGCATGATCCGATGATAGATCTCGCGCGTCTCGTAGACGGCCCAGCGAGGGAAGCCGCGAAGATTTACGACGCGCAAGAGGAGATCAAAAAACAGGCATATTCAGAAATCGCCAGGGCGCGCTTCGCCATTGAAGGCACAAGCAGTTATCCGGATGCCACGTTCACCCTTCGGCTTTCCTACGGGACCGTGCGCGGCTATGAGCAGGACGGAAAACAAATTCCCGCGTTCACAGATTTCGCTGGTTTATATCAACGTTCCGCCGAACACGACAACAAGCCGCCCTTCGACCTGCCCCAGCGTTGGATCGATAAAAAAGCCAACCTGAATCTCGCAACGCATTTCAATTTCGTTTCCGATGCCGACATCATCGGAGGCAACAGCGGTAGCCCCGTCGTAAATAAGCAAAACGAATTTGTGGGTATCATTTTCGACGGCAACATTCAGTCGCTGGTTCTCGATTGCATTTTTACAGACACACAGGCGCGCGCGGTGTCGGTCGATTCCGCCGCAATCATCGAAGCGCTGCGCAAAGTATACAATGCCCAGCCGCTCGCCGATGAACTTGCCACCGCCAATTAGGCCCGGACTCGAACCTCGCCTGGCTTTCGCGAAATCTCCCCCGTTGGCTAATGGGGTAAATAATGAAACAACTTCAGGATGTCGGAAAACACGCCCATCGCAGTCACGTCGGGACCTGCGCCGGGCCCTTGAATTACCAATGGCGTCTGCGAATAGCGCTTGGTATGGAAGGTGATGATGTTGTCGCTGCCTTTTGTCATGGCGATAGGGTGATCGCGCCGAAACTCTTGGACCTTCGCTTGTGCTCGACCTTCCGTAAGCGATCCCACGTAACGAAGCACCGAACCACGCGAATGCGCCCCCTTCAATCGAGCTGTCATTTTAGCATCGAACCGCGCAAGCGCTACAAAAAACCGCTGTGAAAATGGCCCGCGAGCAAGGCTTCGCGGCACCAAAGTTTCGACGTCTACATCGGCGATATCCAATTGCGATCCAGTTTGCCGCGCCAGAATGAGCAATTTTCTGGCGACGTCCTGCCCGGAGAGATCATCCCGTGGATCGGGTTCCGTTAAACCTCGTCGCCATGCGTCCTTGACCAGCGAACTGAATGGCACGCTTCCGTCAAAATTGTTAAACAAATAACTTAGCGTTCCGGAAAAAATCCCCTCGATTTTTTTGATGACATCACCGCTGGCAACGAGATCTCGAATCGTGGACATGATCGGTAAACCGGCTCCGACATTGGCCTCGTCTAGAAAGTATTTCTGTCGCGATTGCAAAAGCTCCATTAGCGCGGCGTACTCGCCTCGAGGCAGCACGTTGGCCCGTTTGTTAGGCGTAATGATGTGGAGATTGGCCCGCACAAACTCCGGGTAGGCAGCGACCACCGATTCTGCTGCAGTGCAATCCACGATTGCGGCATCGGTCAGTTCCAGTTTGGAAATCTCTCGGGCAAGAAGCTGGCAGTTCATTTTACGCCGCGATGCCGACAGACGTTGACGCCAGCGGGAAAGATCAATGCCGTCCGGGTGGAGAACAAACTTTTTACTGTCAGCAAGACCGACCACCGTGACATCGAAACCACGCGCGCGCAGATAGGTTCGTTGGGTTCGCAATTGTTCCAACAGCGCGGTGCCAATGTACCCAACACCAATGACCATCAACGCAAGGCGTTTACGAACTTCGAAGAAAGCCTCATGAATGATGTTTAACACACGCGCCTGCTGACCAGCATCCACGACGAAGGAAACGTTTCGCTCCGATGCACCCTGGGCAATGGCGGTAATGTTGATGTTTCGCCGGCCAAGACTGCCGAAAATTTTTCCCGACACACCGGGGTGACCCTTCATCCCGTCGCCAACCACAGCCACGATGGCCTGGTCCGGTTTTTCATCGAGCGAAATGAGTTGATGTTGAAACTCAAATAGAAATTCGTGGCGCACCGCAGCAACGGCGGCAGAAGAATCGACCGCACGGACCGCGAAACAAATGGTGTGTTCCGATGATGCTTGCGAGATGAGAATGACGTTCACGCGGCGCGAAGCGAGCGCTCGAAACAGCCGCTCTGCAACGCCCGGAACCCCGACCATGCTTAAGCCGCGAAGATTTAGGAGCGTCACGCCGCCGATCGAACTGATTCCTTTCACCACTCGCTCGTCGTCGCGTCCACTGGCGATCAGCGTTCCGGGCTCGTTAGGTCGAAAGGTATTCTTAATCAGAATCGGGATCCCGCGAGCCACTGCCGGAGCAATCGCGCCCGAATGAAGCACCTTCGCGCCGAAATACGAAAGCTCCATTGCTTCTTCGTACGAGATCCGAGGCAGAGTAAAGGTAGCCAGCACCTGATTTGGATCGGCGCTTAAGACGCCGTCGACGTCGGTCCAGATTTCGACCGCCGACGCGCTTAAAGCTGCTCCTAAAATGGCGGCAGTGTAGTCCGACCCATCGCGGCCGAGCGTGGTCGTTTGTCCATCAGTTGTCGATGCAATAAAGCCCGTCACCAAGGCGATCGGTGCCCGACGAGATGAGCGACGTAACCGGGAAAAATATCGACGGATTGCGCGGTTCGTTGCGGAGAAGATCACGTTTGCACTCGTGAAATTGTCGTCCGTTGAAATCAGTTCGCGCGCATCGACGAATTGCGCATTCCGCAACGTATTCAGGTAACTCGCGATGATTAGTGCCGAAAGACGTTCTCCGAAACTCGCTATCAAGTCGCGCGCCCGGGGCGGCGCATGATTCAACAACTGTACGCCGTGCAGCGCATCGCGCAGATCCTTGAATAGCGGTGCAAGCTTTCTTTGTAAACGCGCGGATCTGCTCTTGCCCATCAATCGGTCGGTTGTCTTCTGATGCCGGACAACGATATGACGCAACAACGATTCCCAGTGACCATCTGCTTTCTCCGCCAATCGCGCGCACTCAAGCAACTCGTTAGTCACGCCTTGGAAAGCGGAAACCACGATCACCGCGGGCTCGCGGCGCATGGTCCCTAAAATGATCCTGGCGACTTGGCGAATGCAATCAGCCGTCGCAAGCGACGATCCACCAAACTTCAGGACTCTCATGTGCGATCTTTACCGGCAGCAGCGAGCTTGCCGGCAACTTTGCGGGGTCAAAGGCAATTAACGCAAGATCGGGGCGTTGTCTTCAGGATCAGCCCAGTTCTTTCAACAGAGTTTTCCAGCGCGCCCAGGCCTCATCTCGGGCCTTTTTGTCGCCTTCGCGAACAGCGGGATTGGATGGTTCGCCGGAACGCATGAAACCGTGTCCGGCGCCTTTATAGATCACCGGCTCGTACTTTTTACCAGCGGCTTTCATGAGTTGTTCCGCTTTCGGAATCATGGCATTCACGCGTTCGTCGTTCTCGCCGTAAAAGCCATAAACCGGACACTGAATATTCGCGACCTTGGAGGCTTCATCAGGCGCAGCCCCGTAAAACGAATAGGTCGCTTTTAGTTTTGGATTTTCATTCGCATACGCAAACGCCCATCCCCCGCCCCGGCAAAATCCACAGACCGCAAGGGTGCCGTTGCACGCCGGAATTTTGAGCGCGTAATCGGCCGTCGCGTTAAGAACCGCTTTGACCTGGTCTTGCGTCACGGCTGAGACAGCTTTGCTGGCGCCATCGGCATCTTCAAACTTTTGACCATTGAGAAAATCGGGCGCAATCGCGATGACTCCATTTTCTGCCAGCTCATCGCACATGCTTCGCAGCCAATCGGTCACACCAAAAATTTCCTGGACGACCAACACCACAGGTGCTTTGTCCTTACGCTCGGGGTAAACGACGAAAGCCTTGATCGTTTGTTCACCCGACTTGATATCGACCCATTCGCCGTGGCGCGGCGAATTGTTCAGGCGGTCCTTGCCAAAATCTTTGTACTCCTGCGCGGAAAGCGATTGTTTCCCATGAAAAACAAACAAGAGCCCCAGGATCAATCGCAGCGGCCAGTAAACCAGATTGGGATATCGATTAGACCGATTCATCTCCGGCGAAATGGGTGTTCCGAACAGGCTAAGCGGTCGTCGTCGCCAGGACTTTTCCTTTTCCCATCATTGCATCGATGCTCCAGCTTCCGGAACCCCGTAGAAAGATGTAGAAAAACACGAAACAGTAAACCACCGCCAGCTCGCCTTTGTTCACGTAAGGAATCAAACCCTTCGGAGCATGCATCATAAAAAACGCCACCGCCATTTCACCGGAGGCGACGAACGCCGCGACTCGCGTCAGCAGACCAAAAGCAATGAGAAATCCGCAAACAATCTCCACCCAGCCGCCGACCACCATCAAGGTCGGAAGGGCTTCAGCTTTTGGGTTGAAGGCGCCGAATATCTTGTCCAGCCCATGACAGGCATACATGAGGCCGACGACAAACCGCATGATGCAATAAAACGGATCTGAAAATCGATTAAGAGCGTTCATGGAAGGTTAGGCTGAATGATGTCGAGATCGGATGTCAAGCTTGTTGAGGCGGCAACGGGTGGAACGCGTTGACAAAACGATACGGCTTCACCGCCTGATGTTTGGCGACTCCGTTCGCCATCGGTCCGAGCCGGACTGGCATTTTCAGCAGAAGCTGATCCACCTTACGCAGCCTTCTTTGCAGGTTGCTTCTTTTTCCTGCGCGATTTGGATGTCGCCTTTTTCTTCGAGCCGGTTTGATCCAAGCTTTTCTGCAATACGGAAACGAGATCGATCACCTTCGTTGGCTTGGGAGCTTTTTTGGGTTTCTCTTCGATTTCTTTCCCTCCAGCTTCCACTTTTTCTTCAATCACTTCCATGAGCGCCTCCCGGTAGTCATCCTTGTATTTTTCGGGATCCCACTTCGAGCTCATGCTGTCGATGAGTGACCTGGCCATGTTCATCTCGCGCTTGCCCACTTCGGCTTTTTTCGGGACATGTAATTTCGCGGGGTCTGCGAGCTCATCCGCAAAATGCATTAGCTCCAGAACGAGTGCTCCATCTTCGGGTTTTACGCCAGCAAGATATTGCCGCGTCTTGATGACTACTTTTGCAATGCCGACTTTGTTGCTGTCCTTGAGCGCGTCGCGCAGAAGCACATACGCTTTGTCGCCTCCCTTTTGTGGCTCCAGGTAGTACGGCTTGTAGAAAAACATTGGATCGATCTCTTCCTGATGAACGAAGTCCTGGATATCGACCGTCTGGGTTGCCTCCAGATCAACACGATCGAAATCTTCGTCTTTTAACACCACATATTTCCCCTTCGCGTACTCATAGCCCTTGACGATCTGATCCCAGGGAACCCCCTTGCCGTCCTTTTCGGCGACACGCTTATAATTCACCGGACTTAAATCGCTTTTGCGCAGCAGGCGAAATCTCAGCTCTTCCCGGCGTGTGGCGGGATACAGAGCGATCGGAATGTTCACCAAGCCGAAACTGATGCTGCCTTTCCAGATTGCGCGCGCCATACACACCTATTTCGCATCACGCCTGTGTAGCGGCGGTCTGTGACCGTGTGCCTCTTTGGGAGCGCAGGCGCCTCGCGTGCTGGCGATCGCGCCCTCGCGATCGCGAACTTTTACGGATTACGCAGCCAGCTCAAGTTTCTGGCGCGAAATGCCACGTAATTCAAACAGGCGGATCAATGTTTCTTCAATCAAGTTGTTCGGGCACGATGCGCCTGCGGTGATGCCGACCACCGCAGGTCCGTTGGGCAACCAGAAATGCGAAACCACTTCGCGTTTTTCGTGCAAGTTGTAGTGCTTGACCTCCGTGGCGGAAACCAGGCGTGAAGCATTAAGCACGAAATAGGTAGGCAATTTCTCTTCGCCCATCTCGGCCAGATGTGATGTGTTCGAACTGTTGTAACCGCCCACAACCAGCAGCAAATCCATTGGCACATCCAGCAATTCACGTAGCGCATCCTGTCGTTCCTGTGTAGCACCACAGATGGTATCGAAAAATCTGAAGTTCTTTTCCGCAAGCTCGGCTCCATCTCGATCGACAACGGCCCGTCGAACTCGCCGCTGTACTTCTTCGGTTTCCCCACGCAGCATGGTAGTTTGGTTTGCTACACCAATCGTCTGGAGATGCACATCGGGGTCGAACCCGGGCGAATAAGCCCCCTTGAATTTCTCCAGGAACGCCTTCTTATCGCCGCCGTGCCGAATGTAATCGCAAACATAATCGGTCTCCGCGAGTGTTAGAACAACCAGGTAATGTCCGCTGCCATCACCAAGTGCGCGAGAGCTGGTTGCCTTTGTTTCTTCGTGTTCGGCCTTCCCGTGAATGATTGAAGTGGCCGATTCACTCGCGTATTTACGCACTCGTTTCCAAACGCTCATCACGTCTCCACACGTGGTATCAACAATCTGGCAGCCGCGATCCTTGATCTGTTGCTGGATGGCCAGCTCAGTGCCAAACGCCGGGACAATAACAACGTCGTCAGGTCCAAGGTCGAAAATATCGGCTTCCTTGTTTTTGCCGGTTAGATTCTTAATGCCTAACGAGGCGATTTGATGATTAACCTCAGGATTATGAATGATTTCGCCAACGATAAAGAGCCGGCGGTCTTTAAAAACCTTTCGCGCCGCGTAAGCGAGATCGATCGCGCGCTCCACGCCATAGCAAAAACCAAATTGTTTAGCCAGGCGCACTGTGGTATCACCCGCAGAAATTACCCCGCCTGCCCGCCGGACCTTTTCGACAATATCGCTTCGATAGTGTGACTCGACCTGTTGCTGGACCGCAGCCATCACATCGGGAGTGCGCAGGTTCACTTTCTCCCGCGCTGTTGTCCCGCTCGAAATAAGGTTTGTGCTCATACCGTCGTTGTGATTCTCAACAGCGAAGGATCTCGAAGCGGTTCGTTCAGGGAGCGTCGAAACAATAGCCAGAGATGTTTCGCTTCCCTCAACATGACACACTGGAGCGAAGGCGGCAATTGCGCTGCGGCTTGCCTATTCGAGCAGTGGCCCGCTCGGTTTCTCAAACGCCGCGTCCGAAACCATGATAGAGGCTGGAGGATCGGGCGTTCTGGAGTCATCCACGCGTTGCACTTTCGGCCCAAGCGTTGCGTCTTCGGGCTGGGATTCCGCAATGTTCACCGGCGTACCAATCCGCACCAGCGCGTAAAATTTTGCAGCCGCTTCACCATGCAATCGAATGCAGCCATGCGTATGGGGAGCGGGATGGATATACCCCTGATGAAAACCGTAGGCGGGAGCAAACTCGCACCAATAACCCATTGGATACCCGACGTAGCGACCCGGGCCGCCGCCGGTCGAGGGTACTATTCGGTTGCCTTGCACGCTAAAGCCATAAGATCCAGACCGCTTGTGCTCTTGTTTGGAATAAATAGTAAAGCTGCCTCTCGGTGTAGGCTTCGAAGCCATACCGACATTAATGGCGGCAGCCATCAAGCATCGGTCGCCCTCCATTACATAGACATTTTGCTTTGAAAGCGAAACCAGCACACGCACCTTGGATGGGTCGTTCGGCTTGTACGCCGTAACATGGTAAGGCCCGCCGCCCGCCACCCGCGCCGTTCCACAACCAGTCAACAGGAGGAGCGAACCGCCAGCACACAATAGGAGTAATCGGGAGATATGTCGCATACGAGCATACTGGATAAGATTAGGCCGCTTTTTGTCAACCCGCCTTTGGGTACCGCCGTTGCGCGAAGGTGTGTTTTCTATCGAACTTGCGCCTGGTAGCCGAAACGTCGAAACGCCGAACGGTACCTATTAGTCCTTCTTAGGCCCGGTGAAAATTGCGAGGAAGGCGACTTCGATCGCGAGTGCTTCGTGAATATTGCGACTCAGGTGATCGCGCAGTTCTTCAAGAGATCGAATCCGTTTCAAGATTTCGGACGTACCGAGCCGGCTCGCCAGCGCGGCGGTTTCTTTTCGTGTCCCCGGAAGGTCGCGTTGGGTCACACTCTTACTGGATCGCAAAGCGTCGGACCACCAGGCGAGCAATGTTTCGACCAATCCCGCGCGCCGTTGCAGGTAAAGACTTTCGGCGCGCGCTTTGTAATATTGTTCGCGTTCTTCCAGCCACGCCCCATCGGTCGCCTCCTTGTAACGTGCTTGTTCCCGCTTCAGTGCTTCGTCTGTTTCGCGCTTAACTTCTTCACGAACCGCGCGTAGCAACGTATGAAACTCCTGGGCCAAACGATATGCGAAGTGAATGGTCCAGTTTTGTTCATGAGACGCCTGTTGCAATAATTTCACGAGCTGCGCTTCTTCGTCGCTCGCCTGCTGCTCGCCGTCCGGTACAAGAGGAATGGCAATGCATCGCGAAAGGATTGTCTCCGGTAACGCTTCCGGTAAAGCACTCAGCAGGAGCAGTAAAGAGTCCCTGGGCGGTTCTTCCAATGTCTTGAGGAAAGCATTTGCGGCCTGAGGCTGCAGACGATCGGCATCGGCAATGATCGCCACTTTACGTCGCCCATTGCGCGCGCGCATTTGCAGCGCGTGCTCTAGTTCCCTAATTTGCTCGATAACAATACGCCGCGATTTCGATTCCGGCCGCGCAATGAAAATTTCCCGGGCTTTGGCTGAGAAGACGTCGCCGGCCGGAGTACCATTCACAAGACTGGCCAGCTCCGCGGCGAGATCTTGTTTTCCACTTCCTGGCGGTCCTGAAATTAAATAGGCATGCGCCAGCCGATTTTGGTCGTGAGCGCGACTCAGGTATTCAAGCGCTGCTGTCCGAGCGAAAGGCATCTTAAGATCGCTGAGCGCCGGTCAACGCGGGAAATCGCGTAGAAAGTATCGCCCAGATGTTATTCTCGATTTTCTCCGGGGTGCCCGCACCGTTGATCAGCACAATGCGATTCGGTTCGCGTGCGGCGAGCTCGCGATATGCTTCGCGAACGCGCTCGTAGAACTCGGCGGGTTCCTGCTCCATTCGATCTGGTCGACGTGGTTTCCGCATTCGCGCTTTCGCGCCGGCCGCATCGATGTCCAGGACAAAAGTGACGTTTGGAATACAATCGCCGACCGCGAACGCATTCAAACGCTTGATCGCCTCATGATCCAACTTTCGCGCCGCCCCTTGATAAGCCGTCGTCGAATCAAAGAAACGATCGGCGATCACGCAAATACCACGTTCGAGCGCCGGCCTGATGATTTCTCGCACGAGTTGGCTGCGGCTCGCCTCAAAAAGAAGTAGCTCGGTTTCCGGAGTCATTCCGGAGTTATGCGAAGCAAATTGCAACAGCTCGCGAATGGTTTCACCGATTGGCGTGCCGCCGGGTTCGCGCGTCACCAGAAATGGCACACCGGCGCGCTCCAGTCGCGCCGCCAATCTCTGCACCTGCGTCGATTTCCCGCTACCCTCTGATCCTTCAAATGTAATGAAAGGCAGCCGGCGCATGATGTCGATTGTGAAATAAGGGAGCACAATTGTCGAATGCGCACGCTGATGGCAGCAACGCCATTTGCCGCGTGCGGTATCGGTGGCATATCCTTCAGCGATGAAAAATTTCTGGCTGGTAAAACAGGAACCATCCTCATATTCGTGGTCGGACTTTGTGACGGAAGGCAGAACCAGTTGGACGGGTGTGCGCAATTACGCCGCTCGCAACAATTTGCGCAGAATGCAGAAAGGCGATGAAGTCCTTTTCTATCACAGCGGCGAAGACAAAGCCGTCGTAGGAATCGCGAAGGTAATTCAGACGGCGTATCGCGATTCGACTGCGAAGGAAGGCGATTGGTCCACGGTTGATCTTGCTCCTGTCAAACCGTTCCGCCGACCGGTTACGCTTCGCGAAATCAAGAGCGATCCAGGGCTAAAGGGAATACTGCTGGTTCGCCAGTCGCGTTTGTCTGTAATGCCGCTGGCGGAGTCTGAATTTCGCAAGATTGTAAAGATGGCTACGCCAGGTTGAATCGTTAGATCGTTCAACGCCACCAACCGGACCTTTGTAACCGTTTAACGTTTTAACCAATCACGGCATTGATTTTGCCTTGTTCAAAGCTGACTCGAGGCTGAAAATTACCCAATGAGTACAATCGCGGCAACGGACTTCCTGCCCCTCGTTGCAACCGCTGCGGCCGCCAGAGATTTCATGGTCGTTTCTTTGCACGATGTCGCCCCCTCCAGTCAGCAGATCGCAAACACAATCATTTCGGAACTGGCTCGGCACGGAGTCACTGTTTGTTCTCTTCTTGTCGTCCCGGATTATCATCGCCAGGGACTCTTCACTAGAGACCAACAATTCGTGTCCTGGCTGCGCGGCTTGGAAGCGGACGGTCATGAAATCGTTATTCACGGCTATTTCCACGAACGGCCCGGGCGAGCGAAAGAGAGTCTGCGCGACAAGTTTCTCACGAGACTTTACACGCAACGAGAAGGCGAATTTTACGACCTCACCTATGACGAGGCGCTTCACCGAATTACGGCTGCGCAAAATGAATTTCGCGCGAGCGGTCTTAAGCCGCGGGGTTTTGTCGCTCCAGCATGGCTGCTCAACAAGGCTGCTGAGAGCGCCGTCCGCGATGCCGGGCTGGAATATACGACTCGGTTACACAAGGTATGCGATCTCCGGGCTGGGGCCGAATTCCCTTCGCGATCGATTGTTTACAGTGTTCGAAGGAACTGGCGCCGCGGGATTAGCCGCATCTGCAACGCCACGCTCTTTCGATATCTGGAAGGAAAACCACTCTTGCGCATTAGCCTTCATCCCCCTGATTATTCGCACCCAACGATCTGGCGGCAGGTCACCGGTATAGTCCAGAACGCGATTCGGTCGAGGACGGCGACGACCTACCAGGATTGGATCGCACAGCAACGGTTGAGACCCGGAGTTTAGTCGTGAGCAGGTGCGATCTTCACATTCATTCGCGTTACAGCGCGCGCTCGGAAGAATGGCTCTTTCGCCGTTTTGATTTTCCGGACAGCTATTCAGACCCGAAACGCCTCTATGAAAACTTGCTCGAGCAAGGAATGGATTACGTCACCATTACCGACCACGACACGATCGAGGGCTGCCTGCAAATTGTGGACCGGCCTCGCAGCTTTATCAGCGAGCAAGTCACCACCTATTTCCCTAACGATTCATGCAAGCTGCACATTCTTGTTTGGGGAATCTCAGAGAACCAGCACCACGAGATCGATGCAATTCGCCATAATATTTTTGAGTTACAAAGCTACCTGCAGACTACGCAGATCGCGCATGCGGTAGCGCATCCGCTTTACAGCGTCAATCGCAACCTCGATTCGCGTCATCTCGAGTTGCTCATTCTTCTCTTCAAGCATTTCGAGGGAATCAACGGCTTGCGCGATGCGCTTCTCAGCGATCTTGCCCGGACATTGTTCAACCAACTGACACCGGAAAAAATCGACGAGCTCGCAGATCGCCATAACGTCCCGCCTACACACTTGGAGCCCTGGAAAAAGATTTTCGTGGGTGGCTCGGACGATCACGGTGGGCAATTCGCGGCGTCGGCCTTTACAGAAACCCCTGCGGCGAAATCGGCCGAAAAATTTCTCGAACACGTCCGCAACGGCAACTGCAGCGCGCACGGCCACGGCGGCACGCCCCTGGTCCTCTCACACGGCTTTTATAATACGGTCGCTTGTTTCATCCAGGACCGCTTCAATGAAAAGCTCGGACCGGGCGGCGCGTTGCTGGAAAAAATGTTTTCGCGGTTCATGGAAGGCCGCGCCCCGACTGAGTTCACTCTGAAAGAAAAAATGGAATTCGTCGTGCAGGGCGTAGTGTCAGGAAAAATTTTTGAATTCGTTAAGCCTGCAAACGTTTCACTCTGGAAAGAGCTTTCAGGCTATTTCGCGCAGCCGGAGGTAAAATCGAAACTGGCCGCGCAATTAAGTGGGGTCAACGAGCCGGAGCGCCGCACATTTCTCATGGCGAACATGGTAGCTGAGCAGCTGATCTTTCGTTTTTTTCAAAAGTTTGTTCAGCAAATCCGCAGCGGTAACATGGTGGAGAGCATGCAGGCTCTCAGCGCGATTGCGCCAATTTTAGTGGTTCTTGCGCCGTACATCTACGGCTTTCATAGTCAGGCGCCGTCCCGAAAGTGGCTGCGGGCTATCTTCCTGGACTTGACCGGTGAAATTCCGGTTGCGTTGCAAAACCGCAAACGCGCCTGGTTCACCGACACACTGGATGATGTCAACGGCGTCGCCACCACAATCCGCAAAATGACCGCCGCCGGCGCTGAAACCGGAAAGGAACTGGTGGTGGTTGTCTCCAGCAGCGAATTGCACGTCGATAATATTCCGATCAAAAATTTCCCGCCTATCGGCGAATTTGAATTGCCCGAGTATGAACTGCAAAAGTTGAGTTTCCCGCCAATCCTCCAAATGCTGGATTACATTCAGCGGGAAAAATTTACTGAAATTGTCATCAGCACACCCGGGCCAGTCGGACTTACTGCGCTGCTTGCAGCCAAAATGTTAAACCTGCAAACGAGTGGCATCTATCACACCGATTTCCCGCAATACGTCCGAATCCTCACCGAGGACAGCTTCTTGGAAAGCGTCGCGTGGCGTTACATGCATTGGTTCTATGGGCAGCTCGACACCGTTTTCGTAAACTCCGAAGAATATCGGCAAAGCTGGATCAAACGCGGCTTCGACGCCGAGAAGCTGAAAATTCTTCCGCGTGGCCTCGATACCGAACTCTTCACACCGGCGCGACGTGAGCCGGCGTTCTGGGAAAAGTTTACTGCTGTTAACGGACAGATCCGCTTGCTCTATGTCGGACGCATATCCCGGGAGAAAGATCTAGATATTTTGGCAGACGCTTTTCGGCGATTACGCAATGACGGTCTTCCTGTGCAGCTTTTTGTTGTCGGTCACGGGCCGTACTCCGAAAAGTTCGCGCAATCTCTACCAGAGGCAGTTTTTACCGGCTACCTTACGGGAAAGGAATTAGCCACCGCCTACGCGTCGGCTGATATTTTTGTTTTCCCCAGCACCACCGATACATTTGGTAATGTCATCCTGGAGGCACAGGCCAGCGGCGTGCCTGTTATTGTTTCCGATTCTGGCGGACCAAAGGAACTAGTCGAAGAGAGAACGAACGGTTTGATCACGCGATCGCGCGATGTAGATGATTTCACGCGAGCAATTCGCTCGCTGGTTACGGACGCCACGTTGCGAACACGCATGAGCACTGCGGCCAGGGAAAGCGTAATCGATCGGAGCTGGCCCAATGCATTCCGCAAATTTTGGGCCGCGACCGATGTGTGAATGCTACTGAACCCTGCTTGGCAGACGCACGGCTCGCGGCAAACTTGAGTCCATTAGGGTCCCCGCGAGAAAATTGATTTCGGAAATTCTTCTGGCTTCGCCATTACGCCCCAAGCAATCTCCCGGCATGACGAAGATCTATACAATCACAGCCGCCTCTCTGGTTATGGCTTTCACTTGTTTTCTACGGACAAACGCAGCGGACACGAAAGGCAGCAACGCACCTTACGATGAAGGCCCCGTCTGGACGCTGACGATGATAAAAACCAAAAGCGGTTTGTCCGATGAATACCTTAAGCAGATCACAAAGACGGTGAAGCCTGTTTATGACGAGGAGAAAAAGCAAAAAATCATACTCGATTACAAGATCCTGAGCGGCGAGCCTTCCGGTCCACAGGATTTCAACATCCTGATCCTGGTGGAATATCCTAACTGGGCGGCATTCGATAATTTGCGCGACAAAATGGATCCTATCGTCGAGAAGGTCATGGGCAACGAGGAGCAACGCCTTACGACAGCCACGAAGCGGCTCGATATCCGTGAGATCCTTGGCACAAAAACCATGCGCGAGATTACCCTCAAGTAGTCCTACAACGCACGGTTTCTAATCCGAATTGTCTTGTAACCGCCTTTGTCGAGGTCCAATTCGGAAGTTCCACGGCAACGCGTCGAGGTCGACATTGCCACCCGTGAGGATGATGCCGACCCGCTGCCGGGCGACGTCAATCTTCTTTTCCTGAATCGCGGCGTATGAAACAGCCGCCGACGGCTCGACGACAATCTTCATGGTTTCCCAAATTGCACGCATGGCCGAAACGATCGCTCTCTCGCTTACGGTTACGATATCGTCCACGTAACGCTTGATGATCTCAAAGTTTGGTTTACCGACGTTTGTTCGCAACCCGTCCGCGATGGTGAATCTTTTCTCGGTGTAGATCACTCGTCCCGCGCGAAATGACTGCGCAGCGTCGTCTGCATTTTCCGGTTCAACCGCAATCACTTTGATATTTGGCATCATCGATTTTGCAGCGACCGCCGTGCCAGCCAGCAATCCTCCGCCGCCGACTGGACACATCACAAAATCGAGGTCAGGAATCTCTTCTAGCAATTCCATAGCGGCCGTCCCCTGCCCCGCGATCACGTCTGGATTTTCAAAGGAGTGAATCAACGTGGCCCCCGTCTTGGCGATTACATCCGCGCACATGGTCTCTCGCGCTTGTTCCGTCGGCTCGCAAAATACAACGTGCGCGCCGTAGCCTTCCACGGCGCGAATCTTCACTTTGGCCGAGTTCGATGGCATGACGATGTGCGCAGGAATGCCGCGAAGTCTTGCCGCGCGCGCCACTGCAGCTCCATGGTTTCCCGACGAATGGGTCGCCACCCCGCGGCTGGCAGTTGCGTTGTCGAGTGAAAAGACCGCGTTCGTGGCCCCGCGCGCTTTGAACGCGCCGATTTTCTGAAGGTTTTCGCATTTGAAGAAAAGCGAGCCTTTGCTGGCCTCATCCAGTCGCGAGGTCGTCATTACAGGCGTGCGATGAATATGCGATTGAATTCGCTGGTGAGCCCTAAGGATGGTCGGGAAATCGAGTGTCATATCTAGTTTGACCATCCGAAAAAAGCGTCGATCACCCCAAAGGTGTCAATGAATCCATGGGCTAAAATGCACGCCCAAAGATTTCGACCGGCCACCATGTAAGCTATTCCCAGAATTAACCCGGCAATTCCAGAATCAATGATTCCCGACGGACCTTTATAATAATGGCCGTAACCAAATAAGATCGAGACAAACACAATCCCAATCCAGTAAGCCGCCGTTGATCTTCTTCCAATATCTGCCGCGCGTGTGAGGAGATATCCTCGGTATGCGATTTCTTCGCCAAAGGCGGCAAACGTCCAAACCAACAACAAAGCAAGCAGTGCCATTTTCGCATTTCCGGCAATATCATTTGCCAATTCTGGCGCAGTCGGTGGCGGCCAGAAAAATCCAGTAACCGGTTCTATTACGAACTGCCCAAGAGCGATTCGCACCCCAGCTGCTGCCAATGCGATGAGAAGGATGCGCCGCCACGACGCAGGCCGCTTGAATCCCATTGACGACAACCTGCCATCTCGCAGCCAGATCGACGCCAGGCCAAGGACAAACAAAACAAGCACTTCGTTAGGCACAACGTGAAAAACGTTGTGACCGATAACGATGCCTGCACCCAACAGAAGTTCGAATGCGCTTAGCGTTCGCGAGACAGATGGATTGGCAGACGGAAATGGAGTTTCTGATGGCATAGCGCGCCCTTCACATCGAATGCATGGAGCACAGAGAATACATTCCAGAATTTAGGCCGTCCTCACCTTTCAGACTGCAGTCGGACTTCGGATATGCTCAGGGCGCGGCCCAAGTCCGATAAAACGCGCAGGCAATTGGCGCAAAATTGGAAACCACTTCAGCAGACGGACCACGAATGGAAGCGAAGTATTGTTGTCGCCGGAAGTCTGGCCGGTAACTACACGCCGGTGAATAAAGATCTGCATTCCCTGAATCAGCCGGGTTGGCCATTCGCGGCGCGCCTGCACCTCTCGTAAATCGTCGACGTGAACGGGACCGCGCTGGAGCTTTTCCGCAAGCAAGTTGGCAGTCGCGACTGCGTCCTGAATGGCAAGATTGATTCCAACACCGCCCGCTGGCGACATGGCGTGCGCGGAATCACCGATGCAAAGCAACCCTTCACGGCACCAATTGGTGAGGCGATTCACCTGTACCGTGAGCAATTTGATCTTCGACCAGTCATCCAACTCGGCCACCCGGTCGCGTAAAAAGCCGGCGAAACCAACGATTTCGTTTTGAAATTCGGCCAACTCACGCGCTTTGATCTCGTCGAACCCGCCTTTGGGAATTACAAACCCACATTGCCAGTAATCATCGCGGTCGAGTAAAACGACCAGCTTGCCGTGCTGGAAAAAGCCTAATGTCTGTTTCGGATCATCCTGTTTTTTGGAAATTCGCATCCAAAGCACATCAATCGGCACGCCAAACTCGCGCAGCTCAAGACCGGCACGAGTGTGTACAGTTGAATGCCGTCCGTCGGCGCCGATGACAAGATCCGCGCGAATTTGCAGTTCGCCGCTGCGAGTCTTTGCGCGCACACCCGTTACGCGTGAATTCTCTATCAACAAATCGATGACTTCGGTTTCCATGTGCAATTGGAAGGCCGGAAAACGTTTCGCGTGGTTTGAGAGGAAATTCAGAAAATCCCATTGCGGCATGAACGCGATGAACTTGCAACGCGTGGGAAGCTTGGTGAAATCGGCAACCGGCACGGCCTGGCCGTTAACCACCGCACGCAATTCTCGCAGTTCCTGGTGCGGCTGTCGCAAAAACTCATCAAGCAATCCGAGCTCATACATCAATTGCAGCGTCGACGGATGAATCGTGTCGCCCCGGAAATCCCGGTTGAAGTCTGGGTGCTTTTCCAAGACGGCAACTGGCACACCAGCCCGCGCGAGTAAATAACCGGCCATCATTCCGGCTGGTCCGCCACCAGCGATCACGCAGCGAATTTGCAATTTCTCAGGCGCGCTCATTGCAAGTCGGATTTAACCACGAATGCACACTAATGAACATCAATGATAGAATCGAATTCGTCGGTATTCGCTTCCATTAATAGCTAGAGATCTCTGTTTGAATTGGCCGTATTGTTTTGCATCCGTGCCATCTGTGTAATCCGTGGTTAATCCAATGAACAGCGAACCGCTTTTTCTCAACGAAGAACAGGTGCGTCAGCATCTGCACATGGCGGACCTGATTCCCGCCATGGAGAAAGCATTGATCGATTTTTCCAGCGGCAAAGTGATTCAGCCAGTGCGCTCGGTCATCAAAGTTGATCCTCCCGGCGGGTTCCTTGGTTTGATGCCCGCGTTAACACCGAACGGACTCGGGCTGAAAGCCGTGACGTTTTATCCATCGAACGTGGAGCGTAAAATCCCGACGCATATGGCGACCATTTTTCTGGTCGATCCGCAGACCGGTAGCCCGCTGGCGATCATGGACGGAAGGTTGATCACCGAGATGCGCACGGCTGCGGTCTCCGCTGCGGCAACAAAACTTCTCGCCCCAACAGACGCAAAAATTCTTGCGATCCTGGGGAGCGGCGTGCAAGCGCGCAGTCATGTGGAAGCGCTGCGACTCGTTAGGCATTTTGAAGAGATTCGCGTTTGGAGCGCCTCCGGCGAGCACGCACAACAATTCGCCAGAACAATTGGCGCAACCGCAACCTCTGCCGAGGAGGCGGTCCGAGACGCAGATGTGATCGTCATTGCGACAAATTCGAAAACAGCAATTTTGAAAGGGACCTGGCTGAAACGCGGTTGCCACGTGAATGCCGTCGGCGCGTGTCGCCCGGACTGGCGCGAACTGGATGACGACGCGATGGCAAATGTGGTGTACGTCGATTCTCGGGAAGGCGCGCTGAAGGAATCCGGCGATGTGATTCTTTCCGGCACGAAAATCTACGCAGAGCTGGGCGAAGCTCTCGCGGGTAAGGTCCCGTCACGCACAAACGAAACGACGATCTTCAAGTCGCTCGGTATGGCCGTGGAGGATATCGCCGCAGCGCTATTAGTTTACCAATCCGCCAGGGCTACTTAGTGTAGACACTCACGATGTCGCCATCGACGTCGCAGCCGACGCAAGAATTCTCTCCAGCATAGCGCTAGAATCGTTTTTGATTGCCGGATGGTAAATGGCGGCCACAATCAAAGGAGAGCACAAATGAAAACAATACTGATGTTGACCGTTGGACTGATCCTCGCAGGCTGCGGATCCATGGACAACGATGTTCGAAACCATCGCGTTGCCTCAACCTCTCGGATCGCCTTGCCGGATCGCGGTAACAGTATTGCGGTGGACACGATATGCGCTTGCCCCTGACGATTAAACGATGGCGTCGCCCCAGCCTGCTACGCGCGCTTCGAAGGAGCGCGCCAGAATATGAATTGCGTGCACCTCTCTCACAATAGCTACCGTGTCGGAATCGCGTTCAACGATTGCCGTGGCTTATCTCTGTCTTGTTAGACCTGACAGATGGAAGGAAGAACTCTGGTAGCCGTTGCCACCATCCGCTGGACTATCTTGGTGGTATGTTTCCTTAGCTTTGGTTGCCAAAGGCAAACCGCGGAGAAAGAAATCCCGCCGTTTCGGATTGTTGCAACGGATTCTGGGTTTGAAGCCCCTGACAGGCTCGCTGCAGGGACGCGTCACGTCGTTTTCGAGAATCGCGGTTCTGAGATCCACGAAGCGATGCTCGTCAAGCTCCCGGAAGGAATGAGCGCGGACGACTACGTGGCGGCCGTTAAGAAAGGCTCTCTCTTTCCAACCGGTGCCCTGGACTACTCCGGGCCCGGACTAACATCGGCCGGAGTAACCGCCGAAATGTGGCTAAGAGTAGATCCCGGCCGCTACATCATCATTTGTTGGAACAAGGATCACGACAGAACCACGCCCGTTCACAGCTTCACCGTCGAGGACATCGGAGCAAACGATGATCGGCCGCCGAAGGAAGACGTGGTGTTAAAGCTGTTTGATTATCGATTTGAACTTGACCGCGCGTTGCGCAAGGGGACCCAGGTTATCCGAGTCGAGACACCTGGTCCCAACATGCACGAGGTGGACATTTATCGACTCCATGAAGGCAGTACCGTTGAGGACCTAAAGCGATGGCGCAAAGAGCGCGAGAATGGTCTCTCTCCTGCGGAAGCCTTGGGCGGTGCGCTCGACAGCCACGATATCAACCGGGTGGTATGGCTTCGAAAGGAATTCGCCCCTGGGCGCTACGTGCTGCACTGCGAGATGCCGGTAACAAACACTAAACTGACTCATAGTGACGCCGGCATGGTGCGGGAAATCGAGATCAAAGAATAAGGTAGAGCGAGATCCAGGATCGCACGGTGCATTTAACGCATCATTCACCGCGCGCCGAATTGGCAAAATGAGCCCGGTCGCGACGCCGGCTGGCGGTTCTGCAACCATGTAAAACCGCACGCAAAGAAATTCTGAAAAAAAGAGCTTGCGCGTGAGGTAGTGTTATAGTTCACTATATCACCATATGAGGCAGAGCAGACAATCACAGGGGCCGCGTGCCGTTTCGCCGCCATGGGAGTTTGGAGCACAGAATGAATCGTGAATGGAATGACAATCAGCCAATTTATCGACAGCTTCGAGACCGTGTCGTGCATATGATACTCGATGACGTGCTCAAGGAAGGCGACCCCCTGCCCTCGGTCCGCAATGTTGCGTCCGAGTACCGGCTGAATCCCCTCACCGTTCTAAAGGCTTATCAGGAACTGGTCGACGAGGAGCTGGTCGAAAAGAGGCGCGGGCTCGGAATGTTCGTCAAAGAGGGCGCGCACAAATCACTGCTCAAGGGGGAGCGGCAGAA
>DATBEX010000157.1:0-7256 GCA_036558805.1 Candidatus Udaeobacter sp.
TCTGATACCGTCGGATGAATGTGCATGGCGCGCTGAATCACTGTGTATGGCGCCTTCGCGTACATCACGTCCAGGATCGAATGAATGACTTCATCGCACTCGATTCCCAGGAGCGACGCTCCAACGATCTTTTTCGTTTCGGCGTCTATCAAAATTTTCATGAACCCTTCGGTCTCGCCTCGCTCCACCGCGCGTCCAACTCGCGTCATCGGACGTTTTCCAATCAAAGCTTTCCGTCCGGACTTTCGCACTTCCGCCTCAGTCATTCCTGCTCGGCCCAGTGGCGGATCAATGTAAAGGGCATAGGCGGCGATCCGATCGCTCACGCGGCGCTGGTCGCCATCTAAAAGATTGGCGGCGACAATTTCATAATCGTTGTATGCAGTATGAGTGAAGGCTCCTCGTCCGTTGCAATCACCCAGCGCATAAATACCGGGCACATTGGTGCGAAGTTGATCGTCAACCTGTATGTAACCGTGCTTATCGACTTTAATCCCGGCCTGTTCCACGCCGAGATCGTTGGTGTTCGGCACACGACCGACCGCGAGAAGCGTATGCGAGCCGATGACAGTCTTATCGCTGCTACTGCAATCAACCTGAACGACAACTTTGTCGCCGCGCTTTTCAAAGCCAATGCATTCAGCGCCCAGACGGATCTTGATACCTTCGCCTTCGAGAATTGTTTTGACGTTTTCGGAAACGTCTTCGTCTTCACGCTTACACAATCGCGGTCCTCTCTCCACGATGGTGACTTCACTGCCGAAGCGGCGGTACATCTGAGCAAACTCCAATCCCACATAGCTGCCGCCGACGACGACCAGATGTTCGGGCAGAAAGTCCACGTCCATCATCGTCGAATTGTCCAAATAGTTCACCTGATCGATGCCCCGGAAAGGAGGAATAGACGCGCGTCCGCCAACGTTGATAAAGAATTGATCTGCCTCGAGAAGTTCGTCATCGACACGAACCCGATGCGCGTCGGCAAAGCGCGCGTGCCCTTCAATGACGGTCAGGTTCTGAGCGCCTTTTAGCCACTTCTCGAGACCTTCGCTGCTTTGACGAACCACGGCGTCTTTACGCGCTTTCACTTTTTTCATGTCCACGGCGATGGTGCCGCGAATCGTCACGCCGTAATCGTCTGCGCGGCGTGCCACATGCGCTGCGCGCGCACTTGCTATTAGCGTCTTGGTTGGGATGCAGCCGTTATTGACACAGGTGCCGCCGAACCGTTTGCGCTCGATAATCGCCACCTTCATACCAGTGCCTGCAAGGCGAACTGCAAAAGACGGTCCCGCCTGGCCAGTCCCAATAACGATCGCGTCATATTTGGTTGCCATGGAACAAGAAGTAAGAAGGCAGAATTTGAAGGTTGTCTACAAGTAAGAAGTAGGAAGTAAGAGGAACGGACCATTTATTGTAGCGACGCTGTCTGAGCGTCGATGTTCATGCTTGCTTACCGAGAGGTGAACGCTACTCTCCTCTCGGTAACCGTGAGTAGACCATCCGATCTCGTTCAAGGCACCCTGGATCTTTTGCTTTTGCGAATCCTGGCCCATGAACCCATGCATGGTTGGGCAATCAGCCGCCGGTTGAATCAGATGTCCGACGACGTTCTGAACGTAAGCGATGGTTCCCTTTACCCGGCCCTGCACAAGCTGGAGCACCGCGGTTGGATCAAAGCGGATTGGCGGCCGAGCGAGAATAATCGGCGCGCGAAATTTTATTTTCTAACTCGAGCTGGTCGCCGCCAGCTCGAGCGCGAAGCGCGGGAATGGGAACGCCTCTCAGGCGCGATTTCGGCGCTGCTTCGCGCCAGGAACGTGTAGCGATGCTGGAGAAATTGTATCACTGCCTGAAGGCAAAATTTCGGGCGCTCTTTCAAAGACGCACAGTCGAGCGGGAACTTGCCAGCGAACTGCAAAATCATATCGAGGCGAAGATCCGTCAGCTGACCGAACGAGGCATGACGCCATCCGAGGCGCGGACCATGACTCTGCGGGAGTTTGGTGGAATCGAACAACGAAAGGAAGAATGTCGCGACGTGCGCGGACTTTCCTTGCTCGAAGATCTTTGGCGCGACGTCAGGTTCGCAGGCTGTGCTTTAATCAAGAACGGGACCTTCGCTGTCGTCGCGACTCTCACAATCGCGCTCGGGATCGGTGCTAACACTGCCATCTTTACGCTAGTCCACGGAGTTTTGTTACGGTCGCTTCCTCTTCCCGATGCGGACCGACTCGTCGCCATCGGCGAAGCTTCGCCTTCTGGAAACCTGACTGCTCTCCCGTACGAAAACTTTCGTGACTGGCGCTCGGCGCAACATTCGTTTGAAGAAATGGCGGCACGGCTGCCGGCCGGTGGGATCATCACTGGCATCGGCGAACCGGAGCGCGTCTTTGGCAGGTACGTCTCAGCCGGATTTTTTTCAACCTTGCAGGTGTCGCCGCAAATTGGACGTTTTTTCAATGAAGCGGAAGACAAGCTGGGCGGCGAGCACGTCACGATAATAAGCGACTCGCTGTGGCATCGTCGATTTGCCGGCGACCCAGGCATCATTGGCCAGGCAATCCGGTACAATGGTGACAGCTGGACGGTGATCGGCGTGCTCCAATCCGATTTCGATTTTTACGGCCAGAACAATGAGAACAATGACGTCTTCATGCCGCTCGGTCAGCTGGACCAGCAGGATTCGCGGGGCCGTGGTTACCCCGTCCGAATAACGGCCCGGTTGAAAGCGAATGTGAGTGAAGAGCAAGCCCGTGCTGAGATCAAAACCCTGGCCCAGCAATCTGCCCTCAAATATCCACAGTCGGATAGCGGGCACGCCGTCGATCTTCGTTCTCTTCTTTCCGATTATGTAGGTGAATCAACCCGCAGCCTGACGGTGATATCCGTGGCGGTAGCGGTACTGCTGATTATCGCGTGCGCAAACGTTGCCAACCTGACTCTGGCGCGGGCCATTAACCGCCAGAAAGAGATTGCACTGCGTGTAGCGCTCGGCGCGTCGCGCTTTCGCATCATCCGTTTGCTGCTTGTTGAATCCATTCTCGTTGCGGCGATCGGTGGAATCCTGGGTGTCGGTTTGGCGAGTTGGGCCATTCACCTGTTTAAGTCGGCCGCACCTGGCTCGCTTCCACGCCTGAGCGAGATCTCTCCTAGCGGTACGGTCCTGGCCGTTACAGTCATCGGTACCTTGCTCAGCGGCATTGTCTTTGGGTTGGCGCCGGCACGCCAGACCACGCGGTTTGATCTCAATCAAAGTCTGAAGGCGAGCGACGCTCGAGCTTCAGGCTCGCCGGGAAGCGAGCGACTTCGCCGGACTCTCGTTATCGTCGAATTTGCACTCGCCTTTATTCTCCTAATCGCTTCCGGTCTGCTGGTGAAGAGTTTTCGCAATCTGATGACGATCGACCGCGGCTACGATGCAAAAAATGTTCTCTCCTTCCGGCTCCGTCTGGCCGACATGAAATATCCGCGACCCGAGCAGGCGATTCTGGCGCTGAAAGAAGCGCAACGTCGATTGCGGACGCTGCCGGAGGTAAAGAATGTCGCTGTCACCACTGCCATTCCATTGGGTCGTTTCTCTGAGGGGAATTACTGGATCGAAGGCCGATCGGAGCCGCAAAACATCGCGCAGTGGCCTCTCAGCACGTCGATGTCGGTCAGCGAAGAGTATCGCGACGCACTAGGGATCAAGTTGCTGGCCGGCCGTTGGTTCGACCAACACGACCAGGCCGATTCGCCGCTAGTGGTTGTCGTGGATGATCAGTTCGTTGGACAAAATTTCGGGGCGGTCACTCCCGCTTCAATTTTGGGTCGCCGCCTTCGTTTTGAAGGCGCCGACGAACCGTGGCGGGAAATTGTGGGTGTGGTTGGCCACGTGCGATATCACGAGCCAGAGGAAGAACCGTTGGTGCAAATCTACCGGCCCTGGCTGCAGATGAATCTGAAGCCATGTGGAGCTTGGCTGTGTGCGATGGACGTGGTCATCAAAACCTCGGTCGATCCGTGGACGATCCTGCCAGCGGTCCGGAAACAAATCGCCGCCCTCGACCCGGATCAGCCGCTCGGGCCTGCGCACACCTTTGAAGAAATGCTCGATCAATCGATCGCCCCGCGCCGCCTGAACCTCGCATTGATCTCGGCTTTTTCGGCATCGGCCCTACTTCTGAGCGCGGTGGGCATTTACGGCGTCATGTCATATACCGTTGGACAAAGGCGCCGTGAAATCGGTGTTCGGATCGCATTGGGCGCGCAAAAACGTGACGTTGCAGGCTTGGTTATTGGCAGCGGGATGACCATGGTGGGGCTCGCGCTCATCGTCGGGATTGGTGGCGCCTTCGCTGTCACTCGTTTCATGTCGGGATTGCTGTTCGGCGTGGAAGCAGCCGACGTTGCTACCTATGCAATCGTGGCCGTGCTGCTTGCGGGAGTAGCATTATGCGCATGCTACGTTCCGGCGCGCCGCGCTGGGAATGTGAATCCTCTTGAAGCGCTCCGTTCCGAGTAACCGGTGTGACAGGCCGCAATGGCGGCAGATCGCTGAATATCGTGCGACCTGCCACCGTGTTCTATGCTTTACGCTGCCTGTTGCGTCGCGGAGCGGCTAAGCCACTGCTCGAAACGCGTTGGCGCGAGACGCGCATTATTTCCAGGGGTTAGGCTTCGATCGTTCAGTTCTGTGCCAAAGTAGCGGGCGTGCACGTCCGTGATCACCTTCCGTGGGTCTCGTGTTGCGCTCAAGAAGCGCTGGGCGAAGTCATCCATTGGGATCGGTTCCGGACCGGCAATCTCGACGGTACCGTTTAGTGGCTTTGCGAGTGCGAAGCCAGTCAGCGCGGTGGCGACGTCGTCCGCCGCAATCGGCTGCACGAGAGCATGTGACAACCGAACGGTTTGGCCTTCGGTGGCCGATTGGATGATGCCCTTTACGAACCCGAAGAACTGCGTGGAGCGGACGATCGTGAATGGAATTCCTGAAGCCTTGATCAGGCTTTCCTGAGCTATCTTTGCACGCAAATATCCGCTATCGGGAAGCCGGTCGGCGCCAACAATTGACAGCGCTACGTGGTGCCGTACGCCGGCTGCCGCTTCCGCAGCAAGTAAGTTACGCCCCTCTATCTTGAAGAATTCCATTACTGCCCTGTCCTCCCACGATGGCGCATTCGCGACGTCAACAACGACCTGAGCGTCTGTTAGCGCTTCAGTCAGTCCTTCACCAGTAAAAGTGTTGACGCCCGAGGAAGGTGATGCGGCCAACACCTCCTGGCCACGGCGGCGAAGATTGTTCACCACTTTTGTTCCAATGAGGCCAGTGCCTCCGATGACGACGATTTTCATTTTCTTGTTCATATATTGTGTCTTTCTGCTTTTTGATTGGTGTATTCACAATAGGAAACAGCGGCTCGAGGTCACGGTAACTTAAGTTACCAATTTCACGCTGCTGAGCGGCAGGATCAGGTGGCAAACAGACTGAAGTTGCTTTGCGGTGGGACTGTTGGCTTGATCGATTGGTCAGGCCTGAGTTTCAAACAGATCCTTCACCGGTGGTAGAAAAGACATCGCTACAATGGCGCAGTTCAGCATGACAACACCCCAACCGATCGCGAGGACAAGTGACGGTGGCAGCGATAGGCGATAAGGCCAAAAGACGGCGTCAACGACTGAGAGCACGAGAGCCAAAACAAATATCAAACGCGCCGAGCGACGAAAAAACCACAGACCTGCAAGAATGACGAACAAGGTGAATTCGGCGGCAACATGCGCAAAGTAGGCAGCATACGGGTGCAGCAAGGTAAACGAGTTCATATGTCTTCTGGCATCCCAACCGAAGAACCACTCCACAAGCAGCCAGCCGACACGCACGAGCAACAGGGCGCGATAAATTGAGACGGCGCTCATCGGCCTAACGAAGAGATAGGCCCCAGCAGGGCGTTCAGGATGCTCGCGAATTCTCTCGGTGTTGGCTTCATCGGTCGATCAGGCGTTATCTTCATGGCCATGCGCAGCAGTGTCGTCGTCTAACCTAAAATTGCGAACTGTATCCGGAAATCGACGGGATGACTCCAGTCGACTTCAACTCGGAGAATAACATGCCCGGTGTCCTGCGGAACGATGTTCCAAATTATCATATTCGCTGCGCCCACCCACGGAAGATCGCCCGGCTCTGCCGACGTGCGAGCAATCTCGCAAATGTTTGCCAGAACCGTACTATTCCGACTAATAACGCCAGCCGGAAATTGAACGTCAAGATTGAATAATCCAAACCCGCTAGCGTTAATCTCGGCTAGTCCAATCGCTGATCGATGAGGCTGTTTGGCCACGATTCTTGGTAACGTGGAGTGCCCTGATGTGCCCTTCGGTGGGGCGTCGTAGGGCGTCTTTGCTTTTTTGGCCATTAGTTTGTTCTCCTTTCTTTGCGTTGTTTTCCTTTTTTTAGTTTCGCACGTATCGGAGAGGAAGCGCTAAAGCGCCTAACGAGAATTAGACTGCAATTTGCAATCTATTTCTGCCTCCATCGATGGAAGTGTCCGCTAAAAAGCTGCGGGCTGGCAACACCGAATGGCAGCGAATCGGAAATGCGATCAACGCCACGGTTATCCTTCAAGCCTCCGAGATTTGGCGTCCCCGGAGCTGGTAAGAGACGACGCTACCGTTCGACGAACTGCGGCGACGCTCGCTGATCCGCGGAACGCGATGACTTTTCTTCTCAACATTTGTCCAGCACACCCAGATCGGCGATCGACCGGACGCCGAGATCGAAGTGCTGCTCAGAATCGTGTTGTGCGCGTCTTGGAGCAGCGGATTGGCAAAGGAATCGCGCAGTGAACGATGGCTGCATAAAGCTTGACATTCTGCGGCATACGATCCCAAAACTAATCATGAGAAAAAACCTCAAATACACATTGGTACCGTTCGGTGGCATCATCGCGATGGTGTTTTTCGCTTCTTGCCAGCAACAGGGATCGACCACGACTACGCCGGCAGGGTCGTCAACGGTCGCAAGGTCTAGGAGTCAAACGGTATCGGCAACAAGAAATAGGGATATTCCGCCGGGAGGCTCCAGAAGGGCGCCGACACCGTCACCGACGCCGTAAAGTCCTGCTCAGAGTCGCAAGAGGCACGCGGAGAATCTTAGTCACTGGTAGAAGCGATTCTCAGCGACTCGGTCAGACGCCACGAGTGATAGAGCGTAAGATCGGCCCACGCGAGCGTTTCCAGAGCAGCTCGCGCCGTCGCCATCGGCGTGCGTTGCAGAG
>DATBEX010000158.1:0-2047 GCA_036558805.1 Candidatus Udaeobacter sp.
CATCAGCCCGTCATTTTTAGTCACGACACGATTGGCGAAGTGCCCGAGAAAATCATCGAGCACATGCAAAACGGGGACGTCGCACTCCTGGAGAACGTCAGGTTCCAGCCCGGTGAAGAAGCGAACGATCCGGATTTTGCAAAGGCGCTCGGCTCTCTGGGCGACCTTTATGTAAACGATGCGTTTGGCGCGGCCCATCGCGCGCATGCGTCCACAGTGGGGATCACAAAATTTGTGGACAAATCGGCGATGGGTTTCCTGATGGAGAAAGAGTTGAAACACTTGCGGGACGGGCTTGAGAACCCGGCCAGGCCTTTCCTGGTCATCTTGGGCGGTTCCAAGGTGTCCGACAAGATCGGTGTTTTGAAGGCGTTGATGCAGAAGGCCGATGTCATTTTGATTGGCGGCGCAATGGCAAACACTTTTCTAAAGGCGGAAGGCATCCCCGTCGGCGCGAGCAGGGTCGAATCGGATAAGCTGGATCTTGCGCGCGAGCTTCTTGAGATGGCCAGGCAACGTGGCGTGAAATTCTTGCTTCCAATCGATGCGGTGGAAGCGGACGAAATTCGTTCCGGCGCAAACATGCGAAACACAAGCCGGCTTTCGCCGCAGCATGGGATCAGTGATGGATGGCAGGCAGTCGATATCGGTGCGGCGACGATTGCACTTTACCAGGAAGAAATCGCCAGGGCCGAAACGATTCTATGGAATGGACCGCTTGGCGTTTTCGAAATTCCCGAGTTCGGCGAAGGGACGGTTGCAATCGCGGAGGCGCTTGCGCAATCGGGCGCGACGACGATCATCGGCGGCGGCGATTCCGTAACCGCAGTGAAACAAGCCGGACTTGCCGGCAAGATGACGTTCATTTCTACCGGCGGGGGGGCGTCGCTTGAATTATTGGAAGGCAAAGAATTGCCCGGCGTGGCCGCATTAAGCGACAGGAAATAAGCTGTGCCAGTTCCCGAGGCCGTTTCGAAGGTTCATATTGAACCTCCACCGCCGCACAAAGCCACGACCAAAACTGTCACCCGGGCGCTGATCAACTCGACGATTTGCGTAGCCGCCTTTCTCATAACCTGCATCGTTCTGCGCGCGGTCCTTCCGTTTCCTGAAATCGACGGAGGGGTCTCACAGAAATTCCGGTTCTTCGCCGCTCACAAAGACGAATTCGACACGCTCTTTATTGGATCAAGCCGGATCTATTTTCAGATCTCACCCGCGGTCTTTGATCGTATCACGCGCGAGAGCGGGCTGCCGACGCATAGCTTCAACTTCGGCATTGGCGGAATGTATTTGCCGGAATCGGCTTACCTGCTCGAGAAGATTTTAGAACTGAAGCCGCGCAAATTGAGATGGGTTTTCATCGAGTACGATGAACTGCAAACGAAGTGGTCGCCCGAGAACCAGACCAGCCGTCGCGCGCTTTATTGGGCCGACTGGAAGAGAGTCTCGATGCTGTTGCGAAAACTCACCGACGCCGGTAGTGATCCTACCTGGGTAATAAATCCTGCAAAACTTCGCGAAATCCTTCTGCGTCAAAAAGAAGAGAAGAATACGCGGAGTCTGCTTACATTTTATGCGACGCAGTTGGAAAAAAATTACGGCAACGTCGCAAGAGCTGCTGACGTTCTTGATTATTTTCTTGGCCGCGACACAACGGAACGTCGCGCGAGCTACCTTGGTGCGGCCAGCGATGGTTACGTTGTCAGACCAAATCGAATGTCTCCCAGCCAGGCAGCGGCGTATGAGCGCGGGCTTGCTGCTGCGGTGGCCCAAGCCGGGACACGCCCTCTCTCCAGTTATACGGTGGAGGCCTATCGGCAGTGCGCCCAAGAAGTCAGGAATATTGGAGCCACTCCAATCTTTTTGATCACGCCGAGCACGACTCAAATCAACATCAGGAGCCAAAACACCGAGCTGCCAGGCGTTGTCATGGCGTTTAATAACCCCCGAACTTACCCGGAGCTCTATCGCAGCAGCGTGCGTCGCGATGGACAACATTTGACTAAATCAGGAGCGGAACAATTCACACGCATTGTGGCAGCGG
>DATBEX010000159.1:0-7415 GCA_036558805.1 Candidatus Udaeobacter sp.
ATGGACTTCTACCTGCACGTGCGGCAGCGTGCGCGCAATTGCCACCGTCTCATCATGACTGGCGTCATCCACCACAATGACCAGATCCACAATGCCGTGTGCCATTACCTCTTCATAAGTGCGTTGCAATGTGCGGGCGGCGTTGTAAGCCGGCATCACCACCACAATTTTCTGGCCGTTTAGCATCGTCGTAGCCGAATATCCGCTTAAGCGCCCCGTTGCAAACACCATGATCATTTTTCACGACCCGTCATGCGTCGAATATTCGGCGCCCGGCCATCCCGAGCGGCCAGCCAGAATCGCACGCAGTGTTCCACTATTGAAAGAGAGACACGCCGATTGGGAATGGCGCATGCCGGAGCCTGCCAGTGAAGTTGCGCTGCTACGTGCGCAGTCGCGCGACCATCTGGAGAGAATCAAAAACACAACGCGAGACTTCGATGCTGACACGCCCGTTTATCCGAAAATTTACGAACGCGCTGTCAGTTCTGCCGGCGCGGCGATTGAAGCTGCGCACGCAGCGTTGAGTGGCGAGCGGGCATTTACTCTAATGCGCCCGCCAGGACATCACGCGACCCGGGACCGCGCGATGGGGTTTTGTTACTTCAATAGCGTCGCGATCGCCGCGTTCGATGCGCTTGCCGCAGTCCCGACGGGTGAGAATGATGCAGACCATCCGGGGTCGGCCCCAGCGGCAACAGCAAAGGCGCGCGTTGAGCGCGTTGCGATATGGGACTTTGATGCGCATCACGGAAATGGCACTGAAGCGATCGTCGCAGGCAACTTGCAGTTCGCCTTTGCATCTATTCATCAATTCCCCGGTTATCCCGGGACGGGCACAGAATCCTTTGCGAATGTGGCCAATTATCCGCTTGGCCCCGGAACGCCCCGGGATCATCACCTCGAGGTGGCAAAGCGGGCGCTGGACAAATTGGTGGCGTTTAAACCCGATCTGCTCCTTGTGTCCGCAGGCTTTGACGCGTACGTGCGAGATCCGCTGGTGCAAATGACGCTCGAGCGCGAAGACTTCGCCACGTTTGGCGAATGGCTGCGCCAGCTCGATATTCCCGTAGCGACGATCCTCGAAGGCGGTTACAGCAACGAACTGCCAGAGTTAATCGATGCGTTCTTAACTGCTTGGGCATCGAAATAACAAAAAAACACCCAATCCCTCCGGATCTCGTGGGCAACATATAGGTTTCTTCCCATGACGAGCGCCGGGCGACTGTCTTTGCTGCTGAGATTGGCGGCCCAGAAGAAAATGGCGGACCGGATTACTTCGCCGTCCAGCCAGCCCGACCCTGATGGATGACAACAGGCCCTTCCAAAGGAGCGCATTTTCTAAAACCGCCAGATCGTACAATCAGCCGACACGCATTATCGGCGCAGTAGCTCTTTGTCTTATGAATATCGGTCATGGCTTCGCCCGCGTGTTCGTGCATGTCGATCATCTTGCCGATTCATTGCAAACGCGGATCACGCGGGCGGAATGGGAAAGGTTTGCCTCCGGCCCGGAAGTAGCAAACAGTATTCGCTCCAGCGGGCCGTAGCACAGCTTGGTAGTGCGCTTGAATGGGGTTCAAGAGGTCGCGGGTTCGAATCCCGCCGGCCCGAGAAATGTTCGGTCACAGGCCGTTCTGTAAAGGCATCGGCTGTCGTCCTGGTCCTCGTCATCAACAACTGGAGAAATCGAGGACGAGGAGGAGAACGAGGAGGAATTAGTTGCAATGCTCAGCGCAGGAATTGTTGGTCTTCCAAACGTCGGAAAGTCGACGCTTTTCAACGCGGTTACGCGGACGCATAAAGCGCCGGCGGAAAATTATCCCTTTTGTACCATCGATCCGAACGTGGGCGTTGTGACCGTGCCAGACCCGCGCCTGGAAGAAATCGCGCAAATTTCTCATTCCAAGAAAATTGTCCCGGCAGCGATTGAATTCGTTGATATTGCAGGCCTGGTCAAAGGCGCCAGCGCAGGCGAAGGCCTCGGGAATCAGTTCCTCCATCACATTCGCGAAGTAGACGCGATCGTACAGGTCGTGCGCTGTTTCGAAGACAGCAATGTTCATCATGTCAGCGCGACCATCGATCCGATTCGAGACATTGAAGTAATCAACACCGAGCTGGTGCTGGCGGATTTGGCTTCGCTGCGGAGAAGGTACGACCGATTGCAGAAAGAGGTCCGCGCCGGCGACAAAACAGCGAAGATTGAAAACGCGGTCGTCGAGAAGCTCCTACCCCACCTCGACGCCGGTAAGCCAGCCATCACCGCGACCTTGTCTCCGGAGGAAAAAGCAGTCGTCCACAATTTTTTTCTGCTTACATCAAAGCCAACGATCTTTGCCTGTAACGTTTCGGAGTCGGATCTAGCTCCTGTGGCCGCGGGCGCCGCCCGCGACGATGCCGGAGTTAACGCCCCCGGTGACAATGTCGCTCGGCGCATCCAGGCTGTGGAGGATTACGCGCGCCACCATTTCGCTACCGAGGCGATCGTCATCAGCGCGCAACTGGAAAGTGAGCTGGTTGATCTGAGTGAGCAGGAGGCACTCGATTACCTGCGGGGTTTGAGCGTGGAGGATACCGGCGTGCACGCGCTCATCCGGGCGGTCTATCATTTACTCGGGCTTCGCACATTTCTTACGACCGGCGAGAAAGAGTCGCGTGCGTGGACTATTCACGCTGGCGACAAAGCAGGCACCGCTGCCGGAACGATCCACTCCGATTTCGAACGCGGTTTTATTGCGGCGGAAACGATTTCCTATGACGATCTGATTGCCTCGGGTTCAGTGGCAAAAGCTCGTGAAGCAGGAAAGGTCCGGCTGGAAGGGAAAGACTATGTCGTGCGCGACGGCGATGTAATTTTCTTCAGGTTTAATGTGTGACTAGCACATCGATTGTAGCCGCCCTCTGGACGGCGCGATGCTTGCCACCCATTCACACGTAGAGCGCACTTCGCACAGCGAAGCGGTTAGGACGCCTCGTACAAAATCCGGCCGCAATTTTCACAACTGACGATCTCTTTCCCAACCCTGGCATGCGCAGCTGTCGCGCTTGTTACTTTCATGTGACAACCGGTGCAAACGCCGTGTTCGATCGCGACGACTGCCGCGTCGCCCTTGCTTTTGAAAATACGCTCGAATAACCCAAGCAAGTCCTCATCAATTTTTCCGGCCAATTCTTCCCGTTCTTTATTCAATTCTTCCAACCGCGCCTGCAAAGCTTTCGACTTTTCATCAAGATCAGCGGTCTGACGTGCGATCGAATCCTTTACCTCGGCCGCTTTCTTTTCTTCCTCGTGAAGATCGGCCCTGACTTTGTCGCTCTGGACCATTAGTTCCAGTTCTTCATCCTCGATTTTGCGAATCTCATTTTCGTACCGCTCGATTTCGTGTCCAAGCGCCTGAAATTCGTCGTTCTTGCGTGTCTGATACTGTTGCGTCTTTAGACGCGAGATGCTCTCAGTGCGGGTGCCCACATCGAGCTCAAGCTTTTTTCGGTCCACTTCGACCTGGCGCGCTTTCTGTTTGAGGGCATCCAGCGCACTTGCGCTGGCTGCCAACTGAGCTTCAAGGGTGTTTCGCCGCAGCGGCACCGTCTCGATCTCGGCCTGGATTTGTCTAATCTTCTGCTGTCGATCTTGAAGGACGAGAAGTTGTTCCAGTTCCGGATGCACGCGCGCTCAACGTATTGATGCGGCCAAGCTCCGTCAATCGCTACGAAAGAGCCGCTGCCTACCGCTAGTTCGAGACAGCTTGTTCCGTTCGTTTAAACGCTTCCAACACCTGTTGCGGCCGCGCACGCACAGCAATGTTTTCGGTGAGATTTACCCAGCGAACGATGCCATTAGAATCAAGGAGAAACTCGGCCGGACGCGCGATATCGGAGCCTTTGGGCCCCGCACCGCGATGCAGCAGATCGTAACGACGAATGACCCGCCTGTCCGGGTCGGACAGGAGTGGGAATGTATAGCCCAGCTTTTGCGATTGGCGTCGGCTAACCTCCGATGGATCGACACTGATGCCGACGACACGAACGCCGCGTGCGTCGAATTCCGAAAGCCTGTGCTGGAAACTCCGCAACTCGGAGTTGCAAAGCGGTCACCAAAAACCACGATAGAAGATCAGCACGGCACCCTTTGAGTTGGAAAGCAAATCGCCGAGGCCGACAGGTTCCCCATTTTGATCCAGTAGGAAAAAGTCAGGCGCCTTTTGTCCAATTCGCGGCGCCTCGGTTGAGGGTGGGACCTGCCGGAGCACATAGAAGAACACATAGGAAAAGAACGCGAACATGAGTATCCCGAGCGTGGCCAGAATCGGTCCGAAGATTTTGCCCCGATACATTTGCGGCCTGCCAAAGGCGCGGAATAGACCCAGCACGAATAGAATTCCGCCAACGGCAAACAACAAAAAATTCGCCCACGGAAAATCGCGTGTAATTGGGAATTGGGCGAAGAATGTGTAGCTGAGAAAGCCAGCAAGAACACAAAGGAATCCGATCCAGAGCGACCAATTCCACCTTTTCTTCGCGCTGGGGTTCAGGTTCATGATCAGGGGCGAGCCGAGCGATCTGAAGCCCCCATCCGCCAGATCCAGCAATACAACGCCAGCGCTATCGCTGCGAAAGCAAGACCGCCAAGGATTTTCCCTGCCAGCGTAAAACCCGGACCCACCAGGGCCAGCGGTGCGTCTTTACCGGAAAACACAATTATCGCCGAAATCAGCACGCCGATAACGCCCTCGCCTACCAGCAGCCCGGATGCCAGCAGAACACCAAGCTGCTTCCGACCTTCCGGCCGGCCACTGCGTTCTGCCTGCTTATCGTAAAACCAGCCGGCAATGGAGCCGACGACAACCATTAACGTGCTCTGCGTAGGAAGATAGATTCCGAGGCCTACTGCCAACGGAGGGACACGCATATGCCGTGTTGTGCGCGCGAGGATTTCGTCGAGCAAGATAATACCAACGCCGATCAATCCACCTATGCGAATCAAGCTCCAGTCGATCTCGCCAATGATCACTCCTTTGGCTAACGAAGAGATCAAACCTGCTTGCGGCGCGGGAAGCGGATTTGCGCGTAATTCCGCGCCCGGCGCGCCTACAAAACCGTACGCGTGATTCACTAAATTCAACACCGGCGGAATCACGATTGCACCCGCGATGACACCGATTACGAGTGCCACCTGCTGTTTCCATGGAGTGGCATCCACCAGTTGGCCGGTCTTGAGATCCTGGAGATTATTGTTGGCAATGGCGGCTACGTTAAAGATCACTGCCGTGGTAAAAAGCGCGAAGGCCATCAGGGCGTTCCCAGCCTCCGGCGGGACATACGGCTTAATACCAAAGACGAGCAGCAACGCCGCACCTATCACCACCAGAATTCCAATGCCGGAGAGCGGGCTGTTGGATGACCCGATCAATCCAGCCATATAACCACAGACCGCTGAGGTGAAGAAGCTCATCAGGATTACATAAACAACGCCACCAATAGCTAGTGCTGCCAGATGCGCGCTTAAGCCGCTGGTATTGGCGAAATAGCCGAGCAACCACGCAATCGGCAGCATACACACCAATGTGACAAGACCAACGATGCCGATTGGGATGTCACGTTCGGTTATTGGCAAACTGTCGGCCTTCCCGGCTTTCCGCGCACGCGAAGCAGCCACCGCCCCAGCAAGACCTCTACCAACGGGCCGTACCAATTTCAGCAGTGTCCAAACCGCAGAAACACCGATCGCGCCGGCGCCAACGAAACGCACCTTATGACTCCAAGTACTGAATGCCACGGCACTCGCGGTACCCGTAACATCGCCAGCTATTGCCGAGTAGTGCGGCACTCCCCAACCCCAGCCTATTAATGCGCCGATAAGCATCGCGATCCCAACTGATAAACCGACCAGGTGGCCAATTCCGAGAAGCGCGAATGACAAAAAAAAGTCGAAACCGCTCACAGCCCCGCGTTTCCCGATGCGGAACGTCTGCGCAACGTCACCGGCGAAGATCTGTGTTTGAACCACGACCGCAAACACCGCCGACACAATCGAACCCCACAGGACAGCGAGCAGACCCGCGCGGCCGTGCTCTACCTCAGACGCATTTTCGCGGCCGCCGCTGCCGACCTTTAACACCTCAGCACAGGCGACACCTTCGGGATACGGCAGGTCCGACGTTGTCACCAGGGCACGGCGCAGCGGGATGGAGTACATCACACCGAGAATGCCGCCCAACGCGCAGATCGCGACAGAGATCCAAAATGGAAAACCAGTCCACCAGCCGATCATGATCAGGCCTGGCAACACGAAAATGATTGACGACAGCGTGCCCGCAGCCGAGGCAACCGTTTGTACGATGTTGTTCTCCTGGATGGTCGCATCGCGGAATCCGCGCAGGATCGCCATCGAAATCACTGCCGCCGGAATTGATGTGGCAAAAGTGAGCCCGGCCTTGAGACCGAAGTACACGTTGGCCGCAGTGAACACCAGCGTGATGATGACACCGATGATTATCCCGCGAATGGTAAGTTCGACGCGCACAGAAAAGCGGAGAATAGTCTGGAGTCGCCGACGGGGTCAAGGCGCATGGCCACTTCAGCCGCGGGAACTGCGTTCCCGGATCAGAACATCTCTACGGGCGAGCGTTGAATGCTTTGAGAACTTTTTTGCCTGGCGCGTTCCTCGCCCAGCACCGCGACTCGCAAGTCCCAAATCTCGTCGTTAATACTGCGGAACGCAGCTTCGGAAAACGTGTTCGGCGGCGTAAGTTTTTCTTTGAAACGCGCTATGTTTTCCAAAGCACGATCGATTTGATCCTGGGGCAGCGTAGCGAGAATTCGCTGTACGTTTTCAATTTCGGGAATACGATGGCAAATCATCGCCACGTCGTTCCCTGCCCCAATGGCGAGGCGAATCGTTTCTTCGAGCCGATACCCGGTGAGAATCGCACCCATGTCGAGATCGTCAGTCATCACAAGACCATCGAAACCGAATTCATCACGCAACAAACCGGTTACGATCCGATGCGACAGGGTCGCGGGCGTCTTCTCAGATTCAAAGCAGGGATACCAGCCGTGACAGATCATCATACTGTCCACGTCTCGGACAAATTGGCGAAACACTGCGAGTTCGTTCTGATCCAGTTGCTCACGGGTGCGATCAATGCGCGGCAGATCGTAGTGAGCGTCTGAATTTGCGGCGGAATAACCCGGAAAATGTTTGCCACAACTTGCGATCCCCTGCTCCTTCAACGCGCGGTTGAACGCACCGCCGTTCCGAACCACTTGTTCGACTGTTTTTCCGTAACATCGACCCCGCAGTGAATTGTCTGCATCGTCATCAAAGGAAATGTCCAGGACTGGACACAAATCGAGATTGAAACCGAAAAGGCGGAGCAATCGGCCGGTTATTTCTCCGTGATTCTGAATTA
>DATBEX010000160.1:0-4154 GCA_036558805.1 Candidatus Udaeobacter sp.
GCCTGAATCTGCGCTTTTTTGTAGTGCATAAAGTAGGCGTTCGGGTTCTTCTCCAGCGCCTGGTCGATCCACTTCGCTGCCTGGTTCATGTCCTTGTTGTTGTCATAGTAGAATGCCGCAGCCTGATAGGCGGTGCGCGGATCGAGCGGAGTCCCTGCGCTAACGACTGCGTCTAGTTGCTTGCTTACCTGCTCGACATCGTCCGTGTTTAACTTCACTGGCACGCGCGTTTTATCCCAAAAGAAATTGAGTGTTGCAGAGGCGCCTTTGACATCACCTAGACTGATGGTAAACGTCTCGACAGCGTTCGGGTTCGGTTGGGGTTTTGCCGTGATACGCGCGGCATCGTTCTCCTGCTTGTAATCGGCCGCACTCTGCACCTTCGCATCCTTCGAAAGGATGATCGTCCACTCGTCTGCTGTCGGAATCGTGAACAGTGCGTACTCACCGGCCGGAATCTCCTTCCCGCCGAGCGTTACCGGTCTGCTAAACTTGATTTTGGTGACCGCGTTAGCGCCAGTGCGCCAGAGCTTACCGTAAGGCACGAGACCGCCGAAGATCTCGCGATCGTTCTTGTTTGGCCGCGAATAATCTATTTCGACATCGGTCAACCCGACACGCTGTTTGACCACCGCGTGCTGGCTGGGAGCCGGAAACTCTATTTTTTCGGCCGCCCGCAGATTGCCGGGTAAAAGCGGTTCCGCCACGAAGGAAAGTACGAACAAGCCGGAAAAGATAAGCGAACGAAGAGGTGAGGATTGAATCATAGATGTACGGGATTTAGATGACTTAGCAGAGAACATATTGCGAAGCGGCAGGAGTCAAATCGATGCCGTATCGGGCAGCGGCTGCACTTCATGTCGAGATCGATTGGGCTAATGAGAAAGATATGAGCCACGGCAGGCTGTCATGGCAAGAACACTGAATGCATTTCGAGATGGCCGTTGGCTTCGTCGATTGGTTAACTCGTAATGAAGGTGATGCCGAGAGCTAAGTTCGTTCAGTGGGCAATTGTTTTCTCCAAATCATCTCCTCCGTCACCTGCGTGATGAGCGCTGGACTGCAGTGTCTAGTTAGGCCCAACAATTCTTTCGCAGGTACGCGCGCATAGGAGACTTATAGCGAAAACGTTGCTGTGGGCCGGCCCTGTGATCCGAAACCTTCGACTAAAGCCCCGGAATGATTCAACACGCGGACAATCGCCCGGCGCGAACGCAACCACGAGTAGTACTTGGCATACGCGGCCGCATTGCGGACCGCGTCGGGCCCCGCATACGGGATTGGGCCGTCTAGAAGCCGATCGCTTATTAGATCAAAGCCGTCCCGTTCCCTGCGGGGACGAATCTCGTAAACATCCGGGGCGCAAGCAGCAACCATCCGGCTGTTTTCAGAACCCAAATTCCCTTTCATTGTTTTGGTCTCCGCTGAGTTGATCTCTACTGAATTACTGCAAAAAATCTGGCGCGATGTTATCCACAGGCATTAGGCGCCTGCGAATTGACAGATAGACAGGACGACCCCAAGCACGAAGACAGCGTAGACTACGATCTCCAGTATGCCGCGGCCCTTTTCTTCGGAGCGGACTAACATGGCGTATGCGGATTCGAATTGGTTATTCATAGTAGTGATTTGGTTGACGCCAATACCCTATGCATCGCCCGTGCCATAAAATTGCGATAATTATAAGTTGTTCATTCAAAACGGATTGCGAGGCGTTATTTGCATCAACCGTGGAGATGGTTGCTCCGTATTTGGGAATTTCCCGTCTCGCTTTTGGGACAACTAGCGATTGCCGGGGTAAGACCTAACGACAAAGAGAGTGTTGCGACAAACGCGTTGGAGTTGTGCGGTAATGGAAAGCCTGATTCGCCAACGCGGATTAGCCGTTTCTAAAAAAAACACACTTTCGGCGTTATATCTCGCCGGATTTCCTGCAGTACCCGTTGAAAAACGCAATTTTCCCGAATCTCAAATCCTGTGAAACGATCGTTCATTCGCGAATTTTGGGCAGCAAACTGTGAGCACTCACCGGTGCGGAGAGGCGGTTGGAGCCGTGCTAATTTTCATTCACCGCGCCAGGCTAAATCCCCGTGATCCCTGGCCCTCGCAGTTTGCTGCGCTTGCCTCCTGCTTCCCGCAGGGTTGACCAAACGTTCAACAAAACTAACCCGAAGCAGAAATCATCCCAGGTGTGAGCACCTTGCGTCCGACGAGGCCAATCGCACACAATCCAAGAGCGGCGAGCCCGTTAAAGGTATCTCCTACCAATATTCCAACCAAAAAGACTACAGCGCCACCTGCTACAATCCAAGCCGACCATGGATACGCCCAAGCTCGGTACGGTCGTTGTGCTTCAGGTTCTCGATAGCGCAATGTGATTAGCGCCAGGCAACAAAGAAGGTAGTTCGCCGCCAGAAAAACTGAGGTCATTGCGATGAGTCGTTGAAACGTCCCGGTTGCGATTAGAGCGACAGCAATCGTAGTGGTCAACATCATCGCGGTATGCGGTGTGCCACCGGCATTGACAGCGGACGTCGGTGCCCAAAACAGCCGATCACGTCCCATCGCAAAGATAATGCGCGTTCCAATCATCATGACCGCATTTAAAACGGGCACTAACGAGACGACTGATAATACGGTAATGAGATCGCGACCGCGCGGCCCTGCAATGACGTGCGCGGCATCGGCCGCAGGTAATGTCGTGCCAGCAAGCCCAGACACGGATAGCACGTTTAGCAGTCCAATGTTGAGAAGAACGTAAATTATAATCACCGCCAAAACACCACCGATCATCGTTCGAGGAAGATTGCGCGACGGATCGCGATCCTCCTCCGTGAAATACAACGGGCTTTGCCAGCCGCCGTACGTGATCAAGGTCGCTTGCAAAGCGATGATGACTCCGCTGACCGTCATCGACGATGCCATGGCACGTTCCGCTGGGTAACGACCGGCAGGCAGTAACAGACACGCCACAATGAGAGCCACAAATGCGATGCATTTAAGCGATGTTGTTATCTCTTGAAACCGACTGCTGATGCGAATTCCCATCCACTGCAACACAACGGTACCTGTAAGAATGCAGATGGCGACGAGCCGGACGGCGGCGCTCACCGATGGCATGAAGACTCCCATGAACTCTGCAATCGCGATCGAAACGTAGGCGAGAACCGAGCAGTAGGTGAGCCAGTCGGTCCAGCCTACGGCAAATCCCGCCGTGTTGCCGAAAGCATGGCGGACATAAACGTAATACCCGCCATCTTGGGGAAGCATGGTGCCCAGCTCACTTAGGCAACTTGCACCGAGCAGCGTATACAGCCCTGCGGCGGTCCACAAAAGAATAATCGTGGAGGGAGCGTGAACCTGGCCGGCGACCAGACCGGGTGTACGGAGAATACCCACGCCGATTGTCGCGCCGACGCTTACGGCAAGACCGAAACCTACGCCCAGAACACGTCGAAGCTGTCCGGATTTCTCGGTTCCCATGGGAGAGCTACACCTAATAGCGAATTACCGACAGCAGAGGCCACTTTGAATGCTGAATCTCAGACTAGCTCCTAGATCGGAATTTCCATTCCTTCGCGGGCCAGCACCGTATTGGGAAATCGTTCGCGACATAATTTTTCGATGCGGTCAAGAAACTCGTCGTCGTGCTCAGGGTCGTGGTGCGTGAGCGCGAGGCGTTTTACGCCGGCCATTTCCGCCACCTGCATGGCTTGATCGAAGCTGCTATGTCCCCATCCGCGCCGCTTCTTCAGCTCCTCGGCCGTGTATTGCGCGTCGTGGACCAATAAATCTGCGCCCCGCGCCAATTCTACCAATCGCGAATCAATCTGTTCGCCATGCTCGACGTCCGTGCATATGATGAGCGCCTTCCCATTTCGCTCGATCCGGAAACTATATGCACCGCCTGGATGGTTGTGCCTTTGGGCGGTCACGACTGTTTCCACATTGTTGATGCCGGCGAAGTGTTTGCTGGCATCAGCGATTTGCAGGAACTCGAAATTGGCCCCCATGTGATCTAATTGCACCGGGAAATATTCTGCCTGCATTTGGACTTCGAAGATCTCCCGCAAATTGCCAACTGTCTGGTCCCGGCCGAGCGCCAGGAGCGTGATTTTCTGACAAGGATCATAAGCAGGGACAAAGAAGGGAAA
>DATBEX010000161.1:0-5276 GCA_036558805.1 Candidatus Udaeobacter sp.
GGCATAACCAGCGGGTCGAGCAAGCTCGTAGCGAACTTCGCCAAGTCGTCGGATTCAGCGTTGCCGACGAAATCGAGAAGCTCGAACGGCTGAAGAGTTCGGGCGCTATCTCCAATGAGGAATACGCGCGCCTACGCGCGCGGGCGATACAATAGCGGAATACGATTGCCGACCTGCACTGTTTTCGGTCAAACTGCCTCGATGGAGGCGGAAATAGATTGCAAGTTGCAGTCTAATTCTCGTTAGGCGATGAGGCGCTTCTCGATTTTGATGTTCGGAATTGGCACTCTAATGCACTTCATCGTTAGTGGTTATCTCGTGGGCGGCTTGATTGAGGCTTCATATCTGCAGGAGCGAGGTGTTCCACATCATGGCGTCGCATGGACCGTCGGGTTATGGATTTGGGATACAGTTCCAATGCTGTTGGTACCCTTCTTTCAGCCATTGCGTTCCATTCACATTCTGTACTTGCTGCTCCCTTGGTCGCTGTTTGTGGAGGCTTGTTGTGGGTTCCTGTTCCCACGCTTATGGAGGTCGAGACGTCAAACCGCCTAACCAGGCGATGCAGCGAACCGCGGACCGTCCTTGTGCGTGGATTTGAGAGCATGCCAACATCATTTCGCGCTCGCGCGGTCGCTGATCTTGTCTCTCGTTAGGCCACACAAGCAATGCACAACATGACTCGCGGGCTACTTTTTCTAACAGCGGTCGCTGTGGCCGTCTCCTTTACCGTCGTCCATCCCGCCGCCGCCGCGGATGCCGCGGAGGCAAAGAACGTGGCCGCGGTTGCACACGACTATCCAACAAAGCCGGTGAGCGTGATCGAACCGTTTGGAGCCGGCGGTGGACCTGATCTACTAGCCCGTGCCCTCGCCCAAAAGCTTTCTGAGGTATGGGGCCAACCTGTGACCGTGGAGAACATCCCCGGGGCGGGAGCCACGGCGGGTCCCGCGCGGGTCGCAAAGTCACCAGCCGACGGTTACACGCTGCTTATAAACACCAGCGCTCAGGCATACAGTGCGGCAGTGTTGAACAACCTCCCGTATGACCCCTTGAAGGATTTTATCCCGGTCGTTCCGCTCACGAGCCAGCCTTATGTGCTTGTCGCAGGTAAGTCGGCTGGTGTTACCACCGTCCGTGAGCTCATTGCGGCGGCGAAGGCGAAGCCGGGTGAACTCAAGTTTGGCTCCGCCGGTGTAGCCACTGCTACGCATGTCGGGGTCGAGAAATTCAATCAGGCGGCAGGCATAGACGCTCGGCACGTGCCTGCTTTACCGACCGATTCGAACGCAAATACAATCGCAAACGCGATCGCTGGGCGCACCACTTACTACATGGCGCCCATCTCACTCGCTCTACCCGAAATCCACGACGGCAAACTCGTTGCGCTAGGAGTAACCACCGCGCGTCGCTCGACTTTGATACCGGAGGTGCCGACGATCGCGGAGGCGGGCGTCGCCGGATTCGACTTCCCGATTTGGTATGGCATATGGGCCCCGACTGGCACTCCGGCCGCAGTGGTTAACAAACTTGCGAAGGACTTCGCGCAGGCGCTAGCAGCGCCGGAGATGCGTGACTGGCTGTCGAAGCACGGAGCAGACCCTATGAGCATGACGCAGCCCGAGTTCGCACGCTTCGTGTTGAGCGAGAGTGAAAACGCAGCGCACATCATTAAAGTCGCGCGGACCAAACCTCTCAAATGAGCGAATGACCTAACTAATCGATGAAGCCAACCGCCCCATCGCGAAATGAGTTCAGTGTGATTGCCACCACACCCTACCGTGGCTTATCTCTTTCTCGTTAGATCAAAAGTCGCCATGCATTTGTCATAATTCCTTCCCGGACTCCCGTTTTCAATTTTTGTTAGATTTTAGGTTGCCACGGTAGGACGTCGTGGGATAGACGTAAGAGGATGAAATACCTCTTCGCTATATTCTGTGTTGCCCTCATGGGCTGCGCGACCAGTCAGACTACAAACCCTACTCCAACCAAGGGCGGCCCATCGGGCGACTGGAGCCGACATAGCCTTACACACTAGGGCCTAGGGCCTGACTGGGTGACATATGGCTATGGCCCAAGAGTTAAATAGATGCCGCTCCTTTTCCGTCCTTGTCCAGCCACCTGAACGATCTAACCAATCGATGACGCCGACGGCTCCGTTCTCAGTCCCCCGGCACAAGCGAGTCGCCTACGGATCCGTCAAAAGATCCTTCTCCCAAGAAGGCCGGTGCACTGGAACCAGATCCTGCGCCGGCACCGGAGTCGGCATAAATGCCGGGACGGCCGCCTTCGGATTTCGCTGAGCTGCTGACTGTGCCAGCAGCGTTTGATTAAAGGTGAGAGTCGCAAATTTTCCGTCCTTGCTAATGGTCACCTTCGTTTCACCCGCCTTTTGTGACCATTCAATGTTGGCAATGCTATAGCCGTCCACTGGCTCCCTTGTGGTCAGGTATTTTTTAAACTTTTGGTCTGAACTCGACATGATTGTGGCCATATCGCCCTCAGACGAATGCGAGGCATTGGCAACGTAAAGATCTTTGGCGAAATCGGGCTTTGCTTCTGGCAGCGCTACCGCCGTAGCAACTGCGAAAGGGGAATGATCAAGCATCCGTCCGTACCGATCAAAGTTGAAATGTGACGGCACAACATCGTCCGCCCTGCCCGACAGCACGCCAAGAACGGCGAAGCCGGACAGGAGCCTCCAGGACAATCTCACCATTAGCAGATTAGTTTGATAATTCTGGCGATGCAAACCTCAACAAATATCGGGCGCGAACCTGGAAAGTGAACGCGCACAAATCGTGTTGAACAACGCTCGCTTCAACTGATCGCAGTTGCACCAGCGCTGGCAGCGTGATCGAAACGGACGGCACAGACCAACGCGGCGCCGGTCTCATCTCCGATGCGCCGCCGCGTGTGCTCCCATTGGTGGCGGCCCACTCCGATGTGACGAACCAGCGGTGACTGTTTGGCCACCTCCCCCTCCGCCACCGCAACCACAAAGCAGTCCGGATAGGGCTAAACTGAGCAGCAGACATACTTTCATGGATTGATACGCTTTAGGGAAATCCCCTCTGCTCGTCAATCCGATTTGGCGGAAGCGCGGACTGTTGATTCAAGTTTCAAGAAAGGCAGTCAGCTTGTCATCAGCCTGCACAACGAATCGCTTTCCGTCATCACGCGCATCAGCGACCCATATTATTCGACCCTCACTAGTCATTGCTGAAGCGACAGCCTGCTCCAATGACCCGCGCTTCAAAAGACTCTGCGATAGAAACAGCCGTGGGTAAATTAATCGGGCTGCATTCAGCTATTTCAAGGTGATTTCGCGCATGTCCTTGGTGCCCATGATTTCGCGAATGTCCAGGCGCTTCGTTTGTGTGGCGCGCTGTTGATCTGGTGTTCCCTCGATTTTTCTAGCGATCGGATCGGTCTTTTCACGCAAGCCGTCGAGCGCGGCCATGTTTTTCGATTCCACCATAAGCAGGATGTCGAAATCCTGCGGCGTGGCCGAATTACCGAGCAGGATTTTGTAATCCATGATGATGCCCTGCTTTTTCGCTTCGTCCAACCCGCCCTTGAAGGTCTTGGCGAGGCCGCTGAGGTATTCGTCGGTCATACCAGCCTTGGCTTTGACCATCGTTATTGTCCAGACGGGCCCTTCGGTGTAAGGCGCGTCACTTTGCGCCAGGCAAAGCCCCGTGAGTGCAGTAGATACCGCGACGCTGACAATGAGCATAAAGAGTTTTTTCATATTGCTGTTTGTTTATAGTTTAGTTGTTTACTTTTTTTAGCGTTCACAAGGAGTGCAGAAATCTCCTGGCTAATCGGAGAAATCCTGAGTGTGATCCGGCTTAGAACGACAAGAGTAAGCATGCCCGGGCCGTTCTACCTATCAGACTTTAGTCTTATATGGGAGAAGCCGGTAACCCGGCGGCAGCAGGCTCAATCTAGTTATCTCTCGAAAATTGCCGATTTCGAGTTCCACAAACGCAGACTTGCCCCGCTGCTGGTATCGCGGGAAACCTCTACGTGTAAGTTCCGTAGTAATTACACGGAGGTTATTCATAAATGCCACGCTCTCTCGACCTCCCCCTGTCGATTGGTCGCGGCTTATCTCTGTCTCGTTAGGCGCCTCAACACACCGTGGATTGACACTCTGCGCTTTAGCGTAGTACTAATTGATCGTGAGTGACTCCACCCGGCTTAAGTATCTACGCATCGCCCTCGTCCTCGTCGGCATCATTTTTATTTTCGGCCTTTACTCGCTGATGATCGGTTGGCCGTCGGTCTGGCCGTCGGGTTGGACATGGCACACAGGCCACTCTGACTATCCGCTCATGATCGTCGGCATTTATGCCACGCTCGGTGTCTTCCTCATTCTCGCAGCCCGCAATCCGCTCGCACACCGCAGCCTGATTTGGTTTACTGTGTGGTCGAGCTTGGTTCACGGCGGCATCATGGCAGTGCAGGCGCTTGCTCCGAATAGTCACGGCCATCTGGTCGGCGACGTTCCTGCGCTGTTCATTATAGCCATCGTACTCGCGCTGTTGACTCCCGTGGAAGCGGAGCGGCTAACCACACCAGCGCCTAACCAATCGATAAGCCAACGTTTTTTGCAGGCGAAATTCTCGAAACTTTGATCGTGTCCCCGCCGCCTTAAACGTGGCTTGCCAACTTGTAGCGCTTTCCCAGAGACTGCCCTCTATGGATTCAGGAAATAGAGGAGACGAGATATGGCATTTTCAGTAATTATTATCCTCTATATAGCTATTGGATTGATGTCAGCGGCCGGATCAGTGTTCATTTCGAAGAAACTATTCTCGGCAAAAGTAGAACAGACCTTTTTCGCGCTGTTCCTGATTGTAATCGCGGGATTCTATCTAGCGTTCACCGCCTACTTTGGAGACGAAGAGGCGTGGCGATTGGAAATCGGAGGTGTGATTGCATTCATAGTCTTGGGTCTTCTGGGAGTTCGAGTGCCAGTTGCGCTCATAATTGGATATGTCCTCCATGGTTTTTGGGACCTGCTTCATGAGATCTATGCCCATGGCGGAGGCGACCTATTTAGTAGTCAGCGAGCAACTGAGCTTCCATTAGGATACGCCGCCTTTTGTGCGACTTACGATTGGTGTATGGCGACGTATTTCTACACACGGCGCGGTCAATGGAGTGCTGCTTGGGTAGCACCGGCCAGCTAAATCGCGCACTTAGGGGTCCACCAGCCTCGCGCGATCTTAACAGCCTTCGATTGGCGTTGCTTCAGAGGCTTTCTG
>DATBEX010000162.1:0-6751 GCA_036558805.1 Candidatus Udaeobacter sp.
AAACGTGCGCGCACAATCATGAAGGTTCTGGTGGCGCAGGTGGATATTCTTGAAACGATGACGCCGTCGTCGTTCTCAAGTTTTCGGGACCGGCTCGAGACGGCTTCAGGCTTTCAATCCGTGCAGTTTCGAGAAATTGAATTTGCGCTCGGATACAAGCGCGAATCGACAGTCAAGTATCTCAAGCCGGCTTTCCCGGGATATGATCGGCTGCAACAATTGCTCCAGGAACGAAGCGTGGTCGATCATTTTTATGATTTCCTTGCCACACGCGGCGCGCAAATTCCGGAAGAGTTGAAAAACCGCGACCTGACCAAACCTAACGAACCTGATGCGCAAGTTCAGGAAGAAATTCTAAAGCTCTACAAGAGTTCGCCCGAATGCTCGATCCTGTTCGAATTAATGACTGATTTTGACGAGGGACTGCAGGAATGGCGCTATCGGCATATCAAGTTGGTTGAGCGAACGATTGGCGCAAAGAAGGGCACCGGCGGATCACCGGGTGTGCCGTTTCTAAAAGAGTCGTTGTTCAGGCCTGTGTTTCATGATTTGTGGGCAATCCGGCACAAAATGTGACGCCGTCACGCGACGAAATTCGAAATTAAAGGCCAAGAAGTTCGCGTGCGGTTCCCGAAAGCAATTGCGCTTTCTTTTGGGAGGAAATGTTCATCGATTCGATGAGTTCTCCCGCTTTTGTTTCCCCTAACGGGAACGGATAATCGGATCCAAGGGCGACGCGCGGCGCCCCAAAGAGTTTAAGCAAAAGTTCTAATGCGTCGGCGTCGTGCACGAGTGAATCGACGTAAAACCGTGCGGGAGCGTTGCCACGGGCAAGATACGCGCGTGGATTCGCGCTGTTGTCCACAGCGACCAGGTCCGGCCGCACGTGAAACGCGCGCTCGACGCGTCCGACGGTAAAGGGAAATGCGCCGCCGCCGTGAGCAAATGCAACGCGAAGATTGGGAAAGCGGTCGAACACACCTCCAAAGATCATTGAGCAGATGGCCAGCGAAGTCTCGGCGGGCATACCGACAAGCCATGGCAACCAATACTTTGGCATGCGCTCTTTGCCAACCATGTCCCAGGGATGAACAAAGATCGCGGCATTCAGTTTTTCTGCTTCGCTCCAAACAGGTCGGAGCGAAGCGTTATCGAGATTCAAAGCATCGATGCGTCCAAAGTGCGGGTTCGCGTCTACATGCGTACCGATCTCCGCGCCGCGCAATCCGAGTTCGCGAACGCATCGTTCCAGCTCGCCTGCTGCCAGATCCGGATCCTGCATTGGGATTGTCCCCAGGCCTGCGAATCGCTTCGGATGATCACGGACGACGCCGGCAATGTGGTCGTTTAGTCGCCGGGAAAGGTCTAATGCGTCCGCAGGTTTCGCCCAGTAACTAAACATCACCGGCACAGTTGAAAGCACCTGCATCGAGACACAATCACGATCGCATTCCTCGATCCGCCGCGCAGGATCCCAAACATTGTCTGTGATCTCCCGAAAGACGCGCTCGCCGATCATCATGCGAGCACAACACGGCTGATAATGATCCAGCCTGACGAATCCGCTGTACCCGTATTTCGCATCCAGGTCAGGCCAATCTCGCGGCAGAATATGGGTGTGGAGGTCGATTTTCATTTATGGGACGTCTGTGTCAGACGTCATTTCCTTTGAGCCGGCGTTTCACAGAAACGCCCCTAGAGAGCTCCCAACGGCTCAGGTTTCTTAATCTTTGTGCCGCACTTCTTGCAAGTTCGGCGCGCATCGTCCTTCCAGAAATCGAGCATTGCCTGACTGAAATGCTCAACAATGTCTGCACAGTCGAAATGAATGTCTTCCACCAACGAACCGCAATTTTCGCAGTAAAAAATAACGTGTTCCTTCTCTCCGGGCGGCCGACGGCGTTCGACCACAACGCCTATCGTGTCGGGTGGGCGCTGTGGCGAGTGAGGCACATTCGGTGGGATAAAGAAAGTATCACCCTCTTTAACAACATGATCGACTATGCGGTCACCTTCGCGGACCCGCACCTTAATGTCGCCTTTAAGCTGGTAAAAATATTCCTCCGAGTCCACAAGATGAAAATCATTCCGAGCGTTGGGCCCTTTGATCACCATCACGAAAAAGTCGCGGCCGTTGTACAGATAACGATTGCTTACCGGCGGCTTGAATTTCTCGCGGTTTGCCTCGATCCAATTCTCCAAATTAATCGGCGATTGCACAGTCTGCATGTCATAGAGCGTATTGACGGACCCATCGAGCGTCAATCCCACCGCTCGTTCAGGATGAGCCATATGACCTGAATATTCGCGATTGCTCCTCGTCCCGTATCGGCGTCTGATCCAGGCCCCGGTTTGCGACATAATTTAAGTTGAAGGGGCCTAACTAAACGCGGATAAATATCCGCCTTCATGAACCCCGGTTGTTTCCTCCGCATTGCAGGTATGTGCCTGTTCGCCCTGATCATTTGCGGCTGCGAGACTCTTCCCGAGGGCCCCTTCCCTCGTGCCACCGAAGTGGGCTGGTGGAATGAGGACGGCGCTTCCGGGCCGGCCAGGATCGTTGTTCATATCGGCGAACAGAAAGCTTACTTTTACAAGGGCAAACGTTTGGTTGGCGAATCAACCGTCTCAACCGGTAAGCCTGGCTTTTCAACGCCGCCCGGGAGCTATTCTGTTCTCTCAAAAAGCCCGGACCACGTTTCAACGATATTCGGCGATTATGTCGACGATTATGGCAACGTGGTGAGATCAAACATTGACGCCCGGAAAGATAAACGCCCGTCGGGTAGCCATTTCGATGGCGCCCAAATGCCCTACGCCATGTTCTTCAGAGGCGGTTACGCAATGCATCAGGGCTATGTACCACCCTTTGCTGCTTCTCACGGTTGTATTCGCCTGCCGAAAGGAATGGCGAGAACGTTTTACGAGAACGCCCCCGTCGGAACACCGGTAAAAGTCACAGAATAGCTCAAGCATTGAAGAGCTCTCACCTGGGATGCTTTCGATGAGATGCCAAGAGCGCGGAAAGTGTGTTCGGATTAGCGAATCACCGATCCCCACTCCGACTTAGAGACTTTGTGCTAAAGTACCGCTGCGAAATGAACCGCAGCATTATTGACGAGCGCCGCAGCGGCGCGATGCACCTGGACGTCGAGGAACTACAGCGCTACTCCCGCCATCTCATCATGCCCGAGGTTACATCCGAGGGGCAGAGTCGACTCAAAGCGGCACGCGTCTTATGCATAGGCGCCGGAGGGCTGGGGTCGCCTGCTGCATTGTATCTGGCGGCCGCTGGCGTCGGGACAATCGGCATTGTCGACTTTGACGAAGTCGATCTTTCCAATCTTCAGCGGCAGATTCTTCATGGAACAAAAGACATCGGTCGAGGGAAGTTAGAATCAGCTCGAGATCGGCTGCGCGACATCAATCCGCAGATTGGGATCGATTTACACAAGTGCCGTTTCTCAAGCGAAAATGCCTCTGAACTTGTGTCTCGGTACGACCTGGTCGTTGATGGATCGGATAATTTTCCGACCCGATATTTGTCAAACGACGTCTGTGTTTTTGCGCGGAAGCCGAATGTCTACGGCTCCGTATTTCGTTTTGAGGGACAGACCACGGTTTTCGCCCCGCACCTCGGCGGGCCATGTTATCGCTGCCTTTTTCCCGAGCCACCTCCACCGGAATCAGTTCCGAACTGCGCGCAGGCGGGCGTGCTTGGTGTTCTGCCGGGAATCATCGGAATGCTTCAGGCAATTGAGACGTTGAAACTGATTCTGGGAATTGGTGACGTACTCGTTGGACGTCTTCTCCATTTCGATGCGCTTAAGGTAAAATTTCGCGAACTCAATCTGCGCCGGGATCCGCAATGTCCCGTGTGCGGCGAGAATCCAACCATCTTTTCGCCCATCGATTACGAAGAATTTTGCGGAATGCACCACGACGAACCGATCCTCGTGATGTCTCCGCTTGAGCTAAAGCGGAGGATGGACGCAGGCGAGCCAGTCGAACTCGTCGATGTGCGCGAACCGTTCGAATACGAGATCGCCCGGATTGACGGCGCAAAGTTAGTCCCCTTGGGAGAAATTACCGAACGGCTAGACGAACTGAGGCGCGAGAAGCCGATTGTTGTTCATTGTCACAGTGGGATGCGCAGTGCGCAGGCAGTGCAATTGCTGCAGGAGCGTGGCTTTGCCAATGTCTACAATCTAGAAGGCGGAATCGATGCGTGGTCGGATCAAATCGATCCCAACGTGCCGAAGTACTAGAGGTTTGTGACTTCGGGAAGCTTTGCCCGCAGAAATCACTTCACCGCGCTAGCCAATTGTTCCGCACTGGGAACTCCATGCCATTGAGCTAGCAACTCGCCGTTCCGTGCGAACACGAAAACGCAAAAATCCGTTCCACCGCTTGAATCACCCAGTTGCGACGAGATCGAACCATCAAAATCGGTGACAACGAAGAGATCTTTCCGGGCATCACGTTCAATCCCCTTCGCGCTGTATCGCGCTTGCAGTCGGCTGGCCTCTTCATTAACGCGATGCCAGACGAGCGCGGTGGCGATCCTTCGCCCAAGCGCAAGATGTCTCCGCGTAAAACGAAGAACCGTGATCATCCTGTAATCCGGATTGCCGAGACAGTGTTCGGGAACACGGTCACCCACGGTGCGCGCCTTCTCTCTGTCTGCTGGCGTTGTCAGCACGATGATCGTCACATGTCCGTCAGTTGTGGAAAGTTTGCCCCCATCAATATCGATAAAATTCAACCGGTACGTTGTTCCGATAGAAAGGGCTCCGTTCAGACTCGCGTCGGGGAGCAAAAATAACGCTGCTGTCCAGAAAAAGAATTGGAAAGCGCGCACACTCACAGGTAAGCAAATTGGCGACGATGTCGTTCACTGACAAGTTTCGGCCTGTCCAATCCTATTTCGTGTCTCCATCGCGGGGAAAAACAAGGCCGGCCTGTGTTTGGCTGTCGGTCCTTTTCATTTTTGGTTTAGGAGCCTGCGATCGCATGGTCGCTTCGCGCTACTCGCAGCTGATGCAAGACGCAGATTCGAAGGCAACACAGGGCGACTTTGCACGCGCAATCAACCTCTATGAAGCCGCTCTCGATGACAGTCCGCGCTCCGCTGAGATCCATTACAAGTTGGCTCTTCTTTATGACGACAAGCTCAACGATCCCGTCAGTGCGCTGCACCATTTTAGACGTTGTCTTGCATTAAGCCCCAATGGCGTTCACGCCACCGATGTCAAAAACTCCATAAAACATGATGAAATCGCCGCGCTGACCGTATTGTCTGGCGATTCGGTCATCACACGGGCTGAGGCGGTCCGGTTGCGAAACGAGAACCTTGATTTGCACAAACAGCTGGAGGCGCGGGGAGCGCCGGCGCGAACTGTCACCGACAAATCACAGGAGCATGATACAAAAACCGTCTCCAAAAAAGCAGACCGAAGTTACGTCGTGCAATCTGGCGATACGCTCTTTTCTATTTCGCGAAAGTTTTATAAGTCACCCGCCCGCTGGAAAGAAATCCTAGAGGCGAACAGGAAGGGCATCCACGACCCGAAGAAACTTACGGTTGGCCAGACTCTCGTTATTCCGTAGGCGCCTTGAGGTCCCGGACAAGTTGTCGATGGAAGCTAAAACTTCACCTGCAGAGCCACTGCGCCACCAAGGTTGGCAACCTGGTAATCGAAAACGCTTTGGTTCGATTGGCTTGCTGCCAAGGTACTCACAGCGCTCACGGTAAGATACTTATTCACGCGATAGTTAGCAGTTAGCGCAAGAATTTCGCTGATGTCATCGCGACCACCTTCATAATACTGGCGCACAACGAGCGTGCCGACGGCGTTGATGAAGAAGGATCGCGTGAGAAATGCGGTGTAACCGAGATAGGCGGCATAATCACTTCGTTGCGCTGAAATCGCGTTGATGTTTGGGGGCTGTCCAGATTCGTCGGCCGCGGCGCTGATATTCAGGTCGACACCCAAGGTGAGCGTCTGAGCGCGACCAAACTGAAACGGAATCGACGCGTCTATGATGAAGGAATGGTTTTGAAAGAAGGCTGCAAAGCTGTTTTTCTCCGTCAACCGGTTGTAATCGTACTCCAAGCGCAAAAGCAGATTGTGCCATTGCGGCACGAGATATCTGAAGCCGACTTCAACATCAAAGCTTCCAAAATTGAAGTTGTCGAATCGGTCGTAGTAAAAGAGCTGCTCTCGCACATCGATCAACCCGTACAAGTTGCTGGTAATTCGTGGTTCGTAAAACGCTGCAACTGCCGGCGCGACGACAAAATCGCTCTGCACCCCGCTGCGCGTGAGGGCTACATTGGAGGTCCAGTAAAAAGGCGTACCAGCGGAGATTGTGAATGGTTGATACTCCTCGACGCGCTTAAGAATGTGTTGCTCGCCGAGCTCGGCGTCGCCGGGGGCAGCGGCGACATTGCCACCCTCCGCACTACTTGGAACCGTCGCAGGAAACGCCGAGGGAGCTTGTTCCCGAGTTAGCTGGGCCTGGTTCGCAGTCTGTGCCGAGCCATCATTTACTGCGCTAAGAAAAAGCAGGCACAGCGTTATAACCAATCCGCACAAATAACGGTGAGGACGAGGTCTCACAAGCGCGACTGCTTGCTATCTGGTTCGTCCCTTAAACCGTTAGTCTTCGAAATCATGTGAAGGCGCAGGATTAAATACCAAATGCTCCTAGAAAGCCTTTGTGCCTGCACCGAGGCGCGGATTGACCA